>JBOHVS010000188.1:0-5610 GCA_050735975.1 Binatia bacterium | reverse complement strand
AACTCTCCCTTTCCGCCGCCACCCTTTTCGCAGGATCTTGTTCTTGCGAACTTGGCGGTTGATCGTATGCAAGCCCGATGCTGTTCAATATCATGCCTATGATCACCAAGCTCAGGGGGATGGCGATGATCAATAGAGGATTCATGAAACTCTCCTTTTCAGGCTCTTGATAGCCTTGGATGTTGGAAGAGGGGGGTCAAGACCGGGAGCCCGTTCGGCTAAAATCGGAGCCGAAGTTCATGCCACCATTGAGTTTGTGGCCCGGCCTGCTACCTCTTGCGCGCCTTTAAAACGAAGGCATGATCTCGTAACAACTCTATAGCACCGGACGTACTCTAGCAATGGGCGTTTTGGCGGGAGGCGGAAGCGACAGGACAACGATGAACCGTGAAGGGTCAAAGCTTGGGGGCAGGTCTCTTACTCTTGACCGTCGGGTGGTCGTAAAAGATCGACGAATAGCCTACGTACGTGTTCGTGGCTAGTGAAGACGACGTGAGCGGACTGTGCTCGTGCCCGGCTCAAGGTTGGCCGGGTAAAGGAGAATTTGCATTGGAACTCCTCAACGACTAGAGTGTGCATTATGAAAACTCACGTTGGAGAGAAAACCAGGTACAGAATAAATGAAACTTACCGCAAACAGGTCTTCGTTGGGGTAATTAATCAAGATCCCGCGACACGTTCATGGTCATGGAAAGGTAACATAGACTTTGAAGACGGACCTTATTCCGAGTTCAGCAGCCGACGTACTTTTGCAACCGGTTTGGAGGCTGAAGACCAGATGCGTCAATTTGCCCACCAGCGGATTGACAACTGGCTTAGTGCAACACAGCCAGGCAGTATATAATCTCCCAATATTTCGGTTCTGTGACAAAAAGCTACCGTGCTTTAGTCTATCTCACGTCAGTCTCCTTTTCCTTCAGCCAACCCATCTTTTAACAGTAACAAGCTCGCGTTTCATGCGCTTTCTGCATCACAGCTTAACAATTCCAGGTTTCGGGAATTCCCGACAGGAAAACGTTTTTTACAATAGCGACGATTACTTTCCATAGCAGCGCTTTACTTCGAGCTCGCGACCGGCGCTCACGGCTTGAAACTTGTCCCAGAACGCTTCATCGATTTTCTTGAGCTGCGGGTTCTGTTTAGCAGCGCGGTAGCGCGTCAGCTGGCTAGGGCCGCCGTTGTATGCCGAATACGTCGCCCGCGCAAGGTTCCCGCCCTTTTGCTTGTGCTCGTTTTTTCTCAGCGCGTAATGCGTCAGATAATGATACAGGATCTCGCCGCCGGCATTGCCGTTGTATTCGATATCCGCTCCCAATCGTTTGAGGTCGTAAAGATTGCGCCATGTGTTTCGGTTCACCTGCATCAAACCCACGTCGCCGCTGGCCGATGCCAGGGGCGCGAGGCTCTTGCCCTTTTTGATGAACTGGCGCCAGCAACTCTCCTGCCAGGCGGCGGTCAGTACGATGTGCCGGTAGAGCGGCTTGTGTTCTTCGGTTAGCTCCGATTTCGCCTTAACTTTGTCGCTCAGTGTGGTAAGCAAACTTCTGACGGCCAGAAGATAACGCTGAAGGTCATCCTCATCCGGCACCCATGCATTCAATTTTTTTACATCGGGCTGGGCCGCCAGTGCGACGCCGAGCCGGAGCGAAGGCAGTGACGCTTGCAGCACCTTTAAAGAAGGCGGCAAGCGGCGCAGGCGGCTTTGTCTTGTACCCGGCGCCGGGGCGGCAATCGCAGCGCCGAAACCGAGCAGGTTGCGCAGCGCGTTGTCGACGTTAAGATTGTACGCGATCGGATCGGCGGCCCCGGTCGGCTCCAGAAGGCGCGCCATCCCTCTTAAAGCATCAGGCGACAACAGCCCCAGCTGAGATCCTTGCGGCCCCAGCGCCGCCAATTGGTCCGCCGCGCTGATGAAACTCACGTACTGGGCGACGGTCTCCTTCGGCAGGGCCGGCAGCGCCTTCTTTATGATCGGCGACAGCCGGCTCCAGCCGTCTAAAAAGAGCTGCGGCACTGGGTTCTGTCCGGCGCCAAAGCGCGCCAGGGCATCGGTCAAGCCGTAACGCGAGTCGAGAAATGCTTCCGCCAACGAGTCTCTCAGCTCGCCGCTGATGTCCTGACCGAAGCGCTTTACGACAAAGGTAAAGAACGAGTCCCATTGCTGCCAATCGGCCGCCGGCCCGGCCAAACCCGGTAATTGCGGCAATTGGAACGCAGCGGCAAGCCGGACCTCCGATGTTTTCTCGTCGGCATTGGCGGCGACCGGTGGCAAAAAAGTCATTGATAAAATCACGCTTACCAAAGCCATGGTCGTTACGCGCGTGAAGTAGATTTTGTTCATATATCTCCCTGCTTTGTGTCTCGACCCCGGCAATACAAGATTACCGAGCTAAGTATTAATGATCGCATGTAACTGACGCGTGAGCGAGAGGCGGGAGCGGAATTGAAGCAAAGCTGAAGGCCGCCCGGAGTTCTTGACTTCGCACCCTCACCTTGAGCATAAGTAGCCCCAGGGAGCTGGTTGGCGCTGGACAGCCAATATTGGCCGTAAAAGGGAATTTAGACTTTACATCATTCCGGGATTTCTAACCTTCGTAACGTTGAGCGGGAAAGGAGTCTTATGAAACTACTAGCCAGGGTGATCTGTGTCGTGTTCTTATTGTTGATTTTCCCAATGAGATCGATCGCCCAGGAACGTCACATGATCGGGTACGCCGGGTTCGCGGGCTTCCAGGTGTCCATGTGGGCTGTTAAAGACCTAGGATTACTCGCTAAGCACGGCCTTGACGGCGAAGTGGTGATGATTCCCGGGACAGCGCGCCAAATACAGGCGCTTGTGAGCGACAGCATCCACTTCGCGCACCTGGACGCCGCAGGTTTCATTCGAGCCACGATGCAGGGCGCCGATATAGTCCTGGTCGGGGCGTCGCTGAACAAATTTCCGTTTAGTTTTGTCGCCCAAAAGAGCATTCGCAAACCCGCGGATCTGGTCGGCAAGAAGATCGGCATCGTGAATTTCGGCGGCGCCAACGATCTGGCTGTGACTCTCGTGCTCAAAGAGTGGAAGATTCCCCGCGAATCGGTGACGGTTGTGCAGGCCGGGGGAGGCGCGAACCGGCTTGTCGCTCTTTCGGCAAAGGCGCTCGACGCCACGGTGCTTTCCTACCCGGAAATCAGCGAAGCTCGCCGGATGGGTATGAACGTGATGAGCGATCTGAACGAACTCAAATCGGGCGATTATCCAATGACAGCGGTCGCCGTACGCCGCTCCTTCCTGGAAAGAAACCGCGATACGGTAAAACGGTTCATGAGGGCCTATGCTGAAGGAACTTACCAATTCATGACCGACAAAGAAAAGGGGCTTTCCGTTTACAAACGAAGACTGAAGCAAGATAACCGCAAGGCGCTCGAAGAGACATATCAGTATTTTGCCCCGAAATTTTCTTTCCCGACGCGAGTCTCCAAGGAGGGGTTACGCAATACCGTGGATCTAATCGCGAAAAATAATCCAAAACTGGAACGCAATCTCGAAAGATATCTCGATGAAAGCATTCTTGACGAGTTGGAAAAAGAAGGGTTTTTTAAGAAGCTGGCGGGAAAATAGGAGGGAATGAAAAATTAAAAATGTTTACCGGCGCTCAAGAGGCCGCGGCTTGCCGGTCGGAATAATTGGCAACCTCGTCCAACACGTCGTCTGGGAACGGCGCGGCGAGATAGCGGGAAAGTTCGCGTTCCACGTACTCGGCGTGGCGGTTCAAATGATAAAAAACCGCGCAGTCGAAAGCGAATGCCTCCAGTGCCGCGGGATTTTTCCACAGCAACCGAAAAAAGGTTCGCCGGAAATGAGGTCCCATTGCTTTGTTCCTGGCGCCCAGGTGATAACATTCTCGCGAGAGGACGGATAGAAACTGCCGGCCGTGGCGCCACAGGGCACGCAGCGGCACCTGGCTCCGTAAGCTCAAATACGCGGGCAGAACCCGGTCAAAATAAGCCGCGGGATGGAAAAGCTCTTTTACCAGTTCGCGGTAATTCTCGAAATACTCGCGCTTGGTCAACGCGCCGCTGGGAATGAAGTTGATTCCCTCAACCGTGGGTATTCCCCGGGGATCGATCTTTTCTAAAAGACGTCCTTCGCTCTGCAAGCGGCGCGAGAGTTGCGTGTGAGGAAGGGCCTGCAACAACCCCACCATCGCTACCCCGATGCCCGATGCCTGTATAAAGCTTCTCTGGGCATCAAACACGCCTTGGCGTTCACCGTCGAACCCGACAATAAAACCGGCGGTGACGTGAATCCCATAGTCCCGGATCTTGCCGAGCTTCTGCAAAGGATTTCCCGGTACGTTTTGCATCTTCTGCGCCGTCTTTAGCAATTTCGGATCGGGCGTTTCGATGCCGATAAAAACGTGAAAGAAACCGGCTTCGGCCAGACGCTTCAGCAGTATTTCATCATCGGCCAGATTGATCGACGCCTCGGTATAAAATCGGAAGGGATATCCCTGTTCTCGATTCCAGACCGCCAGCACTTCCAACATGGCTTTCGCCTTTTTCTTGTTTCCAATGAAGTTGTCATCGACCAAGAAGACATAGCCGCGGAAGCCGAGCCGCTTTAGGCCGGCGAGCTCTGCGAGAATCTGCGCCGGCGCTTTGGTTCGCGGTACGCGCCCGTAGATTTCAATGATGTCGCAGAATTCGCAACGGAACGGGCAGCCGCGCGAGAACTGGAGCGCCATCGTGGCGTAGTCGTTAATGTCCGGTAAGAGCTCAAAACGGGGAATCTTCACGAGCTCCATATTCGAGTTCGACCCGCCGTGGTACTGTTTCCCCCGGCGGTCCGCCCGCAAGTCGCCGACCAATTCCTCCATGATAGATTCCGCTTCGCCGAAGCAGACCCATGCTGCGTCGGCGATGGCCGTCTCCGGCATGGCATGCGTGAAAGGACCGCCGACCGCGATCGGTTTACCGCGCATTTCGGCTCGAGCCACACAAACGCTGTAGTCTTCCCGCTGCGCCATCATCAGACTCAAGAAAACGACGTCCGCCCAATCCCAATCAGCTTCGGACTCCTCGGAAACGTTCCGGTCAACGAGACGCACTGAAAAGTCTTCGGGCAGGTAGCTCGCAATCGTCAGGAGTCCTAACGGAGGCATGATCGCCTTACGGCGATATAGAAGCCGCACGGACCGGGCGGTATTCCAGAAAGTCTCCTCGGGAAATTTGGGGTATAGCATCAGGACGTTCATGGGGAAATTCCAGGCTACCGTTTTTCTTTGCCTAAGCAAAGATCTCGCAAAATGAATGTGCGGTTTCCCTTTTCCGTTTGACCGGCATGACCTTCCGGGAGGAGAATATCAGACCAGCGGGCGGTGGAGATGTTCAAAACAACTCGGCTTCGATGGTCGTTGCTAATATCAGTGATAATCCACGCGGTGTTGTTGTGGTTGTTTTCTGCCTTACCAGTTCACAATCCGCGGCCGGTGGCTTTCGTCAAGCTGGGCTTGCGTGAAATTACGCCTGCGCCAGCTCGGGAAGCGCCAAAGGCGAAACCCAGGCGCTCGCTTCGGCCAACAAGGTCTCAAGCTCCGGCTGTAGCGAGAAAACCCCTCGCTCAAG
>JBOHVS010000187.1:0-5347 GCA_050735975.1 Binatia bacterium | reverse complement strand
AACTTCTGGGCTTCCTGGTGCGTGCCTTGTCGGGCGGAGGCCAAAACTCTGGAATCAGCATGGAAGAAATACAAAGACCGGCGCGTGGTATTTTTGGGCGTGAATATTCAGGACAATGAAAAAGACGCGCGCGGTTTTATCCAAGAGTTTGGGATCACCTACATGAATGGAAGAGACGAGACCGGCCGGATCGCTGTCGATTACGGCGTCTGGGGAATTCCCGAGACGTTTTTCATCGATGGTCAGGGCCGGATCACTTACAAACACGTGGGGGCTTTAGGAGTGCCAATTATCACAGCTAAGTTGGATCAGGCGCTCCTTGGAATTGTCAGCGCGGAAGAAGGCAAAGGCGAATATCGTTCTGTTCGGTAGATTCAAAACGAGATGCAACAGATCTTTTCCAATCGCAAACTAATTACCTTGGGTTTTGCCGTAATTGTTTTGTCGGTTTTGTTCGGAATCGGCTTGTGGAAGTGGCAAGGAAAATTACAACGCCATGGAAGTGACGAAGATAGGCCCTTGGAAGGGCTGCAGGCATTTGGCGCCGTGCCGCCGTTTTCGTTTACGGAAATAGATGGACGCCGGATCACTCTCTCGGATCTCACAGGTAAAGTATCCATTATCAATTTTATTTATACGAACTGCCCGGATACCTGTCCGATTCAAAGCGCGCAAATGAGACAGATCCAGGACGATTTTAAGAATGAAAAAGATTTGCGGCTTGTTTCAATCACAGTTGACCCGGCGCGAGATACTCCCGAGGTGCTCTCTGAATACGCAAGACGGTTCAGCGCCGATCCGGCGCGCTGGTTCTTTCTGACTGGCGAGAAAGAAACGATCTACAAGTTTGCTAACGAGGGTTTCCGGTTGGGCGCTCTGGAAATACCTCACGATAAGCGACCCGAATCGGGAGCCACGCATACTCATAGCCCGCGGTTTGTTCTTGTCGATCGAGAGACCCAGATTCGCGGCTATTACGTATCGACCGACGCCGAGGCCATGAAACGCCTCAGGCGGGATTTAAAACTCCTGCTTCGCGGCGAGCACTGATCAGAAAGAAACACCAATGTATCCGGTCCTCTTCGAATTCGCGGGTTTTCAGGTTCGCTCCTATGGAATTATTGTGGTCCTATCCTTTCTTGTCGCCGTCTGGATGAGCACGAGAGAGGCGGAGAGGAAGAGCCTTGATCCCAAGTTGGTTCGGGATTTTGCTGTCTATGGCCTTATCGGCGGGATCATAGGGGCTCGGCTCTATTTCGTTCTTTTTTCGGAGCCGGGTTATTTTTTGCAGCATCCCTGGGAGATCTTTGCAATATGGAGCGGTGGAATCGGTATCATAGGGGCGCTCATCGGCGGCTTCCTGATTGCTCTCTGGTTTTGCCGTAGGAATAAAATTTCTTTGCTAAAGTTGGGCGACACGCTTGCGCCCGGGATGGCCTTAGGGCAAACGCTAGGTCAGTTTGCCTGTCTGTTTAACGGCGATAGTTACGGGCGACCTACAGATCTTCCATGGGCTATTACTTATACTGATCCACGTTCGCTTGCCCCTTTAAACATCCCGCTTCACCCAATAGAGATTTACGAGATGGGAGCCTATTTTTTGGTTTTTCTCCTGGTCTGGAAAATTAGGAAGCAGCATCGCCTCGATGGATTTAATTTTTTTACCTATCTCGCGGGTTATGGGATGGCGCGTTTTATCGTGGACTTTTTTCGTGGTGACCCTGCGATGTTCGCCTGGGGAATACAGGCAGCGCAGCTATTTGGCGCTGCAATGATTTTGGTGTCTTTAGCTTGCTTTGTGCTACTTAAGAAGCCGTTGAAAGTTGCGCGATGACTCAAGAAAACCTCCGAACGACGCTGCGGATCGTAAAGATCGGGCTCGTGATGCTTCAGATTGTAATCGTCGCCTGGCTGATAAAATACGCTCTGCTCGATTTTTCGAGCACCGTTTCCAGCCGTAAGGAAGACTTGCCCTTCGAGGCATGGTACGGAAACTGGCCCGCCGTCGTCACGACCAGTGTTTTCTTTCTCGTCTTTCTCTTCTTCTTGACGCGTCCGCGAAAGCCCAAGGAGTGGAAAGGCGCAGGTCTTACAGCTGCTTTCCTTATCAGTCTTTTCACGGAGATGTTCGGCATTCCTCTCACTATTTACGTCCTCGCGCCTCTTCTTGGAGTTGAGCCGAACATATTCGGCATGTACGAAAGCCATCTCTGGGCGTACCTCCTTTCAAGAACCGGACTCATGCCTCTTGAGGCTGCAGTTACCTTGGTGATGCTTGTGAGCACCGTTCTTTTGTTCGTGAGTTTTGCGCTGCTGGCATTGGGATGGAAGAGGGTTTACCGCGGACAAGGAGAATTAGTGACCACCGGTCTCTATGCCAAATTACGCCATCCTCAGTATCTCGGGTTAATCATCATCGTCGTTGCGTTTCTTGTCATGTGGCCGACGTTTCTTACGATTCTCTTGGCGCCCTTTCTCATCGCGAGGTACATACTCCTTGCAAAGGAAGAAGACCAGGAGCTTGAGAAAACATTCGGCGAGGATTTCAGGCGCTACAGAGTAAGGGTACCGCCGTTTATTCCCTCAATGCGGGGGCAAACATTTAGCAGCTAATAAAAGGAAACTTAATGGGACGAACCGCAACCAGAAAACGCGAGAAGCACGACAGGGGAAAGGTGAAAAAAGATCATCGTGGAGTTGGCCGGAAATGGGCTTTTGGTGCGATGCTGGCTGTAGTCATTGCTGCTGGTATCGCTGCCTGGCAATGGCCAGGTACGCTCTGGGAGTACAAGAAGGCGCCGTCCTTCACCCTTCAGGCATCCACAGGTCGAGCGGTTTCTCTGGAGGATTATCGCGGCAAGAAGGAAGTCGTGCTCATCTTTTACATGGGCGCCGGCTGAGGCATGTGTCGAGAGCAGCTCGTGAAGCTGCGCCCGCATGTAAAAGAGTTGGAAAGCGAGGGTGCGGCGGTGCTTGCGATGAGCATGGATACTCAGCAAGAAGCATCGAAGTTAGCCCAGGATCTGAATCTCGGGTTTCCGATACTTTCAGATCCGAACATGGGAATCGTGCGGGAGTACGGGATGTATGGGAAACAGATGCGAATGCCCGAAATGGGTTACACGGTAATCGACAAACAGGGCCGTATTCTTACGGAAGAGGTCGATCGTCAGTTTGGTGAGAACGTCAATGATATACTGCGCGCGCTGCGCCGCGCGAAGAGACAGGCGTGAAAAGAGGAATTTCACCGCAATGATAAGAACCCTGTGGCAGGTCATTCGTTGGGGCGCCGCCGGGCTGGTAGCCAGCGGGACTCTTTGGCTTTTCGTCGATACGGTGAGTCACATGCCGGGCCCCCAAACCCAGAGCTATCCTTTCTGGCTCTGGTACGGGAACTTGCAGGGTTTCTTGAAGGTCACGGCCATATCCATCCTTTTTCTGGTCGCCTTCATGCTGCCGCGAAAAAAGGTCGAGTGGCGGAACGCCGGGCTCTATACGGCATTTTTCATCTCGCTTTTTTTCGAGATGTTCGGTCTCCCGCTAACTATTTTTCTCATTGCGCCGCTACTGGATCTCCCCTTTTGGATTTTTGGTCATATGGAAAGCCACCTCTGGGCCTTCGCCCTGGCTCGGCTCGGGATACTTCCTCTTCACCTAGGAGCATACGGAGTTATGGTTCTCAGCATGGGCCTCATCGCCCTGGGTGCGAGCCTGGTGGCAATTGCTTGGGCTACGGTCTGGAGCGGGAGGGGAAAGCTTGTGACCTGGGGGATTTACTCCCTTCTCCGCCACCCTCAATATCTGGGGCTGATCCTTATTGTCCTTGCGTTCAACATTCAATGGCCGACTTTGCCCACCCTACTCTTGGGCCCCGTCCTTATTGCCATGTATATCCGGCAGGCGCGCCGGGAAGATGCAGATTTAAAAGCAGCTTTTGGCCACGAATTTATCGATTACACCAGCCGTGTTCCTGCCTTTTTTCCGCTGTGCCGACCGTCCGGCCGTGGCACCGCCCCCAAGCCGTCTGCCATTTCTTCGCTTTCGTTTCTATTTTGCTCGATGTTCTTATTTGATGCGACGATGCCTGCGTTGGGAAACGGGGCACGGGCTGAGATAATTCGCGATTGGGATTCGACCAAGTGAATGAACCTTGAGTGCCAGAGAGGGGAGAAAGCGCCGTGGCTGAAGGACTTGATATGCAAGCAGAAGCGCGCACCGCGGGACAATTTGCTATGCCAAGGCAGCGTGTCCTCGTATCACTCGTGCCTGGAATCGGATCGGTCGTACTTGGGTGGGTCCCGGGGCGTTTGTCTGCTACCACTGGTCGCTGGGACTATCAGGTGGTGGCGCGATGGCGTATCCCAGGTGGCGGAAGAGGGTTGATCATTGCGGTCGGCGCTGATCCGACGCATGAAGCTCTGCGCCTTCTTGGAGAGCAGCTAAAAGACGAGTTTGGCCATTTAGAGGACGCGGTGGTGATGGTCTTTGATGATGCTGAGGCGGCGCGCTTGGTTCGCCAGGGTTCTCGCGTTGTCGATGAGAAGAAGTTCCGGAAGGCGCTGCTTCATCAACGTGCGATGTACCTTCGTAGCTCGGCCAGAGGTGTACACAGTTTGACGATTTACGACACGTACGCTGAGCCTCATGAGGTCATCCACTACGGATCGATCCGTCTTCGTGAGCCAAAGAGATGACGTTTGCAATTGGGCATTTCGATAGCCACCGATGGAAAGTCATTATCCTATCTGCTTGGATCATTTCTGGAGTTGCTTTGCCTGGGCCGGTGGCCGCGCTGGACTCGTCCATTGAGGAAGTTCTTGCAGCCTTGGGAAAGGGAGCCACAATGGGAGGCGCGAAGGCGCCGGTGACCATCGTCGAGTTTTCGGATTTTCAGTGCAGTTTCTGCAAGAAATTCTGGTCGAACACACTCCCGAAACTTAAAGAGAGTTACATAAAGCAAGGGAAGGTGCGGTTCATCTACCGTCATTTTGCGATCCTGGGAAATTTTTCAGAGCAAGCCGCCATGGCAGCCGAGTGTGCCGGAGAACAGGGAAAATTCTGGGAATATCACGATCGGCTCTTCCTCAATCAGGGAGCATTGGCATTTACGCAGCCCAAACTCAAGCAATATGCAGGGGCGTTAGGGCTTAAGGCGGCAAATTTCAACCGCTGCCTGACAACGGAGAAGTACCGGAAGAAGGTTGAAGGCGAAACCGCAGGGGCTGCATCGTTGGGTGCACGCGGAACCCCGACTTTTTTCGTGAACGGCCAATTAATGGTGGGTGCTCAACCGTTCGATGTTTTTCGACGCGTCGTCGAAAAAGAACTTGGAAAAAGCATCTCTAAA
>JBOHVS010000186.1:0-17797 GCA_050735975.1 Binatia bacterium | reverse complement strand
ATCGCCATCCCCCTGAGCTTGGTGATCATAGGCATGATATTGAACAGCATCGGGCTTGCATACGATCAACCGCCAAGTTCGCAAGAACAAGATCCTGCGAAAAGGGTGGCGGCGGAAAGGGAGAGTTACCGCAAGTTCTTCGATCTACAGAGAAGCCGGTCTTTAAAACGGCAGAAAAGGGTCGGCCAGTATGGCTGGTTGCTTATGGTCGCCTTTATCGGCGCCTTCATCTGGCTCTATACGGACACCGTGAACAAGACTACCCTGTCGACGCAAGTCGCCTCGCTGCAGACATTGGGCACGGAAGAAGGCAAGCAGAGGGTTCTGTCGATAACTCTGAGTGACGGCAGCAATGTAAAATACCTGATCAAATTGCCCCAAGCCGATAAGTTGGATGGCGCAACGAAACAAGTCTCGATAGAAAAGGTTTCATCCTGGGAGTTGGAGAGATTGGGCACGGCATTGAGCATCGGCGATAATCCCTTGCCTCTTGGCGTGGCGCTGAAGATTTCCAATTGAGCCTGCCGATTTTAGGACAAAAGGGCGTATCGCTAGCCGCGATGCGCACATCGATCTCTGGGGTAAAAAGATCCTACGATATGATGCCAAATGAAAGACTTGCGATGTTTCGCGTAACTATGGGCTGCAAGACATGGGGGCGCTAGCGCAGTCCGTGATCTTGCTCCAGTGATCAGCGAGTGAGTCACCGACGGTGGTGTCTTTGACTGCAGCCCAAAAGACGATGGCAACGAAAAGAACAATAAGACTATATTCTACCAGCCCTTGACCGTCCTCCTCCGCCAGTAATCTTTGTAATATCTTCATTCGCTATCCTCACCTCACTTTCTTCAACCGATTCGTGCTCGCGGTCTTGCGTTAGAGCAAGGCCGGTGCCGCTGCAAAATTGAGCATGAGAAGGCGTAGAATCACCAAAAAAATACTAGAATTCCTAAAGGCGCGAGTTTCGAAATGCCGCAGTTGACTTTGTCGCTTTGACATCGGGCGGCTTCGCCCGCATGACTCAGGTTTGACCGTTCTTTGGGAAGGCAAGATGCCGGCTGAAGAATCCCATGGCTTTAGGCCATGCGAGGGCCGCTGCGTGCGGGCGGTAATTAGCGGAACCGGGATTGGCAAAAGCATGAGCCGCGCCTGTGTAGGTATGGAACTCGTGAGCTTTACCATGGCGCGAGAGTTCCGCGTCGAGCTTGCGCATGTCTTCGGGTGACGGGTTCTGATCGTCCGCGCCGAAGTGTCCCTGGATCGGGCAGCTAATTTCCCGTGTCCGATCAAACGGCGATGGACCTTCGCCGAAAGGCACCATCGTGCTGCCTCCGTAAAACATCACGCCGGCTTTCAAATCCCGACTAGCCGCCGACATGAGATAAACGATTCGTCCTCCCATGCAAAAACCGACGATGCCTAATCGCCCGCCATCGACCTGCCGGTGATTGTTCAGGAACTGGATCGCCCTGGTGATGTCTTTGATGATTCCCGCGTCGCGCAGTCTAGCTTTCCGTGTCGGATTATCGTCTTTGCAGTCAGGACCGTCCCGGTGGTAAAGGTCCGGAGCGACCGCGGCGTAACCCTGGAGCGCCAGCATGTGAGTCGTATCCTTGATAAAACTCTCCAGGCCCGATTGTCCGTGGACGACCACGACCCCCGGTACCGGACCGCCACGTTCCGGCACGCTCACATAAAGCGGCATGTTGCTCTCATCCACTTGGGCGCTTTCCCACGAGCTGGCCATACTACACCTCCGCTACGAATTTAACCTTTTTGCTGTCGGTCCCTGAGAGCCCGAATCTGACTCACTCATGCGAGTGAATTTAAGATTCCTCGGCTTCGTCTAGGAATTGTGCGTCGCTCTCCCGAAGGGGAGAGGTTCAACAACAACCCGAAGGTGACACTAAGCACGACCGCTGTGTCACGGTCAAGCATCAATAACCGGTGCGAGAGCGGCAGCGAACCGCGGTAGATCGAACCAAAAATAGTTCAAAATGGACAGAAATTGCCAAACGATCAATCCCGAGACAACACCAGGTCCAAAGGGGTATCCTCACATATAGCTGCTTTTTAGACGACTTACCCGGAAAACATTGCCTGGCACGGCGGTTGCTCTAAAACCGACGACAATACCAGTACGGTTCGGAGGGGTTCAGATGTTTTGGTTAATTTCAGCAGCTCCCGCGCTTGTGATCGGCGCAATCGCAGTGAGAAATTCTAGGTCCAATCAAGACCGATCAGACGACCCATCATACATGATAGCGCGTGAGCCTGTGTTTACCCAAACCAGGTTCGAACCCGCCCTGGCTGAGCTTGATACCGAAGCCAACGAGTGGACGATGTGAAGCGCAAGGATAAATATGAAAGATGAGTTAAAGATGAAAGAACTGCGGCTCTCGGATTTCACGCTGATAAACGTGTTATTCTTCCTATGGTCGTTCACGGGAATAAACCGTATGTGTATTTTTTTCAAGCACGGTGCGCTCCGGGTCTAAACTTCTGACCTCCGATATCTGCTCCCTGCGCTTTGCCAGCCTGCTAGTACTTCCGCTCCGCCGGCGGTGGCGGCGTCCACTGATAAATCCAAGTCTCGGTCAGCGGCTGTCCATTGAGGCGCAGATACAGGCGCAAATCGATCGGCTCTATGCCGTCTCCGGTGGGCTTAAGATCAAACATCGCCCGGTAACCGTTGCTCTCTTTCTGAGGACGCGCGGAAGTGAGTTCGACCTGGCCGCGCGAGGCGGTGATGACCGGCTCCACGTCCGCGTTTTTAGCGAGAGACGCGAGCTCGCCGCCGGCAAAATCGACGGCGAAGCGCCATGAGAAGTATTTGCGCTTCCGGCCGACGACGCCGCCGATGCCGGTGCGGGTGGCGACGACGTGAGCGAGCGCCGGCGCGAACGGCATTTTCGTTCCCCAATGTAGACGATAGCTGAACAGAATTTCCTGTCCGGGTTTCGGCCTTTCGGCGGGATTCCAGAACGCCACGATGTTATCGTAGGTTTCGTCCGGGGCCGCCAGCTCAACGAGCTGCACGGCTCCCTTGCCCCAACCGCCGGTCGAGTCAGTTCTCGGTTCCACCCACAGGCTCGGCCGCCGCTCATAGTGCACGCCGTCATCCTGATAGTGGTCGAAGTTGCGGTCGCGCTGCAGCAGGCCGAAGCCGCGCGGATTATTGTCGAAATAGGAGTTCAGTCGCACGCCGGTCGGGTTCACCAATGGACGCCAGATCCATTCACCCCGGCCGGTAACGACCGCCAGTCCATCTGAATCGTGAATCTCCGGCCGCCAGTCGTGGGCCAGGCGCCGGTCGTTCTCGCCGTGCCGGTACATGCTCGTCAGTGGCGCGATGCCGAGCCGCTCGATGGGTTTGCGCGGATAGAGCGCGACGTTCACATCCATCACCAGATTCGCTCCAGGCGTGATGTCGAAACGATAAGCGCCGGTTACACTCCGCGAATCGAGCAGCGCGTAGAGCGTTAAGCGGCCTGAATTGCTCGCCGGGCGCTCGAGCCAAAACGCTGTAAATATAGGAAACTCCTCGCCGTGATCCAGCGCCGTATCGATGGCAAGCCCGCGCGCGGACAAGCCGTACTGCCGGCTGTCGCCGCCGACAGCGCGGAAATAACTGGCGCCGAGAAACGCGGCAATATCGGCTGTCCAATCGGTATGGAAGTGCAGGCGGAAACCGGCAAACCCGAGGTCCGCAGGCAGCGAGCCGGCGTTCACGCCGCTCCTGCGAAAATCGAACAGCGATGGGTTATAACCGATTTCCTGGGCCTGCCCGTCCACGAGTTCATACAGGCGCACCTGCTCTTTGAACAGAGAACTACGATGAAAAAATTGCACGCGAAAATTGCTCGACTCTCTGAGCCACAGCGACCGGTCCGTTCGGAAACGGATCGCCTGGTATCCATCGTAACCGATCGTAGCGAGAGATGTCGGCAGGCTAACGTTGGGCGGCCGGTACGTACCTGCGGCAAGAGCGCGAGCGTGACCCTTCAGCCAGGCATCGTCGAAGAACCGCTTCTTGCCGATCGGGTGCGCGGCTACGGCGGCCGGCAAGAACCAATCCCGGAGAAAAAGCGGCGCGCCGGCCAGGATGAAGGCGGATTTGAGAAAGGCGCGACGACGCATGATGAATTAGAAAACATAGCAGGCGCGGACATTAGATCAAGGCTTGAGGGAGAAGAAACAATCTGACCCGCTGCCCTCTCCCTAAAATCAGCCATAATCGAATGAACAGAGGGCGCAAAGTCTCGTCTCCCGTTTCTGATCGCGCGGTTGCGTCTTGTAAAACGACAAGGTGATTGCCGGACCCGGGCCGTAATATAAGACTATAAATCGAGCCGCCTTGTAGTGTCGATCCGATCCTTGATACAAGGAAGGGCGTGCCATCCTCGACCCCCGCGGAGCAAGCAACCAACGAGTCAACGTTTTACTACGGCTGGACAATCGTCGCCGTCGGCTTTCTCGCCCACATCGCGTCCGCCTTTTCCATATCGAGCACGCTGAGTGTCTTTCTTAAGCCCATATCGAACGATCTGGGGATTTCCCGGGGCGTCTTTTCGCTCATCCGCTCGGGAGAGATCCTTATTGGCGCGGCCGCCGCGCCGCTGGTAGGCACTCTTCTCGATCGGCACGGCGGCCGGTGGCTCATGGCCGCCGGCGGACTGGTTTCAGGCGCAGGCTTTCTGCTGCTCGGTCAGGCGCGGGATTTTTGGCAGTTTCTGTTTGTTCGCTGGCTCCTGATCAGTCCGGGCGACACGCTCATGGGCTCGATGGTGGTGAACGTTTCTATCTCGCGCTGGTTCGTCCGCCTGCGTGGACGCGCGCTCGCGCTGGCTGGCATGGGCCATGGCCTGGCCAAAGTCGGCATGCCTGTTCTGGCGGCCTCGCTTATTCTCTACACTGGATGGCGAGGGGCTTGGGTCGTCTTCGGGGTTCTTACACTGGGGTTGGTCGTTGGCCCTTCGCTGTTCCTGATGCGCCGTTGTCCGGAAGACATGGGGCTCCTGCCGGACGGAAGATCCCGCACTCGACACGACAGCGGAGCGCCCGCGGGCGAGGCCGGTTCCTCACGAGCGCGGAGCGCAATCGCCGACGTCGCCTGGAGCCGCCGCGAAGCCCTGCACACGCCGACCTTCTGGCTTATCATCATCACCTTTGGCGTTGCCAACGTCGGCGTGACCGGACTGAATCTTCACGTTTTCTCCTTCGTGAGCGATCAGGGGCATCCGGCGATGGTGGCAGCGCTCGTCATGAGCATCATCGCTTTCATGCAGTTCAGCACGCCGATGGTTTGGGGGCTGCTCGCGGAGCGCTCGAACATCGCCAGGCTCATCATGGCCAAGTTTCTGATTCAAGCCGCGGGGATTTTGTTGGCCCTCGCCGACCCCGGAGTTCTTTCCCTTTACGCCGGCTTTTTTCTCTACGGCATCGGAATGGGCGGAACCTCCATACTGGCGGAAATGATCTGGGCCAACTACTTCGGGCGAATTTCGCTCGGAAAAATCCGCGGCATGAGCTCGTTCCTCACCCATGCATTCGCTGCCGGCGGACCGCCCTTTTTCGGCTTCCTCTTCGACTCCACCCAAAGCTATTTCCTTTCCTTCAGTATCTTTATCGGTCTGCTGTTCGCTTCGGCGCTCCTGAGCTTGTTTCTTCATCCGCCTACAAAGTGAGGAGACTCTTGCGCGTGCGTTATAAGCGCTCATTCGTGTCGGGGTTCCGTCGCGGCCCTCATACCGGCGATGTAGCCCTGGGTGGCGCAGCGGCCCATGCCATGTTGGTTGAATCCGCCGGCTGACTCGCCGGCGCAATAGAGACCGGGAATCACCTGGCCGTTCATGTCCATCACCTGGCACTTCGCGTTGATTCTAAGGCCGGCGCGCGTGTCGTGAACCATCGGCGTCGCCCAGGCAGCATAGAACGGCGCCGTCTGAATTTTATATTTGGGCGCCGGTTTACCGAAATCAATGTCCTCTCCCGAGTCAACGAAAGAGTTGTACCGTTCCACCGTCGCCTGCAAAGTCGCGCCATTCATCGGCTTAGCCTGATATTCGTTCTCGATCGCGGCCGCTAGTTCCGGGATCGTATTCGCGGTAAAAAAATAGCCCCGCGGATCCACGTACGGCGGCGTGACCGTCCATTCTTCCCTGCCGACTGCGCCTGCGTCGAAGATCGCCCACACCGGCCCGGCGCAATAATCGGGCGGCTCCGAGTACTCGTTCATCGCCGTCGCGGCGTTGAAAAAGTTGTACTTCGTGGGATTGAACTTGATATTTTCGCAATTGCGATAGTTGTTTGGCGTACACGGGTTGATTTGGTGGCCCATGTTGCCGTGGGGTGGATCGCCCTTGGTTTCATCATAGAATCGCTTGCCGACTTGATTCACCAAGATCACGTCCTGCCAATCCTTCACGTTGAAGCCGGTGCCGCGGACGAGCGGAAAAATCGGGCTCTCAACCTTCCATGCGACGTAATTATACCTGGTGCCGAGGGTACGCTGGGTTCGAACGGTCGCCCCGTTTTCCAGAGCTTGGTTTGCGAGACCCCAGAGCGAGGCGCCGACGGCCATCGCCGCGAGCTCTCCGCTGGCGTCTTGATAGCTATACGGTTCACCGGCGCATTGGATCACTGCGGTCCATCTCGGGTCGAACATGCGGCGAAAATTTGAGTTGCTGGTGCTGCCGCCGGTGGCGATAGTCACCGCTTTGGTCGCGCGGATATTCATCGCCGGCTTGGTGCGTTCGATATTGCCATCCGAGCGAAAGCTCTTGAGCGGCGCGGCCCCCGGCATGCTTCTCGGCGTGAACTGCGCGGTGACGCCGATCACGCGTCCGGTTGTTTGCGGCGTCGACGGCTCGCGGATCACGCTCGTCATTTTGTAGTTGAGCAGGAACCGTACTCCCTTTGCGCGCGCGCTTGCCTCAAGCGGCCTGATCACGCCCGTTCCTGGCGCGGCGTTCGGACTTTCAAGCCCCGCGCCTTTGGTCCAGAACGCATGATTCTCTCTCGGAGCGGAATTGCCTGTCGTGGATGCGCCGTGATTGTCCGGCGGTATATCCTTGAACATTACGCCGTTGGCCAGCAAAAATTCATAGGTAAGGGCGCAATGATCGGCGAACGCCCGCATCAGCGCCCGGTCGTTGTAGCGATAGTCGGGCCAACCGTTGGGTTGAACGATGGACCAGTCGGTCAGATCCGAGAAGACGGTGTCCGGCGAATCGGGAATATTGTATTTTTTCTGCGCGCTCGTACCGCCGCCCAGGGCCATATGGCCGCCGCTCAATATTGCATGTCCACCGACATCGTAGTTCGCCTCGACGACGATGACTGTTGCTCCGCCTTCAACCGCCTTGATCGCGGCCGGAAGCCCGGCCGCTCCCGATCCGACGACCACGACGTCCGCCTCGAGGTCCCAGCTCCCATTATTCGTAGCTGCTTGATCCATCGTTTCGTTCCTCGCCCATGAGTTTTTTGATCTGTTTAACACTTCGTTACGCCATCAGTCTACGCCGGACACCGGATCCCGCGATGATATCCCAGAGTTCAGAACCGCTGACAACCGTAAAAGTCAAAAATACAACCCATGCTCGGTCAAAAAAGAAACAAGCACCTACCTGACATGGCTTCCGCCGCCAGAACTCCGGCGAGCCAAGCCGCGCCCCCACAAGCCGCGCCTCGGGTTGTCTCCGATAAACTTTGAATGCTATGCTGAAGCTGATGCTGCGAAAGAAGTTTTTAGCGGGTTTCTTATTGTGCGGCGTCTTGGCTTTTCATGCTTCAGCGCGGCTTCAACTGCACGGCGTAGCGAATAGCCTTCCCGCGACGTACGCAGATTCCTGTACTGCCGACCAAGAAAACAATTCCGTAACAGAAGTTCCTGTCCAATCGTTACAGCCAGATTCCCGCCAATTGACGGTATCCGGCCGGTTCAAAGGCCGGGTCCATGCTCATCGTACCGATCAAGAGCTTTACCAACTGTACAAAGTCCTTCTCATCTAAGCCCGTGCCTTCGCTCCGAATCTAATCGACAGAATGGCGTCGCCTTCCGGGGGCGGCCAAGCTGCTTGAGTTAGCTCTATTGTGCCATCCAAGTCGCGGCGTCACGGAACCGGTTTGGCAAAGCCCGAGTGGCGGCGAGCAGGCAAACTTTTCGGAACAAGGGGGGAGATCATGAATAATGGAAGCCACATCATTAGAGAAATTGTCGATAGAATTTACAAGCGGGAGAGCATAGCTTTTCGCGACCTGCGCAATCTCTACCTGTCTTACATGAATTTCTCAGGTTCGGATCTTCGAGGCGTGAACTTTGAAGGGTGTCGCTTATCCCATGCAAACATGGACTCATGCGATCTTACGAATGCGAACCTGAGCAATACTTTGCTCATTAATGCCAGCTTCAATAAGGCGAACGTCACGGGCGCAAAATTTCACGGCGCCGTTGTAGCGGGGGCGAGCTTTGAAGCGGCGACAGGCATCGACGTAACCCTTAAGCGGTACCTGATAGCCAAAGGAGCCCGTGGACTCTCAGAACTTTAGATAAAGTTGAACTTCCGATTCGGAATCCTTCGCGCCCACTCCAGTTTCAACAGAATCAAGTCTTCCGGCGCGAGCACGTGAGGTCTTGACCGTCGAAGGAGATCGCCGGACCTCGCCCGGCTCAACCTGGTTTTTTATCGCCGGCGCGCTGATCCGGGCCACTATCCGCGTAGCCCGGCTTTATCACCGAATCGATGAAATACCGCCCGCCTTTGGCGACAATCTCGGCGCCTCTCTTGAGCGCTTTCGCCAGCGCCTCGCTCGTCGAGACAGGATCCTCGCCGTCAAAGCCCTGGGCTCGCGCCATCGCCACCAAATCCACCCGCGGATCGTCGATGCGCTGGCCGATCCAGCGATTTTGCACGGGCCGGTTGCGGGCCGCGGCCACCCGCTCCTGATGCATTTCGTCGTTGTAGTAAGAACGGTTGTCGGCGACCACGATCATCACGGGAATCTCCATGCGGGAGGCGGTCCAAAGCGCGCTCACTCCCATGAGATAGTCGCCGTCCCCGAGGACGCCGATGGTTAGCCGGCGTTTGTCCTTGAGCGCCAACGCGGTTCCAATAGTATGCCCCGGCCCGGTGCCGACACCGCCACCGCCATCATTCCCCATAAAGGAAAGCGGTCCGTCGAACGCACATGCCTCCCCAGGCCAGCCGATCGGCAGACGCGCAAACGTCACGGGTCGTTCCCTGGCAAATGCCCGCACTGTCATCGCCATGTCCCATAACGACATCGGCTGCCCGCGGCTGGGGGACGACTTGGCGTTGGGCGCATCGTTCCAATGCACGAGGCTGGTCATCTCCGGCCGGGGTTTGACTTTGGGCGCCGTCTTAACGCCCAGCTCGTCGAGCACCTGCGCGACGAATTGATCGGGCTCGGCGAAGATAGGAATGTCCACCGCGGCAAGGGCCTGATGGTCCATGCTCCATCCGTTCGTGCGAATGTTATCAAGTGAACAGTGGATGATCGTCTTGTCCGCGGGATGCTGCGTTTGCGCTGTGCCGAGGCTCAGGCGAAACACTCCAGCGAGATCCAGCCAATCCAGGCTTAAGATGAGGTCCGCCTTCTTGATCAGCGCCGTTGCGTCCTTGGTCGGGCGCAAGCACGGAGCGGCGAAATGGAGCGGATGCGTGGTTGGGAAGGCCGACGGATCATTGCTGCTGGTCAACACGGCGGCGCCGAGCGCCTCTGCAAACCGGACGCGACGATCCCAGTCCGCCTGCTTGCGCGAGACGCGTCCCATGAGGATCAGCGGAAACTTCGCCTTGTCGATGGCTTTCAGCGCCTTCAGCACGGATTCCCGCGGCGCCGCAGGAGAAGGCGGTGGGGCGAAACGCGCCGGATCCGGAATCGCGACCTCCTCGGTGAGCGACGATTCCTGAAGACCGGCGTCGAGGCAAATATAGACCGGTCCATAGGGCGCGGTGCGGGTTATCTGGTTGGCCCTCAGCACCGATTCGACCGCCGCCTCAGGCGAGGCCGGCTGATCGTCCCATTTGGTGTAATCACGAACGATGGACGCTTGATCCTTCGCCGTATGGATCCAGTCGATCCAGGGACGGCGCCGGTGCGCATCCACGGGGCCGGTGGCGCCGAAGATGACCATGGGGGTTCGATCGCACCACGCGTTGAAGATCGGCATGCTCGCATGCATAAGGCCGACGTTGGCATGCAAGGCCACGGCCATCGGTTTCTCCGTCGCCTTGCCGTACCCGTCGGCGATCGAGACCGCATGCTCTTCGTGCAGGCAGATGACCATCTGCGGGTTGTCGTTGCCGAGATAATTGACGATGCTGTCGTGAAATCCGCGGTAGCTCGCGCCGGGCACGAGGGCGATATATTTGAGATCGAGCCTTCGGGTTACTTCGGCAACGACGTCGCTGCCCCACTTCATTTGCGGTTTCCCCAGATTCTCTGGCCGGTCGATCCGGGATTCGTTGGACTGGCGACTTTTCGTCTGGGTCGTTTTCCTGGCGATATTCGTTTTCACTGAAATCCCCTCCCCTGATATCGTTGGACGGTCGGACCCTGAGCAGGCTGCTTTCAAAATGACAACCTTGCTTAAGGCCCTATGCGGAACAGATGACATTGATGACCGCCTGGCGTTTCTCGACAGTCACCGCCCTGAGACCGCGCTCGAGTGCCGGCATCACATCATCCGGATCGGTGACCTTCTCGCCGTAGCCGTCGGCGACCTCCACGGCCTTGTGGTAATTCGCGATGCTGTCCAGGAACGTGATCGGCTGCCGTTTACTCTTGGCCGCGTAGCCGTCTTGATGGAGTCCCACGGTTGCCCGGCGCACCGCCTGCCACCGCTGGTTGTTAAAGAGCACCGTCAACACGGGCAGCTCCAGCTCGGCGCCGACGTAATGAGCCGAGATCGGGTTGCCAAACATATACGAGCCGTCCCCGTGAGTGCCGATGACCAGCCGGTCGCGCGCGGCCAGCTTGGCGCCCAGAGCGCAACCCAAGCCGTGGCCGAGCCCCGACGCGGCGCCGGCGTTGAACATAGTCGCGGGCCGAGAGAAATCGATGAACTCCGGCATCAGCGGCGATTCTTTGATCACGATGGTGTCATCGCCTTTGATCTCATTGATACAGTGGGTGATCCACCCGGGATGGATCGGCGTCTGGCCCTTAACCGACTCCAGCTTCTTGCGCCAGCCTTCGCGCATCGTCTTCCACTTATCGGCGATCAACCCGCGGCGCTTTTCGATGCGGGTCTTTGCCCTGGCTTCGTGCTCGGCCATGGTTTCGTTCAGCACGCGCAATCCCTCGGCGGTTGCGCAGGCCAATCCGATATCGCAGGGGTGACCGCGAACCGGCACGTATCCGTGCAGAGGGTCGGGGCCCATGTGAATGACCTTCGCGTCATCGCGCACCTTGTCGCTGGCCGGCAGCCACGGCACGGCGACGTCGATCGCCAGAATCACGTCGGCGTTCTCGAGCAGCGGATTTAACCCATAGCCTAAATTCATGGGGTGGTTGCTGGCAATCGACATGTAGCGGTTTCTATATTGAATCACGGGAATAGCATACCGTTCGGCGAAGTCGGCAAGCGCCGACCAGGCCTTCGGGTCTCTACCGGCCGCGTTGGTGATGATCAACGGATTTTCGGCGCCAGCGAGCAGCGCCGCCACCTCTTCGACCGCATCGCCGTTGGGAAACGCCGGAGCGGCCGGATTTTGACGCGACGGAGTGGTGTAAGTGAATTCATTCATCGTCTGCGCCAGCACTTCCCGCGGCAGAGAAAGATAGACCGGGCCCATGGGCTCGCTCTTGGCGATAGTAAGCGCCCTGTCGACGACAGTTTCGAGCTGTTGGCCGTTGCGCAGCTCGTAGTCCCACTTGACCGACTCGCGAAGCATTCCGGCTTGATCGAACATCTCCTGGGTCCAATGAATATCGAGGCTGCGATGTCCCGCCAAACCATCTTCGTTGGTGGGTGTTCGGCCCGCCGTGAACAGAACCGGCACGTGGCCCCGCGCCGCGTTGAGCAAGCCGTTCATCCCGTTGGCGGTGCCGACGTTGACGTGCACCATGACCGCCTGCGGCTTCCCTGTAACCAGGAAATAGCCTATGGCCATGTGCATGGCGGTATTCTCGTGCGGGCAGGTGACAGGCGTTGGAATTTTCGTTTCCAATACTTGCGCCTTCGCCAAAGTCTCGACAACGGGAGCAAAATCCGTCCCGGCATTGGCAAACCAGTAATCGACCCCCCGGTCGGCAAGCAAGGCCATGTAGGCGTCGGCGACTGTAACGTTGTTGAGTGTAATCTTCGCCATGTGATATATCCCTTTCTGCCTGCCGATCCCGACACCTCGGCGAGCGTCCGATTGATTTCTTCGATTTCTTCTAAGTCGTCCATGCCGCACTTGTCAACTGCCACTCGCCCAAGCGTGAAGTGACTACATCGCTGAGGCGATGCGGAGGAAAATCTCTTGCGTTTCGGAATGTGAAGTTATATTTTTTATTTCTTCGCTGAGAGCATGGACCTGTGCCCGGAAGAAAACCGATCCAAAGGCGCATCCGGGTCCAGGCTCGCCGATTTCGGCGCTGTGTGATAGGAGAGAGGATATGCAAATGAGCACTGCTTTTCGATGGCTTAAAGAAATAAGGACCGGGTTCGCGGCCGGGCTTATAACCCTCACTGTATTGATTTCGAGCGCGTCCGCCCCGGCACAAGGAATCAACATCAAAGTGGGAAGAACCACGGGAGGAAGCGGCTTCCATATTCCCTCTTACGTCGCGATGGACAAGGGAATGTTCAAACAGGAAGGTCTCAACGCCTCTTTCATCGCTTCAACGGGCGGCGTTTTGGTTCGGGCTGGGATCGCCAAGGAAATCGACTTCGTTCCGATTCCAGGAGGAGGCTCCGAGGCGATGCTTAAAGGCGCGCCGCTGGTGTTTATCGTGGGGCAGTCGCTGATTTCCCAATGGACGCTTACCACCACGCCGGATATTAAACGGATCGAGGATTTGAAAGGGAAGACGATCGGGCTGGGGCGGCCGGGTTCGGCGGACTACAGCGAGATGGTCATCACGCTGGGGCAACATTTCAAGATGCAGCCGGGCAAAGATTACAAGGTTATCGCGTTCACAGGAGAGCCGGATCGTATTGCGGCCATGATCAACCGCTCGATTCAGGGAGGGGCTCTCTCCTTTCCGCATGCCGCGCGAGCGGAAAAGGAAGGCATGAAAGTTCTGTTAAAAACGGGCGACTATATTCCGCGGCTGGGCGGAAGCTTTTTGACCCATAAAGACAATATCAAAGACAAGCGCGATACCGTCAAGCGGTTTATCCGCTCCATCGCCAAAGCGAACGACTACATCAGAACCAATAAAAAGGGCACCATCGAGGTGATCCGGAAGTATTTCGAAATCGACGACGCGACGGTCGCGGAAGGCATCTACAAGCAGGTCTCCACAGCCTACGGACCCGATCTTTCCCCCAAGCTGATTAAAGCTCTCTT
This sequence comes from Binatia bacterium, assembly GCA_050735975.1. Taxonomy (GTDB): domain Bacteria; phylum Desulfobacterota; class Binatia; order UBA9968; family UBA9968; genus DATMBL01. The sequence continues at coordinate 4,271 of JBOHVS010000186.1, read as the reverse complement.
TGAGTCGAGAGCAACGCCCGAACTCGGTTGGCCGGCCGGTAAGCCGCTGCCCGAGCTGGAACAGTTCGTGGCCCGGGATCTGCTCAACGAGGTCTTGAAGGAGATGGGAAAGAAGCCGTCGAATCCCTGACCTGAGTCCGCAGAAACCAGTCGGCAGGAGGCAGGGTTCTGTTCCCGCCTCGCTGACCTGCCGGGATCCGTTCGCAAGACGCGCTAAAAGGTCTTGGTTTCCTCAGGCCGCCAGCGGGAGAGGTTGTTTTCGATTCTCTTGACCGAAAGCGTGAGAATCAAGGAAAACCCCATAAAAATCGTGACGCCGACGAACACCACATCCACTTTGTAGTTGGTCGCGGCGGCCGCGATCATGAAACCCAGCCCCTCGCTGGCGCCGAAAAATTCCCCGACGACGACCCCGAGAATCGCCCTACCGATGGCGAGGCGCAATCCGACGATGATATAGGGCACGGAGTTCGGTAGGACGACCAACTTCTGAACCTGCCACTCGTTGGCGCCGAACGAGCGGACCACATTGACCAGCACGCGATCGACGTTTTTTACCCCTTCGTAGGTGTTGATCAACAGGGGAAAGACGGCCCCGATGAAGACGATCATGACCTTTGACCACATGCCGATGCCGAACCATAGGATGAACAGCGGCAAAAAAATGAGCCTGGGGGTGGCGTTGAAAACGGTCACGAAGGGATCGACCATAGCATCGATGATCCTAGAGCGGCCGGTAATGAGGCCCAGCGGCAGGCCCACCGCGATGGCGAGGCCCAGTCCCAAAAGAAACTCGACCGCGCTCACATAAAAATGGTGCTGGATCCGGTTCTCCACGACCAGCTCGTAAGCAGCCTCGATGACTCGCGACGGCGTGGTGAAGAACAAGGATAGACCCCTGGGCAGCGTGACCAAATGGGGCGTTGATTCCCATGCCAGGATAAGAAGCAGGATGAAGCCCCAGCCCAGGATGTAGTGCTCTCGTTCGAGATAGAAAGTAACCAGCCGGTTCATCGCGTCTCCTGCGTGCTCTTCCACGGCGCCAGGACCGCTTCCAGTTTTCTCATGCCCTCGGTCAGGCCTACGGCGGCGATCATCAAGACCAAGATGCCGGCGAACATCTCAGGGAGTCTGTAAGTGTCGCCGAAGCGGGAGATGGCGAAACCGATGCCTTCGGATGCCGCGTAAAATTCTCCCACGATGATGCCGACCAGGCCTCTCCCGATTGCAATTCTGGCCCCCGCCACGATGTAGGGCAGCGTGCTCGGGAAGATGACCTTGAAATAAAGATCCTTCTCCTTGCCGCCGAAACATCTAACCACGTTGATGAGCAAACGGTCGGTCGATTTGACGCCTGCGAAGGTGTTGAAGATGAAGGGAAAGATGGAGAGCACGAAGACCAGAACAGATTTGGCCAGAAGCCCGACGCCGAACGTAACAATGATCAAAGGGGCTAAAGCGACGAGCGGGCTGGCGTATAGGACGGTGAAAAAGGGATCGAGCGTGTATTCAGCCCTTCGTCTCCACCCCATGAAAGCTCCGATCGGTATGCCGAGGAGGACGGCAAAGCTGAAGCCCCAGAGAAAGGCCCGGCTGCTGATCGCCAGGTCGCCCCACAGGGCGCCTTGAAGGATTTGTTCTTTAAATGCGACGGCGATCAGCGAGGGCTTGGTGAAAAAAAAGGGATTCAACGGAATCAGAAAGGTAAGGGCCAGCTCCCAAACCAGAACCAAGCCCAGGACCGAAAGCGTTCCGAAAATCGCCCTGTAATGTTCCTGGTAGAATGCTCTAAGCGTCATTTACGGACCGGGTAAGCAACTCTTCTTTTAATGTGTTCCAGATCGTTGCCTTGATGTCGTTGAACTCGTTGGAAAGCCGCATCTCGTATTCCCGCGGCCGCGGCAGGTTGATACTGATGATGCTCTTGGTCCGGCCGGGCCTGGCGGTCATGACGATGACGCGGTCCGACAGATAAGCGGCCTCTTCGATACTGTGGGTGACGAACAGCACCGTCTTCTTGGCTCGATCCCAAATCTCCAGCAGCTCGGTTTGCATTAGGTCTCTCGTCTGAGCGTCCAGAGCCGCGAACGGCTCGTCCATAAGCAGGACTTCCGGGTCGGTAGCCAACGCTCTGGCCAAACCGACTCGCTGCTTCATTCCGCCGGAGAGTTCATGGGGATAATGGCTTTCGAATCCATTGAGGCCTACCATCTTGATGAGTTCACTCGCTCGCTGTCGCCTGGAAGTAATCTCTGCTCCTTTAAGTTCGAGCCCCAGCTCTACGTTGGCTACCACCGTTCTCCAGGGAAGCAGTCCGAACTCCTGGAAGACCATGGCCCGTTCCTCGCCGGGCCCAGTGATCTGTCTCCCATTCAACTGGAGAATGCCTCGATCCGGCCTGATGAGACCCAAAAGGACATTGAGGAAGGTGCTCTTGCCGCATCCGGAAGGGCCGACGATACTTAAAAACTCGCCCTTCCCGGCCTCAAGTTCAAACCCGCGCAGGGCCGTCACCGGGTCACGGTTCTTGGGTCTGAAAGTCAGCGTGATGTCCCTGGCCTGGATGTAGGGCGTCATAATAAGGACTTCGCTCTTCGATTTACGCGGGTAAACCTGGCACAAACTCCCGTTGACCGCAAGAGAAAACGGACGGTCGAAGGACCTGTGAAAAACTCCGTCGCGTCCGGGTTTCGGAAAGTGAACAAAGGGGAAGAGCACGGCCGGCTTGCCGTAGGCTTCATGCAGATTCGAGGGCGGCGGCGAGATCGGCGATGAGGTCCTCCGCGTCTTCGATGCCTACGGAGTAGCGGATCAGGTTGTCCTTGATCCCGATCTCGAGCCGCTCCTCGGTCGTGATCTCGTAAAAACTCATCAGCGCAGGCTGCTCGATCAGACTTTCGACGCCTCCCAGCGAGGGCGCGATCTGAGGAATGCGGCACGCGTCCACCACCCGGGAGGCAGTCTCAAGATCGCCGGCAACTTCGAATGACACGACGCCGCCGAACCCCCGCATCTGGCGCCGCGCCACCTCGTGCTGGGGATGAGTCGGCAGACCGGCGTAGTGCACGGCGCTGACCCGCGGATGCGCCGCCAGAAACTCGGCGAGCGCTTGCGCGTTGGCATTCTGCCGTTCGATTCGCAGCGCGAATGTCTTCAAACCCCGAACCAGGAGATAGGCGCCGAATGGATCTACGATCGCGCCGGTGACGGCTTGCAAAGCGCGAATTCCATCCATGAGTTCGGCTGACCCGAGGACCGCGCCGGCGAGCAGATCGTTGTGCCCCCCGAGGTATTTCGTGGCGGAGTGCAGAACCAGATCAATGCCGAATTCTAGCGGCCGCTGGTTGAAGGGCGTCGCGAACGTGGCATCGATGATCGTTTTCACGCGGTGACGGCGGGCGATGTCGGCGAAACACTCGAGGTCAACGATATAGTTATATGGGTTGGTTGGCGACTCGCTGACCAGTACGCGCGTGGTCGGGCGGATGGCCTCCTCAATCGCTTCATAGTCGCCCGCAGGCGCCACCGATACCTCGATTCCGTAGCGGTGCAGCACTTGGGTAAGAAACTGCCGGGTCCGGCGGTAAGAGTCGTCTGTTACGACCACATGCGAACCGTGCGACAATAAGGCGAACAAGGTCGTGGTGATCGCCGCCATGCCGCTGGCGAAAAGCAAGCAATCCGCGGCGCCTTCAAGCGCCGCCAGTTTTTGCTCGGCGATCCGCTGAGTCGGGTTGCCGTAGCGACCATATTCCTCGCGCTCGATGCGTCGCTCAAAGTGGTCGCGAAGCTCCCCGGTGTCGGTGAACGTGTACGTCGCGGTCTGCATGATCGGTGTGGCGAGCGCGTTGCCGAACTTTGGCCGCGGCTCGCCGGCGTGCACGGCCAGGGTGCCGATGCCGCGCCCACCCTCGCGAGGGCCGGACGGAGAGAGAGCAGCGCTCCCTGTTTGCGTTGCCGGAGCGGGGGTCTCACCGCGATTCTTGGTCGGGCGGGCATCCATTACTGGTCGAGAAGCCGCATGCGCTCGACGTAATGCGAGATCGCATCGGCGATGTGTTTTGTGTCGGCGCTCAACTCTACCGGACGGTTGCCTTGAGTTGGCTGGATTCCCGCCAGTTTGCCGCCGTGATAAGCGATCTTCTGTTCGGCGAACTTGAGGCCATTGGCCGTCGAGATGACGACGACCCGTTCGTGCGAGCGGATGATCTTTCGCTTGGCGAGCTTACGCAGCGCGGCCAGTGCCACGCCCGTGTGAGGGCAGTTGAACA
>JBOHVS010000185.1:0-26355 GCA_050735975.1 Binatia bacterium | reverse complement strand
TGAAAAAAGCGCCGAACCGATAAATAGCCAGCACACCATCGCCGTGGTTTTAGCGGTGAGAAAGACCGATTCCTTGGTTCTCTCCCACATCTCCTTAGAGATCCTGAGACTCGTTACCCAGGGGCCGGTTGACACTTCAATCAGCCGTCGGCTAGGCTCTGTTTGTGATGAAACCACAATCGGCGCGACGCCGGGGTTAGTTAGGATGAACCGGGATCAGTTGGTCAAAAGCTTACGAACAATCGTCGGCGAGCGTTATGTTCTGATTGAAAAGGAAGATGTCATCGTTTACGAGCAAGACGCTTCCATCTTCCAATCCATGCCTGAAGTCGTCGTTCTGCCCGCGGATGTCGAGCAGGTCTCGGCGCTGGTTAAATTGGCTAAGGAAGCCGACGTACCGATCGTTCCGCGCGGTTCAGGAACCGGACTCGCGGGCGGCGCGGTTCCCGCCGAAGGCGGCATCGTTCTATCCTTGGCGCGGCTGAATCGCATTCTGAAAATCGATCTCGACAACCGCACCGCCCTCGTCGAACCTGGAGTGATCAATCTCGAGATGACAAAAGCCGTCGCGAAAGACGGTTTTTTCTATGCGCCCGATCCGAGCAGTCAGGCCGCCTGCTCTATCGGCGGCAATGTCGCCAACAATTCGGGCGGACCTCACACGCTCGCCTACGGCGTTACGACCAACCACGTTCTCGGTGTCGAAGTCGTGTTGGACGACGGCGCAATCATCTGGCTCGGCGGCGCAGTTCCGGACGAGCCTGGCTACGACCTTTGCGGCGTTTTCGTCGGCTCAGAAGGGACAATGGGAATCGTCACTAAAGTCGCTGTGCGTCTCATGCGGGCACGCGAGTCGGTTCGCACTTTACTGGCGATCTTTGACCGTATGGACGCGGCGACACAGACCGTCGTTGATATTACAGGCGCTGGAATCATCCCTGCCGCGCTCGAAATGATGGATAGGACGACCATCGAAGCCGTGGAATCCGGTTCGTCGTGCGGCTTTCCCCGCGACGCGGAAGCGGTGCTGTTGGTCGAAGTGGAAGGCGTGCATGAGCATACCGAACGATCGATGACCCTGGTGAAATCCATCTGTCAACGCAACGGCGCCCGCGAAGCCAGAGTGGCGCGCGACGAAAACGAGAGGCAACTCCTGTGGAAGGGACGAAAAGGGGCGTTCGGTGCAATGGGGGCGTTGGCGCCTAATTACTATGTGCAGGATGGCGTGGTACCGCGCAGCCGTTTGCCGGAAATGATGAAGCGCGTGGCTGACATCAGCGAGAAGTCTAATTTAAGAATCGCCAATGTCTTTCATGCCGGCGACGGTAATCTCCATCCAAACATTTTGTTTGACATGCGCGCGCCCGGCGAACTCGATCGCGTCGTCGAGGCGGGAGGGGCGATTCTGCGCGCCTGTATAGAGCTGGGCGGCAGTATCACCGGCGAGCACGGGGTCGGTTTGGAGAAAAAAGCCTATATCGGACTTTTGTTTGGCGAAGCCGATCTCGAAGCGATGGCGCGCATACGCCGGGCGTTCGATCCCGACTGCCGTTTCAATCCGGCGAAGCTCTTTCCAACCCCGATAAGTTGCGGCGAGTTGCGCCGCCGGCCCGCTCAAATTCCGGCGGGACTATGGATTTGAAATTCGCCTCCGTCGCCCGCTTGGAGGCCGTGTGACGATATCGCAGCTCATCCGGCTGTCATCCCGAGCGAAGGCGAGGGATCTAAGGGAGATTTCTCCCTTCGGTCGAAACAAAGATTTCTCGCTGCGCTCGAAATGACAGAAAGGGTCACAGATACGCAGTTTCCTTATTGTGACACAGTCGCTTACGGGAGAAGAAAGGGTGAGGGCCAGGGAGAAGGAAGAGTTTTTGCTCGCATTTAGAGGGCGGTTAATTTGGATCACGTTAACCACAAACAACACCACAGTGCCGGATCCAAGGCCGCGGCGCTGGATATCCCCGAGCTTTATCAGTGCGTCCATTGCGGTCTCTGCTTGAATCAGTGTCCGACCTATCGGACTCTCCGTTTGGAGCCTGAATCGCCGCGCGGCAGGATTCACCTGGTCAAGGCGGCTGCCGAGGAACGCATCGAGCTCAACGATCGCTTCAAAGAGCACCTTTATCTTTGCCTGCTCTGTCGCGCGTGCGAGACCGCCTGCCCCTCCGGCGTTCAGTTTGGGCACATTGCGGAGACCGCGCGGGAGATCGTCGGCCCGCCGGGTTCGAGGTTCGCTCGTTCGGTCTTGAATCTCGCCTTCAAGCACTTACTCCCGCACCCGAAGCGCCTCAAGTTCGCGGCCGGGATCTTGCGACTCTACCAGCGAAGCGGCATCCAACGTTTGATTCATCCATTGCTGCCGGACAGATTGCAGAAGATGCAGGCCATGCTGCCTCCGGTCTCCCGGCGTTTTTTCGCGCCGGCCGTTCATACGCTGCCAGCCATGGGAACGCGTCGAGCTAAAGTTGCCATGCTTAATGGTTGCGTGATGCCGCTCCTTTTCAGCGAGGTGAATCAAGCCACCGTGCGCGTGCTCCGGCGCAACGGCTGCGACGTTGTCTTTCCCCAAACGCAGATTTGCTGCGGCGCTCTCAACTTCCACAATGGCGAAAGCGCCGCCGCAAAGAACATGGCGCGGAGAAACGTCGATGCCTTTGTTGAGGCTGGCGTGGATGCCGTGATCGTCAATGCCGCCGGGTGCGGCGCGACAATGAAAGAATACGGCTATTTGCTGCGAGACGATCCAACCTACGCCCAAAAGGCAGAGAAGTTTAGCCGACTCGTAAAGGATGCCGGTGAATTCCTCGCCAGCCTCGGACTTGTTGGCAAGCTTGGCTCGTTAACTATGACCGTTACGTACCAGGACCCCTGTCACCTGGCCCACGGCCAACGAGTGCGCAGCCAACCGCGGGAACTACTCAAAGCTATTCCGGAACTAGAGCTACACGAAATGGACGGCTCGGATCGTTGTTGCGGCAGCGCGGGAATCTATAATCTCACGCACCCTGAGATGTCGCGCCAACTGCTCGAAGAAAAGATGCGGTCTGTTGCAAACACCAATGCCACGGCCATAGTCGCTCCCAATCCCGGCTGCATGCTTCAGCTCCGCTACGGTTCGCGCGAGTACGGCCCTTCGCTCGAAGTCTATCATCTCATGGATCTACTCGAGCGCGCCTATGCCGCCGCGGAAGCCGGCAATCCGAATGAAGGTCAGTAGCGACCTCCTCGCGCGCGATTTACAATCTGTCCTCGGTAGCGAAAACGTTACCGGCGATCCTCAAATACGCTCCAGGCACGCGGTTGATGGAAGGCAGCCGGCGCTCGTCTGTTTTCCCGAAGAGCCGGCCCAGGTTGCCGCCGCTTTGAAAGTATGTTCGGAGGCGGGAGCGATAGTTGCGCCGTGGGGTGGAGGATCGGCGACCCAAATCGGCAATCTCACGCAGGAGATCGACGTCGTGATCGTTCTTACTCGGCTGACTCGCTTGATCGAGCACGACGCCGCTAATCTCACGGTCACCGCAGAGGCCGGCATGAGGTTGGCGGCATTACAGGAGTTGCTCGCCGGGCGGCGACAGTTTTTGGCCTTCGATACTCCGTATCCCGAACGGTCGACCGTCGGCGGAGCAGTCGCAATCAATCTAAACGGCCCTCGCCGAATATCCTACGGCAGCGTTCGCGACCTCGTCATAGGGATGAAGGTAGCGCTCTTGACGGGCGAACAGATCAAAGCCGGCGGTAAAGTAGTAAAAAACGTCGCCGGCTATGACATGTGTAAACTTTTTGTCGGCTCTCTGGGAACTTTGGGAGTCATCACGGAGGTAACGCTAAGGGTAGCCCCGCTGCCGGAAACCGCCGCTACCCTTGTGGCTTCGGGAACGCTGCCGCAAGGCTTACGATTTGTCAGTGACCTGCGGCGTTCCGTCCTGCTTCCGGCGGCCATCGTCGTTCTAAACTCTCGAGTCAATGATCCGGCGGGCCCCTGGAAAATGGCCGTCTGGTGCGAGGGATTTCAGGAAAGCGTTGAGCGTCACCTACGCGACCTAACCGTTATGATAAAGAAAGTTGGCCTGAATAGTCACATTCTTCGCGACGGCGCTCACCGACGATTATGGACCGAAGCGTGCGACTTACCGCTCGAGGCAAACAGAACGATTTTCCGTGCCACCGTTCCGCTCACGGCGGTGCCAAAGCTACTGGAAACAATTGAAGCCTCGGGTGAGCGTGAAACCTCTCCTCACGTCGTTGCTGACCTTTGTGCGGGAAGCATTTGGATTTCTCTTGAGGCAACCGCTGGCGGCGCTCGGTGGTTTTCAACCTGGACCGCGCTGGCGCGCGAACACCACGGCCATATGGTTATGCTAGCAGCGGCCCCCGCTGAAAAAGAGGGCATCGACGCCTGGGGCCCGCCGCCCCGGACGCTTGCGCTTATGCGCGAGATCAAACGGCAGTTTGATCCGAAGGGATTACTGAATCCGGGCCGTTTTTTGGGCGGCATTTGAGACGAAGAACCGGATACTTATTAAGGAATTCATAAGTAAGTTGCGACCGAGGCGAGGCCTGGAGAGCAGCGAGGCACAATCAGGTTTAGGTTAAGGTTTAGTTTGGATCCTCGAACTTCGAACATCGAACTTTCTTCTCACCTGAACCTTAGCCTCAACCTCAACCTTCTTCGAATATGTGGCGGCCTACAAGCCACACACCCATTGACCGCGCTCGGAAGGGATCGGCCCGGAGGAGCCGACCTTGGAAGAATGTCAAGATTCTAATGAACTCCTTAGTAGAACAGCCAAAGCACCCAATCACTGAGCCAGTTGTCTAACCCGTAAGCCGCGGACCCGCGCACGGTAAAGTAACCGGCGGCAGCCAAGAGCACAAGGTTATCGCGGATCCCGACTTCATGCGCGTGATAGGCTTGCCGATTAAACCTTTGAAAATAGTCAAGCGCCTTTTCGTCGCTAAGCGTATCCTTTACCACCGGCGTCATAGTCGGCAAAACTTTTAACCAGTAAAAGTGGACGCTAAAGGTAGGAATCAGGAAAATGATCAGCATAAGCGCGCAGAGCGGGGTCTGAAAACCGGCTGCAACGCCAAGCCCGCCCGCAATCATTAAGACGGTCGCGCCGAAGCCAAGAAACGTTGCGCCTTTGGGAAAAATAATACTCGCCGTGCGCACCGGATTGGGCCAACGCTGAACATTACTGACGCCGCTGATTAAAAAGCGCCAGCCCAGAATGATCCGCAGAATCGTTTCGCTGATCAGCACCAGGGTTGAAGGTTCCAAGGGCTTCCTCCGTTGCATCGAATAGCCCAATAAATGAAGAAACTATAGCGATCGGGCAAATTGGCGTCAATTACACGGCGTTCGGTCTTTCGGAGATCGAGGATCATTTATGTCCACTAGTTGCCAATTTTGTTTGTTTTCAGAAAGAAAAATCCCTAAAATATTCGACTTGCAAGCTCAATAGTTCTGGCATATGGGTTGCTGAACTTCTGCTACCATGGCGGGGATAACAAAACCGATCGCGCGCTGGCTCCGGTCCTTCGTTCTATGTTTGCTGGCTTGCTCGCCGGCCCCTGCATGGGCTGAGACGACCTCGGACGCTGATTCTCCGTTTCCCCTCCTCCCGGGCTTGGAAAAATCGGTAGATTTTTGGAAGCGAATTTTTACCGAGTTTAGCCTCTCCCAATTGGTTTTCTTCGATCCGCTCGATATGAGCAAAATTTATGAGGTCTTGGATGTCGGCGAAGAACACCGCGGGCGAGACTACATCGACGATCAGAGAGCGCGTGTTGCTGCCACCCACGGCGTCGATATCGAACGAGTCAGAATACAGAGAGGAACCAAAGAGCGCACCGCGGCCGGGCTCAAGCGCTCCGGTCGCTACATCGAGCAGATGCAGGAAATTTTCAGGGAGCGCGGTTTGCCGGCCGAACTTACCTATCTGCCTATCGTTGAGTCGTCGTATGAATTGAAGGCGCGCTCCCACGCCGGCGCGCAAGGAATCTGGCAGTTTATGCGCCGGACAGGAAAAGAATTTCGCCTTCGCGTCGGTCGCGCCATTGACGAGAGAAAGGACCCGCTGGAATCGACCCGCGCTGCCGCGGCGCTCCTTGCTCAGAATCATCAAGTCCTCGGCAACTGGCCGCTGGCCATCACCGCGTATAACTATGGACAGACGGGCATAGCTCGCGCCGTCGCCGAGATTGAATCGGATAACTTGGTCGAGTTGATCCGGAGATACGATCATCGCCACTGGGGGTTTCCCTCCAAGAATTTCTACGCCGAGTTTTTGGCCGCCGTGGATATAGCCAAAAACGTCAACCATTACTTCCCCGACCTTGAGCTTGATCCGCCTTCACCGATCAAGGAAGTAGAGTTCAAAAAGAGAGCGTCGCTGAGCACTGTGCTCAAAGCCACGGGTCTTACGAAGGCTCAGTTTTACGAATGGAATCCCGCGTTCGCTCCATCGACCAGATTCATACCGGCAGGCTACCGCGTCAAAATGCCCGCTGAAAAGTCAGAGCCCGACCTTGTTGAGGTCGCAAACGGGAAACAGGAAAAGACCTTGGTTCGCCATCGGGTCAAGCGAGGCGAGACAATTTCTCATATCGCCCGGCGTTATGGAGCGTCGGTAGACGAAATTCTCAAGATCAACCGCATTCGCGCAGCCAGACTTCTCAGAGCGGGAACAACGCTCCTCATTCCAAAGCTCTAGCCTTTAGCGATCTTTTTTCTAACACTCGGTTCTGTCAATATAGAACGGTAGTGGTTCGTTTTGATTCTGCTCCCTGCCTGTTAGAGGTGAAACCATGCAGTTCGTCACAGCCTTTCTGCTTCTCTTGGCAACCACCGTCTGGGGCGCCGGGCACCAGTACGATCACCTCCGAGGGTATGGAATATCCAATCGACCCGACGCCGGCGGGCACAAGGGCCATCATTGATCACTCCTGGCGAGTCAAGTACGTTGGACACCGGCACGCTACAGGAAGGAGTATAACGTGGACGGCAAAGCCGTAGTTCAATCCGTCATCGAAGAAATTGTTAAACCCGGCGTTCAGCGCCTAATGGATAGCCGCTACTTCACCGAGCTGCGAGAGGGAAAACTGTCGGTCAAGAGACTCCAGGGCTGGTCGATTCAGCATTATCTCCACAATAAGGCGATCCTCAAGGCCTTCGCTCTTGGCATGGTTAAGAACGCCCACGATCCGGACCTTTTTGGCTATTTCACCTACCAGTTTATCGAAGAGCAGAGCCATCCCGATTTAGCGAAAAAAGTCGGGCTGTCCCTGGGTCTCAAGGAGGAAGACTTCACCGACGCAACGCAAATCTTCGAATGTCAGATCCATTCGGCGAGGACGATCTACAACACGCTGGCGGGAATACCTGCACAGAACCGCGCATCGGCTCTGACCAGCGAAAGCATGGTCTGTCGCTACTCGGAGGAATTCAATATGCATCTCCGCAAACACTATCGCTTGGGCGATGACGCGCTCGAATTTTTTACCGTTCACATGGTGGCCGATAAAGAGCACACTGCGCAATCCGCCGAGTTGATCGCGAGGCATGTAAAAACGCCGCGCGACGAACGGCTGGTGCGGGAAAGCGCGCAGTACATGACGCGCGTCAAACTCGGCAAGTTCGATGGAATTTACCGCGAATACGCTTGAGAGGGCATGAGCGAATTCGACGCTGTGAACGCCGCAATCTGCGCGTCCGTGCAATAGCGCCGGCATCTCGGCGCTCTGGAGAAAATCATGAACGATCCGACAGTCGGCTTTATCGGTCTCGGCATCATGGGCAAGCCCATGGCGCAGCATCTGTTAAAGGCGGGCTTTCCGCTTGTCGTTCACAATCGAAGCCGCGGGGCGGTAGGCGAGCTGAGCAATGAGGGGGCGCAAACTGCTCAGAGCCCGAAGGAAGTCGCCGAACGAACCCAGGTAGTGGTCACCATGCTCCCGGATTCGCCTGACGTGGAACTTGTTTATGCCGGCGCAAACGGCATTTTCACGGGAGCCAGCGCCGGAGCGCTCTTGATCGACATGTCCAGCATATCGCCCGTGGCCACCCGAAAGCTCGCGCTGCAAGCAGAAAAACGTGATCTGGACATGCTCGACGCGCCGGTCAGCGGCGGAGAGGCGGGCGCTATCGCTGCGACCCTCTCGATCATGATCGGCGGCAAAACTTCGGCGGTCGAACGAGCCATGCCGATCTTTCAGGTATTAGGCAAAAACATCTTGCACGTCGGCGATGCCGGCGCCGGCCAAGTGACCAAGGCTGCAAACCAGATGGTGGTCGGAACGACGATCGCCATTGTCAGTGAGGCGTTGGTGCTTGCCGCAAAGGCCGGCGTCGACCCCGCCAAGGTTAGGCAAGCCCTCCTCGGCGGTTTCGCTCAGTCCAAGATCCTTGAAGCCCACGGCCAGAAAATGTTGGATCGCAACTTCAAGGCCGGCTTTCGCATCCGCCTGCACGAAAAAGACATGAAGATTGCTCTGGCTACGGGCTCCGAGTACGGCGTGCCGCTGATGGTCACCGGCCTCGTGGCGCAGATGATGTCCGCTATGAAGTCGATGGGAAATGGCGAGTTGGATCACTCAGGGCTGGTGAAGTTCGTCGAAGAACTCGCCAGGACCGAGGCGGCACAGAGTTAGTCGCCCCCGTGGCGCGAAGGCCTCTTGCTTCACTGCCGTTTCACCTCACCCTTACCCTCTCCCTCATGGTAACTCATGATGAGAGCGAGGGTATTGAAAGTTAAGCCCCAGTGAAATGACGACCTGCGGTTAGTTTAGTTAGTGTCTCCATCGGGGATGGTGAAAACCCCTCGCCTTGAGGCGAAGCACGGTGTCATTTCGAGGCGAAGCCGAGAAATCTTATATCAAGGTGACAAGACCCTTCGCACACGCTCAGGGTGACTCACTGATCGTGGGGGGAGGGTGGTAGGTCATCGTCGGCTTTTAGCCGACCGGGGCGAACCTCCCAGCTTGAAGCTGGGAGTGAGTCAGTTTAGCGGATAGAATTGCCGCGGATTGTCAAAAAGAATCTTGTCCGTAAGCGCGCGCGGGATATCTTCACGAGCCCGCATGGCCGCAACCAACTGCCGCTCTTCCGACGGATCTTGGTGACCGTAATCGGAGCCGATCAACAGATGATCCTCGCCGGTGTACCGGGCGATGTAATTGACGTCTTCATCCGCTTCACACGCGACGAAGATTCTATATTCGCGGAACAGGTCTTGATCGGAGGAAAACTTCCAGCGCTGGCGGAAAAGCCTTTTGAGAATGTGCATGAGAAAGGGCACCCACCCGGCCGAGGCTTCGATGAAACCAAATTTGAGTTGCGGGAATTGCTCCGGAATTTTATTGGCAATGATGTCTCGAAAGGCCATCAGTGGCTGAATCCTGCTATGACCGAAAGTGTGGTTTCGCTCGATGTCGAAGAGGCTCAGGAATGCCGGGCAGCCCGCTCCGGTGTGGATGCAGACCGGCAAATTCAAATCATTGGCCGCCTGATAAATCGGAAAGAGATAGGGATTGTCGAGCGTCCATCCGCCTTCTATGCCGCGAAAGAAAACGCCCACCGCGCCGTTGTCCTTGGCCCATTTTAGCTCCTTGACGGATTCCTCGATCGATTTAAGCGGCGGAATCACGACCCACCTCACCCGATCACCAGACTTGGCGCAAGCTTGCGCCAGGAATCGGTTGTAAGCGCGGCACAAGGCGATTTCCAGCGCTGGATCGTCAGTCAGATAGATAAGGAACAAAGTGGGAAAAACCACCTGCGTCTGGACGCTCAGTTTATCCATGTCCTTCAAACGCGCCGAAATGTCGGTCATCTCCCTGCACGCAATATGAATGTCTCCCCGGGACATTTCGTGCTTGGTCGCAGACGGTGTGATGAGGCGAAAGCTCCCCCTGCCGGCGGGCTTGGGAAAAATGTTCCCATCGATAAGCCAAAAAGCGTTGCGCGGGCCGTAGAGCGTATCCTCGGGACCTCTGAGCAGCACGGGCCGCCGGTGATACATCTCTTTGTCCATCAGGCTCCACATCGCCTCCGATTCTGCAATGTGTGTATCCGCATCGATAATGCCCGCCATAGAAGCCCTCCTTCTATAAATCTCGCTTGGCCACGGGCACCGCAATCACGCGCTTAGACCTGATCGCTCTGCCAATGCGCCGCTAGGAGATATACCAAAAACCAGTGTCGCTCCGCTACTGACAACGCAACGCCGCTCGCTGCGGGCACAACGAGAACTTTGCTTACGAGCGACACTTTCGAGAACACCGACCGGGCTTATCACTTCTAGCCGCTCAGCACTCCCGGAATGATCCAATCGGCAGCGACCTGTCGCGCGCCCTCCGAAGTATCCGGCGCCACCTGACCGACAAGCTTTTCGAGATGCTTGAAATCAACCGTCAGGCGATCGTTCATACAGCCGATGTAATCGTCGAAGGTTTTCGCCGCGAGCAAGACTGAATGGCCGAATTGCTTTTGCAACATGCGCAGGGACTCGGCCCGATGCGATTTTAAATAAACAATGCCTTCCCGGTGGGCTTCCAAAAACACGGACAAATCCTCCGCTCTTTCGCGCGCGATCTTCTCGGTCGTTTCAATGGTAATAGGCAGAGGATCATCCACGACTTCAGGCCAATGAGCGATCCGCTTGAAGCCCTTTTCTTCGGCGATAAACCCGTAGGGCCGCGGCAGTAGCGCAGCAGCAACCTTTCGATCCATCAGCAATTTGAAAGCCCCTTGATCGCTCTCCGGTAACTGGAGCTTTAGATCCTCGCCCAGCTGCAACTGGGCGAGCGCTCGAAAGGTCTCCGCCAATGGGGTATTGCGCGACGGGCCCTCTCGACAGACCAGGGTCTTCCCCCGGAGGTCTCGCAGCTCCTTGATAGTTGGGTCGATCAGCAAATGGTAGGGACAACTGTTCATTGCGCAGCCAAGGAGACGCGTTGTCCGTGCAGTCAAGAAGTGCTGTAGCGACGCCCGTCCGACGACTAGCGATATCTGCGCGCTGCCGTTTTCCAGCCTGTGATAACGCGCCTCGGTCCCTTGAACGTGCTGCCAGGAGACTTCCAAGCCGTGCTTGCGAAAGATACCCGCTTCTATCGAGAGGTATCCGGACGGATCCCGAGTGAATTTCCCATCCGTTCCTTCGAGGTGTCCGTATAAGACTCCGAGTTGGGCCAAGCTCATATTGAACGCTCCTGCTCCGCGGAATTTACAACTCTATATAACGGCACACCGGCTCTGACAATCGCCGCGTTTAAAGCAGTTTCGGCGTTAAGGATAACAGCGACCCCGACCCCAGGCGGTAGTGGTTCATTTGGCCCAAGATCCCTCACTTCGTCAGAACTGTGTGAAAACACCGTTCATGGTTCGACTAGGCTCACCACGAACGGTGCGGTTTGATTAGAAGATGACGAATCCTTTAGGTGTCATTCCGAGCGGGAGCGAGGAATCTTTCCTGATGTAAACGGTAGACTCTGATTGTAACTGAACCACTACCTCCCAGGCGTTCTCCTTGACACGATATCTGCGACCGGAATAAAGTCTGAGCATGACACCCGTATCGAATCAACTCACCAACCCAAAGGAGGTCCGTATGGAACTTTTAGATATTATGGAAACGGCCAAGGACAGGAAAAAAGGCCAGAGACGAATGGATTTGTTCAGAAGGGAGAATCTGGAAACCTGGATCCTCTTTTTCCCTCCCGGTGACGTGCAGCGGATGCACAACCATCCATCGGATCGTACTTACTACGTTTTGACCGGACGCGGCGTCATGAAGGGCTTAAACGAAACACATGAGCTCTCGCCCGGTAAGGTTATCAGCATCCCGGCGCATGAGTACTATGAAGGTTCCAATCCCCACGATGAGCCCATGATCCTCCTGGGCAACAGCCACAAAGCCACCGCCAAAGACGTGGCCAAAGCCGGCGGCCAGAGAAACGAAATCGATGAAAAGACCGGCAAGAGAATCATCTACCAGCACGGCGGTGGTCGGGACCGGGGAGTGCTGGCAGACTGACGATTAAGCTATGCCGGCGAGAAGACATAAGAGAAATAACCATCCCGGTCAGCGAGGCGGGCGGCCGATTTAGCTTTCAGACTTTCGTCCAGCCACCCGCCGGGGCCGGGGCTCCTCCGGCGGTATGCGCGACTTCCTTGCGGGGACCATAGCTCTTCACGTTAAACGTTGCCTTTCCTAGTTTTTCGATTTCGACCTCTAGCACATCGCCGCCGTTAAGCGGCCCCAATCCTTCGTGATAAGTCCCCGTGGCGATCACGTCGCCGGGACATAACGTCACAAACCTGCTGAGCCAGGAAATTTGCTCAGGGATTTTGTAGGCCATGTCCTTCGTGTTGTAGTTCTGCCGTCGCGC
Source organism: Binatia bacterium (assembly GCA_050735975.1). Classification (GTDB taxonomy): domain Bacteria; phylum Desulfobacterota; class Binatia; order UBA9968; family UBA9968; genus DATMBL01. The sequence continues at coordinate 13,965 of JBOHVS010000185.1, read as the reverse complement.
TCCGTTCACCCAGGATCTTACAATGAGATTGTGGGGATCGGGAATTTCGTCGCTCGTCGTGATCCACGGCCCGATCACAGCGTGAGTGTCTTGTCCCTTGGGTAAAAATTGGGTGCGCCGCGTCATGCCTCTTGCCGAGATATCGAAGAAGGGAACGTAGCCAAAAACGAAGTTCATCGCTTCGGCCAAATTGACGTTCTTCGCCCGTTTACCGATCACAAACGCCAACTCTGCCTCGGGATGAAACACGGTCACCGCGGAAAGATCCGCAAGTTCTATGGTCCCATCAGGGCCCACGAGCTCTGGGGCCTTGTAGAAGTATTCGATCGTCAAGCTTTCCTTGGTGCGGTCCGGGCGGTCCAGATAGTTAACAAAGGCCGCCAAGCATTTGTTTGGCTGCGGCAGCGGCGCGAGCAACCGAATGCTCCCCAAAGGCACGCCGCTTTCGCTTCGGAGTAGTTGTTGAAACCTGTCTCGGTAGCCGTCGAAGTTTTCAATGATCTCTTCGATGACGCGTTTGGGCCCCTTTTCGACGCGGTGCGGAATGGCGCTGCTCACGTCAACGACATACGTGTCGTTCTTGAGTACTCCGACCCGATCATCATTGAAGCGCAAAATTTTCATTTCATGACCTCCAATTTTAGCTGTGTGAGTTACGAATCTTCCTTGTGATACCGCTCCGCGAAGTCAGCTAGGAGCGACCGGCACCAGGATGCACGCCTCGGGTTCGAATTGCAGGTAAACGCGATCTCCCTGGGTTAGATGGCTGGTGGGATGTAGCTTGGCGCTGAGTTCCGGCCTCGACTTGCGCAGCTTGTCTTAACAACGGTACTCCTGGGGGCCTTTTCACCGAACAGCCGCTTTCTATTCGACCGCGATCTACGTTGTCAAGTAGTGATTCGCTGTGATTTCACATCTCAATTGTCCCGTTACGTAACCGCAAGTCGACGAGACCTACCTTAGCTATGACGGCTTCGGAACAAGCAAATGCAAAGATATTGCGTCCGATCATCGCTTGTACGAAAAGTCGATGGCGTGATAAGAAGCCCTTGATGAAAGCCGGCCCCCGATTTCGCATCACGCCGCAGCTTTTTCTCGTCGGTCTGGCCGCCGGAGTCATCGCCTACCTGACGCTGATTCCTTTGGCGATGCTGGTCTACGGCAGCTTGAAGAGCGGTCCACCGGGGGTCTCCGGGGATCTAACCGTCAAGAACTACCTCGCCCTTTTCAGTGATTGGCGCCTGGCGGGAGCCCTCCTCAACTCCGTGATCTTTAGCGCTGGATCAAGCCTGCTCGCTTTTACTGGAGGTCTTTATCTCGCGTGGATAACGGAACGAACCAATGTCCCCTGGCGGGGAGCGATTTACACCTGCATATTGGTCCCGATGATTGTCCCGGGCATCCTCACGACCGTTGGCTGGATTATGCTCTTCGGTCGCCGCTCGGGCGTCGTAAATATCATCGCGACGCAATACCTGGGGTTCGATCAGCCCATCGAGATTAACAACATGCCGGGTATGATCTGGGTTCAGGGCACGGATGACATTCCGCTCGTCTTTCTGCTACTCGCGGCGGCTCTTCGCTCGATGGATCCGTCGCTTGAAGAAGCGGCGATGGTCGCCGGCTCCGGAATTGTGCGCACGACTTTGCGCATTACCGTGCAGGTTTTGTTGCCCGCCATTCTAGCTGTCTGGATGATCAGCTTTGTGAGGGCGATCGAGAGCTTCGAAGTTCCCGCGCTGATCGGCATACCTGCGGGCATTTTGGTCTTTGCGACCGAAGTCTATCTCGCGACCAAGAGCGTGCCCACCGATTTTGGCGTGGCCAGCACATTTGCGGTTGTTTACCTCGTGATTACCACGATCGGAGTTGTACTCTATCTCAGATGGACCGCGGCTTCGGAACAGTTCGCCACAATCACCGGCAAGGGATTTCGCCCCACGGCGTTCGACCTTGGCCGCTGGCGGACCTCGCTGGCGATTCTGAACCTGTTGCTCTGCTTCGTGCTCTTCATCCTGCCCGTTCTAACCGTCGTTTGGTCGTCGTTCCTGCCCTTTTATATGGCTCCTTCGAAAGCCGCCCTGGCAAGCTTGACGTTGGAAAATTACCAAAATCTCTGGAACCTGCCGTTGGTTCATCGCGCGTTGTGGAACAGCTTTGTTCTGGGCATCTCGAGTTCGACGATAACGATGCTCTTGACCGCGATTGTTGCCTGGATCATCGTCCGAACTTCGTGGCGTGGGAAGGGCATGCTCGATTTCTTGGCCTTTAGTCCGATCGCAATGCCAGGACTCGTACTGGGCATTGCCATCCTGTGGCTTTATCTCGTCTTGCCGCTGCCGGTCTATGGCACCTTATGGATTCTTTTGATCGCCTATGTAACGAAGTACCTGCCTTACGGCATGAGGGCATGCTCATCGTCGATGCTGCAAATTAAAAAAGAACTGGAAGAGGCTTCAGAAACAAGCGGCGCCAGTTGGAGCCATACTTTTAGACGCGTGATCCTCCCCTTGCTCGCTCCCGGATTTGTGGCGGGATGGATTTACGTCATCACTCACTCGTTCCGGGAGCTATCCACTTCGATTATGCTCTACCGCAGCGGCACCGAGGTGATCTCGATCGTTCTCTTTGAGCTGTGGGATGGGGGCCAGTACCCGCAGCTTTCCGCGCTGGGCATGGTTCTCATTACCATTCTCGTCGTTATCAGCTTGATCGCGCGAGCGATCGGCGGACGGTACTCGATCCAGCAGATCTGAACAGTTTGCGTCCGGATGACCACTGCTATGGAAAAATACCTGGCTGGCGGATTCCTGAAAAGTGCTATTTACAGACTGCTCAAAAAGATCTCCGAAGCGAGGCGCGCGAATCTGTCGCTAAGTGGTGATGAGAACAGAGGTCAGAAGTCAGATCTGAACAGGTTCCTTTTCCATGCTCTTTGTTCCCGCTGATCTCTGATCTCCGACGTCTGACCTCCGGCCTAACCTTGCTCCATGCTCTAGTTAGCGGAACTGCTTTCGAATGATAATATCCTCCATCAGCTTGTAACCTTTGTCTTTCACTTCGGCCATCTTCTCGTGACCGATTAGCACCGTGCGCACCCGTTTGCTTTCCAAGGCATTCAAGATCTCCTGCCAACCTGCCTTGGCGCCTTTCCGCGCGGCGATCGTACCTCCCGCCTTAGCCAACGCCGCGACCCCGTCTTCGCTTAGCATGAAATCGATGTAAAGCGCAGCCGCATGGGGGTGCTTGGCGCTCTTGGCGATTCCGGTGTGACTGCCGAGCGATCCTGGCGTTGGATTAGGAAAGACCATGGCGATAGGGCATCCCTTCTCATGTTTCATCTGCAACACGCGCGGCGGATAGACTTCAACGGCGATTTTCGTCTCGCCGCTGCAGAGAAGCTGTACTTGCAGCGTATGCCCGCGGCGCGGAACCGCGCCGTTGCGCATCAGAGCTTTCATGTATTCGACGGTCTTTTCTTCTCCCCATTCCATGAGCCAAACGAACACGGCCTGCTCAGGCTCGGTATCAATCGAGATGTCGTTTTTCCATTTTGGGTTTAATAGATCGGCGTAGCTTTTTGGGGCTTCGTTTGGCTTAACCAGATTGGTGTTATAGGCAATAACGACCAGCGTGTAATCGACAACGTGCCAACGGCCCTGTTTGTCCCAGAATTGGTTCGGAAAGTTTTTTCTCTCCGGCGATTCGTAACGCGCGTGCATGCCGCTTTTCAGCAGCTCGCCGATATTGTCGAAATCAACGCCGACTACGTCCGCAGGAAGCTTTCCTACCCGATGCTCGAGAAGAATACGGTCCAATCCCTTGGCCCCTTGAAGGCGAGAAGACTCGACCTTGACAAATGGATACTTTTTTTCGAATCCGTTCGCGTATTCCTGAATCGTTTCAAGCCCTTGATTGGAATATACGACGACCCTCCCCTCCTTTTTCGCGCCTTCTTCAAGCCGTTTCTGTCTCTCTTTGCCGGGCAGCTTGTTGATACCGGCATATAGTTCCTCGACGCTCGCCGCTCGAGCTGAAGTTAACAACCCCATACCCAACCACACGCCTGCCAAAAGCACGCTGAGCCTAATAGCGATCTTCATCGGCAACCTCCGGGACTTTTCTTTGATGCAGTTTTCTATTCATACCAATGGTTTCTTTTCTTAGCAACGGCCGGGACGTAGGCAAAATGTCAGTAATCTCCTCAACGTTGCGGCTCTCGTCGTAACCGCGAATGCTCCTACACATCTGTACCAGTGCGGGCAAATCGCCGAAGCTTATCGCCATCTGCTCCTAAATTATGAAGTTTTAAACCCGGGCCAAACTCTGGCTCAACTTAACGTGAATCCGTCGAACACGCTCTACCTGTCCCTTGGCAGGGAAGCGCTCATAGAAGCCCTCGGCGCGGAACTCGCGCGTTAAATCCCGCCACGAACTCATGGAAGTCTCGAACGCGCGCGGCGAACGCTCGTCTTCCCACGCCTGCACGAGTTTGCGGTGTCGCACGAGATCGCCGAACACGCGCAACAGCGCCTTAAGTGTCACATCGCGCGTGAACATATACTTCTCGTTGTCTCCCCATACCGCACTCATAACGTCGCGGACAGCCTTGAGGTAATCTCGAACCATGTTGTAAGCGCGGTCGGCTCGCATTTGAAAGTGGTCGTCGAAGAATTTGCGGTTCGACAGGATGATTTTGTGGATCTCGTTGAAGAGCTCCGATTGAAGAATCCATTTCTCCTGCCGGCTGCGGCCGCCAAGGCGGTTGATGCGGTAGCGGAGCGGGGAATCGCTTTCTTCGTAAAGCAGATTAACGATCCTTGCCGCCAGCTTCTTTTCCGGCGTTTCCCACGATACGCGCTCGTAGAGGTCAACGAGGTGAGACTTGTTGATTCTCGTTTGCGTCGAGTTGATGACGACGAACATCTCCGTGGCGAAATCGGCGCTCTTGCCGTCGAACACAATACACGGCACCTCCACACGGCTGATCTGATCGGGGTGTCTTTGCCTGAAGAAATGGAGCGCCGCGAGCCGATGCTGGCCGTCGATAATGAGAAACTTGCCTTCGGGCTCGCTCAAGAAGCCAAGGTTCTCGGATGAATCAGATCGCCGGAAGCGCAAGGTCTCGTCGGTGAACAAAAGAACCGTGCCGGGGATCAAGGGTTGGCTCACGGCGGTCTCGTAAAAGTTGACGATTTGGCGGATTTTTCGGCGATTGAGGGTGCGCTGGAATGATTTTTCGCTTTTTTCAATCCCGGCGATGAATCTCGCGACTTCGTCATCGCCGAGTTCATCCGCCTCGATCTCTTCGCCTTCGTAGTAGTAGCGACTCGTGAAGCTGACGCGATCTAATAGCTCTGCGGCTTTGTACGAAATGAGGTAGAAGATTCCTTCCTTTTGGATGATCCGCGTCGCCAGCATACTGAATTCCTCCCGGCGCTGATTATAGTTCTTATCGGCCGCGCTTTGCCACTGAAAAATACCCCACCGCGGCTTGAGCGGGTTGAGGTTAAAGGGAGGTTCGAGGTTCGAAGGTTACCTGAACCCGCTTTGGCGCTAGGTCAAGGCAGGTTAAGGATGGAGCGGGCTGAGGCTCAGCGGGTTCGGACCCGGCTAAGCCTAGACCTCACTCTGCTTGGAAGCAGGGACGGATGCCCTCATTTGACCCGCTTCCCCGGTCCGTAGATCACTCGGCCGACGCGGGCTCCCGTATGATGACCGCCATCTATAACTAGCGTTCCGTTAACTATGACGTTATGGATCCCCTTGGGATATTGCTTCGGGTTCTCATAGGTGGCTGTGTCAGCCACGGTGTCAGGGTCAAGCACAACGATGTCCGCCCAATATCCTTCCTTCAGTAGCCCTCTATCTTTGAGACCGAGAACTTGCGCCGGAAGTGAAGTCATTTTGCGGATCGCGTCCTCCAGCTGAAGCACCTTTTCCTCTCTGGTATACTTTCCTAGCACGCGCGGATTCGTGCCAAAGCTGCGTGGATGAGGCTTGCCCGGATATTTCAGATTCAACGCGCTGCCATCCGAGCCGATGGATATCCACGGTGCGCGCATCACCGCCTTGACATCTTCCTCCGACATTGTGTGGTGCACGCCATGGACGAACATCCCCTCTTCATAGATGAGATCGAAGCAAGTGCTCACCGGGTCCTGCCCGCGAGCCTGAGCGATCTCAGCGATGGTTTTGCCTTCGAAGGGTTTTAGGTTTTCAGTATCCAGCCGCGCGGCGACGATTCCGTCCCATCCGCCGTGCTCGTTCACGTACTGATCGAACTCACGATCCTTCATGACCCGTTCGCGAAAAGAGGAACTCTTGAACTGCGCGATGGTTTCGTTAAACGGCGCATCCTGGACCCAACGCGGAAACAACCTCCGCCAGGGATGCTGCATAGCCGTATAAGGATACTGATTGGCTGTGATCTCCAACCCCTCCCGCCGAGCTTCTTCGATCTGCTCGACAACTTGGCGGACGCGCCCCCAATTGCTCTTCGCGCGCATCTTCAGGTGATAGACGTGAATCGGAATGCCGGACTCGCGGGCAATATGGAGCGTCTTTGCCAACTCCTCCATGATGTCGAAGCCCTCGCTTCCCAGATGCACGCCATAATAGCCACCGTAGTGCCGCGCAACCTTTGCCATTTCCACCACTTCGTCGGGATACTCCGGTCCCTTGGCATGCCATGCCGCGGTGAGCCCGAGCGCTCCCTCTTCCATAGCTTGCACGACGAGACCATTCATCTTCTCCTGTTCTGCTGCACTGGCCGGCCGTTCGTCGAAACCGACGACCACTCGCTTTACCTGTTGGGGCGAAACACCGGAGGCGACGTTGATAGAGATGCCGCCTTTCATCACCCGGTCGAAGTACTCCGTAAACGTTTTCCAGTCGGTCTCAATACCGTTGCGCCGGCGGTGTTCCGATCGGTATTCCTCCAGCACCGGGCCCGCCAGTGGCGCCACGGTCTGACTCTCGCCGATAATGTCGAGGGTGACGCCTTGGCGCACCTTGCTCTCGGCATTGCCATCGGCAATCAAGGGCTGATCGCTGTGCGTGTGCATATCGATGTAACCGGGCGTTACGACACACCCCCTTGCGGAAATCGCCCGCTGGCCAGCATCCGGCTTGATCTTGCCAATGCTCGCTACTTTGCCGTCTTTGACAGCAACATCCGCATAGAACCAGGGATTGCCCGTGCCGTCGATGACTCTTCCGCCGTGAATGACAAGATCGAAAAGCGCCATACTATCTCCTCTCTCGGTTGCCTGTGTCCCTATACCACCGGAATATCTTCGCCACAACAAAAAACGGCCCTCCGCGAGACAGCTCTACCCGAGCTGTGATAAAGGACCATGCAAGATGATCCGTCCTGAGTTCAAAACGATCTTGCTCGATCAACGTGGAGCGGCCGTCATTCTTTGGAGCTTCTTCACTGCGTCGCTCTCGCTATACATCATAATTGCACAGCGGGTTGTCGGCGATCGTGGTTTCCTGACCGATTCTAATGTGCTGCCAGCTGTCAGGGTAGTGCTGTGGGTACTGGTTTTCGTGGACCTGGGCTATCTCGTCTGGTGGAAAAGGAGCAAACTTACTCGGGAAGCACTACTGGATAAATCGAACAAGACCAAGATCCTCCGCGCGCTGGAAGAACACAAAGGCCAGACCGAAGCACGCGCCGCCTTGGTGGTCTCAACCTATGTTACACGCAAGGTCGTCGCCTTCGCTATCATTGAGGCGATTGCCGTCTATGGCCTAGCCTTGGCTTTGGCCGGTCGTTACCTGTGGGACCAGTATCTGTTATCCGGTCTGAGCCTTGTCTTACTGATCCTGGAATTTCCCGGGAAGACTTTTCTTGAAGGGCTTGTCAATGAAATCGAGACCGGACGCTGAAACGTATCGGTCACGCTCGCCACTTCCAACGCTTGGTAGGATGACGGAGCGCTGTTTTCAGGCGCTTTAGAAAAACGCGCCTGGATATCTCTTTAGCTCCAAGGTTGATCATGTGCTCGGTAGTCATCTGCGCGTCGATGAAGTCAAACTCCCAGTTCTTCAGCTTTTCGACCAAAGTCGCCAGGGCCACCTTCGAGGCGTCGGTTTTATGGTGGAACATTGACTCGCCGAAGAATGCCCTGCCCAACGAGACACCGTAGACACCACCGGCCAGTTCGCCCTCGAACCAGCTTTCGACTGAGTGCGCGAAGCCCAACCCGTGGAGCTTTATGTAGGCCTCCTGCATCTCAGAAGTAATCCATGTGCCCGCCTGCCCTTCCCGTGGAACCGAGGCGCACGCCCGGATCACCTCCTCGAAGGCGCGATCAAAGGTGACTGTGAAGATTCCCTTGTTGATAGTCCTGCGTAGACTTCTTGAAACTTTGAAATCATTCAGCTCCAGAATCGAGCGCGGATCCGGCGACCACCAGAGAATCGGCTGATCGTCAGCGTACCAAGGAAAGATTCCAGTACGATAGCCTTCCAGTAACCTCTCGGCGGATAGGTCTCCCCCGACCGCCAGAAGCCCGCTGGGATCGGCGTATTCCGGCGGCGGGAAAACCAAGTCTTCGATGAGTCGGTAAATAGGCACAGAACGAGTCCCCGGCACATTCTAGCGCCCGGCCTACGATTTTTCACCTTAAGCCGTTGCGCTTGCAAAAATGCAAGCGAAGCGACTATCCTGTTTTGGAAAGCCAGAGAAACCCATGTTCAAGCGAATTGACCACGTAGCCATTCACGTCGCCGATCTCGAAAGTTCCGTAGCTTTTTACGAAAAGCACTTTGGTTTCAAGAAATATTTTCAGCACGCGGCGACCGGCGGGCTACAGATTGCTTATCTTAAGCTTGGCGATACGGTCTTGGAGCTAACTCACAAGACAGACGGCGCTATGTCAGGTTTTCATTTTTGTTTGGAAACGGATAATTTCGACGACACCGTTGACGCCTTACAGAAAGCAGGCGTGCAATTGATTCGCGCGCCCCACCCTACGGCGGCGAGAGAACCGCGAGAACAAGGTTGGCGCCGCGTCGTCTTTGGCGGCCCGGATGGAGAGCAGATTGAACTGAGAGGATGAACCCATTTTAGGATTGCCGATTTTGGATTCAATCTAAAATCGAAAATCTAAAATTTAGAGCGCCATTACCACTACCTGAGAGGATGATTGAAAGCCATGCCTGAAAACGAACGTTCCACGATTCAAATAGCCTGCCCTTGCTGCAGCGCGACGCTCACGATTGATCCCACGCTATCCGCGGTGCTCGACCATAAATTGCCCGCTAAGCCTCAACTCATCGCTGAGTTAAAGGACGCCGCCAAGATGGTCAAAGACGAGGCCACCCGCCGCGATGAGAAATATCAGCAGATAGCGGAAGCCGAGAAGAACAAATCCAAGGTACTGGAAGCTAAATTCCAAGAGCTGCTCAAGAAGGCCAAAGAAGAGCCGATCACCAAGCCACTGAAAGATATCGACCTGGATTAGTACTGCGGACTCATCTTGCGGGTTTTCCATGGGTACGAGGGAACGGCCCTGTTCGGAACCTGTCATCGCTTCCGTATCTCTTCTGGAGCTTCACCCCCCTAGCTCAACCCTTCGGCTAGAATAGTTAAGCTGATGCGCGCGATGGTTTTTGAAAAAGCCGGGCAGTCGCTGCGGAAAGCGGAGTTGCCGATCCCAAAGCCCGGTCCCGGGCAGGTTTTGATCCGAGTCCGTGCCTGCGCGGTTTGCCGGACTGATCTTCATGTGATCGACGGTGAGCTGGCTCAGCCGAAACTGCCGCTGATACCGGGCCATGAGATTGTGGGAAGCGTTGAAGAAAAAGGCGCAGGTGTAGAACGTTTTAAGGTCGGTGATCGCGTCGGTATACCCTGGTTAGGCTGGACTTGTGGCGATTGCGGCTATTGCCAAGCGGGGCAGGAAAACCTGTGCGACCAAACGAAGTTTACGGGTTATACTCTCGACGGCGGGTATGCGGAATACACGGTTGCCGATCAGCGCTTTTGTTTTCCGATCCCCGAATCCTACAGCGACACCGAGGCCGCGCCGCTGTTATGTGCGGGACTGATCGGATATCGGAGCTTGGTTAAGGCAGGCGACGGAAAGCGCCTCGGCATCTATGGCTTCGGCGCAGCAGCTCATATCATTGCTCAAGTGGCGCGCTACCAGAAGCGATATCTACGCCTTCACTCGCCCTGGGGATGAAGAGGCGAAGAATTTCGCCTTGAATCTCGGCGCGGTTTGGGCTGGCGGCTCAAATGAATTCCCCCCGGTGAAACTGGACGCGGCGATTATCTTCGCGCCCCTTGGGGATCTGGTCCCCCAGGCTCTTCGAGCGATTGGCAAAGGCGGAACCGTGATTTGCGGCGGTATCCACATGAGCGACATTCCATCCTTTCCATATTCCATCCTCTGGGAAGAACGCGCTATTTGCTCGGTCGCCAACCTCACTCGCCGCGACGGAGAGGAATTTCTCGCTTTGGCGCCGCGCGTCCCGAACCGCGCAGCGTTGACAACCTCCATTGTTTTGACATAAGGAGCTAACTGAAACGGAAGATTATGTTGCCTAAGTTGCCGCGTGAAACACTGCTGGACTTCTGCCGCCGGATGTTCGTGATCCGCCATTTCGAAGAAAACCTGGTGCCGCTCCATGATAAGGGGGTCTTCGGCGGGCACTACCATCTCTACATCGGGCAAGAGGCTACCGCGGTCCCGGCGTTTTCCTGCTTGCGAGCCGACGATTATCTCTTTACCACGCACCGAAACCACGGCCATCTGCTCGCGCGCGGGGCCGACCCCAAGCGGTTATTTGCGGAAATTTTGGGACGCGCCGGGGGCTACAACAAGGGCAAGGGCGGCTCGTTTCATACGGTGGTACCGTCGCTGGGCTTTCTTCACACTTCAGCCGTCGTCGCCGGCATCATCCCGCTTGCCACCGGCACGGCATATGCCGCAAAGGCGCTGAACAACGGCCGAATCACCGTCTGTCTGTTCGGCGACGGCGCTCTGGAGGAAGGCGCGGCGCCTGAATCTTTTAACCTGGCATCGCTTTGGAAGCTCCCGGTTTTGTTCCTCTGCGAGAACAACGGCAAGTATGGCACCGGACGAGCGACCGGCGCCGCCCAATCATCGTCGATGGCAGCATACCCGTTGACCGACTTGCCCGGTGCCTACAAGATACCCGCGAAACAAATCGACGGAACAAATAGCGGCATTGTTCATGCGACGATCTCTGAGGCGGTAGAGAAAATTCGCCGCGGCGAAGGTCCTCAGTTCATCGAAGCGCAGACCGTTCGCTGGCCCGGCAGCGAGACCAACTGGCCGAGCGTAGCGCAGCCGATGGATGCCGCCCTCGCGTGGAACGTGAGCGCCGTTCCGGAAAAAGTTCGCGAGTGGTACCGTTCCTGTGACCCGCTGTTGATTTTTATTCGCGAATTGGTGCAGGCCAATCAAGCGACGCGAGAAGAAATCGCCGCGATGGAAAACACGGTCAAACCAGAAATCGCCGAAGCCGTGAAGTTCGCCTTGGCCAGTCCTTACTTGGAACCCGAAGAGGCGACGAAGGACACCTTTGCTTAACAACCGCGTATGAGTGAACTCGCTTATTACGAAGCCAAATTCGAGGCGCTGCACGAGATCATGGCCGCCGATGGGAGAGTGCATCTCATCAACGGAACTTTTTTGAGCCTGAGCGCCCACCGTCATGTGTACCAGGAGCTGGCTAAAAAATATGCCGATCGCATTGCCTCTCCACCGATTTCGGAGTTGGGGTTCTGCGGGCTCGCGACTGGCGCCGCAATGGCGGGTCTCAGACCGATCGTAGATATCAGCACTGGAAGCTTTATTTTTGAGGCCTGGCCGCAGGTCGCTAATGAAGCTGCGAATGCTTTCTATATGTCCGGCGGCCAGACGCGCGTGCCGGTCGTCTTTCATTTGTTCCATGGCATTCGCGGGGGCGGCGCAGCACAGCATTCGGCGAGCCCGCAGGCGATGCTCTGGAACAACCCGGGATTAGAGATCGTACTGCCGGCCAGCCCGAGGGATGTGAAAGGGCTGCTTAAGACGGCGGTCGCCAGCGATAATCCGACGATTTTCGTCGACCATGTTCAGCTTCTAGACGTTCGGGGAGAGGTGCCTGAGAACGACGCGCCGATTCCATTCGGCGTGGCTGATGTAAAGCGTAAAGGTAGCGATGTAACAGTGATCTCAACCTCTTACATGGTCCAACGCTGTCTCAAGCTTGCTGACCAGTTGGCCAAGGACAAAATCGAGGTGGAAGTGGTCGATCCGCGCACGCTCGTGCCGTTTGACCTGGCAACGATCTTATCATCGGTGGAAAAAACCGGCCGAGTTGTGATCGTCGATGAAACGCACCAAAGTTGCGGCGTGGCGGCCGAGGTCGCTGCGCGCATTGCCGAAACCGGTTTTGACAAATTGAAGACGCGGATACGACGCGTATCGACCTTGGATGTGCCGGTACCCTATAGCCCGCCTCTCGAAGACTACATCGGACCTTCCGAATCGCGCATAACCGACGCCATCCGAGCCGCCGTGGCTTGACCTTCAGGCGGTAAAAAGGCTCATCTGCTCGCGCTTCCCAACTGAAACCTTTTTGACCGGCCTGAACATTGATCGCCAATAGACTGTTTCCACGCTTTTATGGCCCCGAAGGCTGAAAACTCAAAGGAGCTTGTCGAGCTACTGCGTCGCATGTGGCTCATTCGCGCTTTCGAGGAGAAAGTTTCGGCGCTATACGCCGCTCGCGAAATCGTCGGCTTGCTCCATTTGGGAATTGGCCAAGAGGCGGTGGCTGTTGGGACGTGTGCCGAGTTGAATCGGGATGATTACCTTTTCGGCAGTCACCGCTCCCATGGCCATGCGATCGCCAAGGGCGCGGATATAAATCGTCTCATGGCCGAGCTTGCCGGACGCGCCACGGGCTATTGCCGCGGCAAAGGTGGGTCGATGCATATTGTTGCGATGGACGCAGGCTTTGTCACCGCCACCGGAATCGTCGGCGGTACTATCCCGCTCGCCTTGGGCGCCGCTTTCAGGGCCAGGGAAGCGCGGAACGGACAAGTCGCGGCCGTCTTCTTCGGCGACGGCGCAGGGCAGGCGGGCGCGTTTCACGAGTCGCTCAACATTGCGAGTTTGTGGCGCCTTCCGGTCGTCTTTATCTGCGAGAACAATGGCTACGCCGAATTTACCCCTTTGTCCTCACACACGGTCGTCGAGAGGCTGGCCAGCCACGCAAAGGCTTACCGAATTCCGGCCGGCACCGTAGATGGAAACGATCTTAAGGCGGTTCGCGAAGCTATCCGTAAGGCGGTGCAAAGTGCCCGCCGCGGCAAAGGACCGAGCTTCGTCGAATGCCTGACGTATCGGCTGCGGGGACACTACGAGGGTGATCCAGCGAAATATCGCGAGCTTTCACGACTTGCAGAATGGAAGAAGAAAGATCCCATTGCGCGCTTCTCCGCTCTGCTCAAACGCAAGAAGGTCGCCTCCGATCAAGAAATCGAAACCATAGAGCGCGGGGCTCGTGAGCTGGTGGAAAAGGCGGCGGAGTTCGCGCTCTCTTCGCCCTGGCCCGCGGCAAATGAAGTTCACACCCAGGTGACAGCCGAAACGCAAACATGATGTAATCGCTGATTCAAGATGCAATTGAAACAATCAAGACCTTTTCCGGTTGTCACCCGGAGCGCCAGCCAAGCGTCTCGTTCGACTAACGGATTCTTCGGCTTTGCCTCAGAATGACGTTCGCTAAGGATTTGTTGTGTATGGCTGACCAAACATACCTAGATGCGATCCGCAGCGCACTAGACGAAGAGATGATGCGAGACTCTTCGGTTTACCTTTTTGGCGAAGACGTTGCCGTCGGCGGCCCATTTGGGGTTACCCTGGGACTTGCCGAAAAGTGCGGTAACAATCGCGTGGTCAACACTCCGATCAGCGAAGGCGCTGTAATGGGGCT
>JBOHVS010000184.1:0-9916 GCA_050735975.1 Binatia bacterium | reverse complement strand
TCGGGCGGTCCGCGTTCGCCAAAGCGTTGGATCAAGAAGCAGTGCGTTTAGCTCTGATCGCTCACATCCGGCATCGGGAGACTAAATACGACGAGCTTTTGGCAAGGGGTCATGAAAGATGGGAGGCGCGTGCCGAAGTTGAAGAGGCTGTCCAGAAGGTTTTGGAGATATGGGAGGCGAAAAGTTAATCAGCGCGCGATATTCGGCCTGGATATTGTGTCAAAGAGACTCGTTGGGGCAACAAAACGGATTTCTAATAATGAACGTCCTTCGCGAGTTTTTAACTCAAAGACAGCAAAAGGGAATAAGTCTTAGTAACTGACACCCTGCGTTGGACGTTGAAACCGAACCCTCAAAAGCAGCTCAACTCATTCGGCAAGGATCAATGAGTTGCGTCAAATTAGATTTATAGATTAAACGAATAAATTCCTCCGTTCTTGAATGCCGCGAGCTTTGGAATCGCTTTGGAAGCTAGTTCAAAGTATCGCGAGTCCATCTCAATCCCGATGCTTTCGTAACCAACTGCCTCTGCGGCCGCTAGGGTAGAGCCAGACCCGGCGAAGGGATCTAAGACGATTCCTTCTCCGAGCGGTAGGACGCCTCTTACTAATGTCCGCAAGAATGCCTGGGGCTTCAGGCTCGGATGAGGCGCGAGATTCCGCTCAGCCTTGTGTGTAGGCGCCGATGGAATCACATCGCCAAAAGGTCGGTCCTTTGATGGTCGTCTGAAACCTCCTGTCTTCCACCTTCGGAGATTATCCTGCACTCGACCTTCGATTGGCTTTCGGAAAATAAGCCATGGTTCCCACATTGAACGGGGCATGACACTTACTCCAAAAAATTCTTCGTGAGCAGACTTAGGCCGATCACCTCCTCTCATCGTCATTACCAAGCGGACGACTTCCCCGCGTCTTTCTAGCCCTGCCCGCGCCAGCGCTCCGGAAACAACGTACGATAAGAGGGGATTGCTCGCCACAACGACGTTGGCACCGGGTACAAGAACGGGAAGCAAGGTCCGCGCCCATTCAAGAAAGAAGCTCGCAAGCTTCTCAAGGTCATCTGTGGAAAGAACTGTGAAGCGAGGTAGTGGTGAGCGCTTTGTGCCATCAAACGACGGAGGAATTCGCCAGATCCCGCCCTTGCCTATGCGAAGCTTCGCCTGTTGGATAGGAGTGTACTCGACCATGCCGTAAGGCGGGTCCGTCACCACACCATGAATTGAATTTTCGGGCTGCCGTTGAAGCCAGCTCATACAATCGGCCTCAAGAAGTCTTGAACGGCCGAATGAGTATGACTTTACAGGGGTCTCGCCGCGCGCGCTTGGCACGTACTCCGCAGGCGCTTCGCGCAACATGTAAAGGCCGCGATCTGCGCGACGGAAAAGTGAGTCTGCGTTCAGGCGAAGGTAGGAACGGATGCTTGAGGAAGCCGCCTCACCGATAAGGTCTCGCACTCCATCCTCAATCTCAGGAACTGCTGCTCCGCGTGGCTTGCTAGACAATACAGCCATGATAGCATCACGAACTTCCCCTGGCTGGCGGCGGAGACTGTTATCTTTCGAAGTTTTGCGTTGCGGCATGTAAAACTGACAGTAAGACGTCTGGACGTCTTTGTCCAGAAATTTTAATGAGAGCGGCCAAAGGCACCCCCTGTGGGCGAATATTTGCGCCGCAGCAAATTGTGATTGTATGAGGACGTGCAAGCCAAAGAGTTATTGTGTTAGAGTGCAAGCACTTCATCCGATCGCATTTTTAGGCGATACAAAGGGGCAAACGAGTCGGAAGCGTTCCCTGGCTCAGGGGACTTTGCCGAGCGCCCGGCAAAACTGTTACACTCGCGAATATCTCCTCTCTGGCGACTGAGAGCGGCTCATCGTTGTCACCTCTATGACGACCTCCTCGGCGGGAAAAAAGCGCTCAATCCAGCACATCAAAAGCAAAGTCCTGGAGTCACTCTGGGACGGTGATTCGGCTGACCTTACCCGGCTTAAAAGGCTGCTGAACTCCTCCATCAAAATTTGCCTCATGGTCGGCCATGGCTTTATCGAAAGCCTGGTGAAGCTTCAAGCGATGGCGCTGGCTTTCAAAACGCTTCTCTCCCTCGCCCCGCTGTTGGCCGTGGTTTTCTCTATCCTGAAGGCTTTCGGCGTTCACAACCGTATGGAGCCGGCTCTTTTCGAAGCCTTGGCTCCCCTCGGCGAGAAGGGTCAAGAGATTACCGGCCACTTGATTGCATTCGTCGATCGGATGAGCGCCAGCGCGCTGGGAAGTATCGGCCTGGTCACCCTGTTTGTCACCGTGTTGTCTCTCATGGGAACGATCGAAGAGGCCTTCAACTATATATGGCGAGTCAAAGCGCCGCGAAAACTCGCGCGCAAGTTCAGCGATTATCTCAGCGTAATTTTGGTCGGGCCGGTGTTGGTCTTCGCCGCGGTAACGATCACCGCCACACTGCAAAGCAACGCCTTCGTGAAGGCCCTCATCTCCATAGAGCCCTTCGGCACCGTAATGCTGGCGCTGCTAACATTGGTGCCCTACGTAACCGTCTGGGGCGCGTTCACGTTCATGTATGTTTTCATCCCCAACACGCGAGTAAAGCTCCAGTCCGCGATCATCGGCGGCTTAGTCGCGGCGATCTTGTGGGGGACCGCCGGCTGGGGATTCGCGGTGTTTGTCGCGTCATCGACGCGCTATTACGCGATCTACTCCAGCTTCGCCATCCTGCTCCTGTTCTTGTTATGGATGCACATTGGCTGGGTGATCGTGCTGCTCGGAGCCCAGGTGGCTTATGCGCATCAGCATATCCGCTTCTACGAAGGCGAAAGAGAGCTGTTGGCGCAGAGCGGCGCTGGACGTGAAAAACTAGCCCTGCTGATGATGCTTCACATCGGACGCAACTTCTATCATGGCTTGCCGCCGCTAAATGTCTCGGAGCTCGCGGCAAAACTGCATTTGTCGGCCGCCCTGGTTAAGGAATTCATGACGACGTTCCACCAGAAAAACATACTGTTGCCGCTCGCCGAGGAAGAAAGTTTTGTACTTTCACGCGATCCGGAACGGATCAGTCTCAAGGAGATTTTGGATTGCGTCAGAGCTTCCGCCGAAACGAGAAGGAGTCGTGGAGGCCGGGACCGAGACGAACAGGAAATTGATGAATTGCTGCGCGACGTCGACCATTCCGTCACCGACGCGTTGGGGGGGAAAAGCTTGCAAGGACTTATCCTGAGCCGGAGCCCCAAGGAGTAGGAGACAGGTTGAGGTTTAGGTTCAGTTTAAGCTCAACCTTAGCCTCAGCCTTCCCAACGTGCCGAGTCATCTGCGCTGAAACAATTGTCTGAAGAAAGCGCCCATCCTCTTTTCCGTCGACCCGGGCATGCCTCTTTGAATCATTTTCTGGCTGTCCAGACTGACTGAAGGATTTTCGACGCTCCCGCTGACCTTAAGAGGCACCACGATCCGACCCTGATTGTCCTTGAAGAAGCTGATAGTCCTGCCGCTGGCGGCCCGGGCTGAAACTTGGTTGGAAAGCGCGGCTTCGATCCCCATATCCAAGGTCGGTCGATTTAAAGTCATCGTTCCCGCGCCATTGACTTCCATCTGCGGATTAATCAGATGAATGCGGGTGAATTCGGCCACTCCTCCTTTGATCGTGAATTCACCTTCCAGGGTTTTGAAAGTGGTTGCTTCACGCCGCTCGTTCTGAGACAGGCCGATGAAGCCGGTCGCTTGCTGCACCTTTTTGATTAAATTGACATTCGTGAGCTCGCCGTCGCGCGCGGTCAGCTTGCCGTCGCCTTGCAATCTTTGGGTCAGGGGGGAATGGCCGCCTAGCGGCAGCTTGATGAAAACGTCGCCGGTGAGATTTCCTTTCAACGCGCGTTTGCCGTCAACCCTTACGTCCTTGAACCGGCCGCGGAGTTCCGTGAGTAAACTATGCGAAGGTCCCGTGACGGTTAGACGCAGCCCCATAAGCCCAGACACTGCCGTATCGCTCGGCGCGATTCCAAGTACCGAGAGAATCTGAAACACAGGCTTGGCGTCGAGCTGTTCGCTCGACGCGGTCAGGTGGACTCGGGGCACCGTGGAGAGGCTGACGATGCTGCCCTCCAACGGTAGAACGAGGTCTTGAGCCTTCAGCTCATTGTTCTTGAGCGTTAAGGTCGACTGCTCCGCCTCATATCGAAGCTGCCCTTCAACAGAAATCGTCTTTAGTCCGGGGTAGTCAAACGACGCTCGATACGGAAACGGCTGCCCGCTGGAAAAATCCTGCAAGGAAAGATCAATGCCGTTCACTTTGACCGGCTTCTGACCTCCCGTCTCGAAGTTCAATTGCCCGTCTCTAATACGCATACGATTGGGCAAGATGAAAGGGACCGCCGCCGGATCCTGGCTTTTCTGCGCGGATGGCTTTTTTTTGATTTCCTGTCTCGCGGTTGTTGTTTTCTTGCCGCCGTTATCGGCATACTTGAAGCCGCCGTCGGGCTGCTTCGAAAGGTTCATAACCGGTTTGTCGAGCACAAACTCGGTGATCTCAAACCGACCCAAGAGCAGCGGCCAGAGCTTCAAGCGAAGCTGCAACTGCGCAGCGCTGAAAAATGGGCTACTGGAGAAAGCCGGACCGTCCGAAACGGTCAGTTTCGAGACTCGAATCGACGGGGTCGGTATTAAACTCAGCCGCACCTCGCCGACGTCAACACTGCGATGGAGGGATTCCTCGACCAAAGGCAGATAAGTCCGTTTGAAAGTCCCCACGTCGATAAACGCGGGGACGATAACGAGCAAGGCGATCAACGCGGCCAGGAGACCGCCGCCGATCCAGGCTGCTTTTCTCAATCTATTGCCTCGCGGTTAAATCTTAATCGGACTATCCTTGACGGGCTTCGGTGCGTCGTCGGCCATCGGCTTGTCCAGGGCTCGGAATGCCGAGTATACGCCAATTCGATCGGATCCGTCTAGCACGACTGTTCAGCAGTAGCGACGGCGAAGAGGATTTGTTAGCATACCGAATTTTGAAAGGCCCGCAAGTTTTTGGATCTCGCTCTGGAAATACTTCCTCAAGTCCTCGTAGAGGGCATTGTCTTGGGGTTCATGTACGCTTTAATCGCGCTCGGTTACACGATGGTCTACGGCGTTTTGGAGTTCATCAACTTCGCTCATAGCGAGATCTTTGTCTTGGGCGCTTTCGTCGGGGTGGAGATCCTTTTATTATTGCAGAGCAGCGGCCACCTCGCTACGTTTCATCCCGCGTTCATCCTACTGCTGGTCATTGCCGCCGCTATGGTGATCAGCGGCCTCGCGGCGATGGCTTTGGAACGAATCGCCTATCGGCCGATCCAGCGCGGCCCGAGACTCGTAGCGCTTATATCCGCGATCGGCGCCTCGTTTTTTTTGCAGGACGGCCTCCGCCTTTTCGAAAGTCTTTGGCGCAATACTTTTTATCTCACCTTTCCGACGCTGGATCTTCTCGATCAGACGGTTTCACTCGGCCCCAATCTCGTTGTTCCAGTCAAATCGATCCTGGTGATCGTCATGGCTTTGATGACCTTGTTATCGCTGCATCTGTTCGTCAATCGAACGCGCACCGGCACAGCCATTCGCGCAGTAGCCCAAGACCCAAGTACCGCCTCGCTCATGGGCATTCCGGTGAACCGCGTGATCGCCCTGACCTTTTTTGTCGGCGGCGCGATGGGCGGCCTCGCGGGTGTGCTTTTCGGTTTACACTACAGTTTGGTTAATCCGTATAGTGGTTTCATTCCGGGCCTGAAGGCCTTTACCGCCGCCGTGCTGGGCGGCATCGGAAACATCCCGGGGGCGATGCTAGGCGGGATGGTCCTGGGCATGCTGGAAGCGTTCGCCGCTTCCTATCTCTCGATTCTCACCGGCGGCGCCTTTGGCGCCGAATACAAAGACGTGTTCGCGTTTGTGGTGCTCATTTTGATTTTGATCTTGCGCCCTAAGGGACTGCTCGGTGAGAAAGTTCGGGAGGAAGGCGCGTGAAATCCGGATTGCTTAATCTGGGTTTGATCGTCTACGTCGCCGCGGCTTCGCTGCTCGCCTTCTTCTTACCGCAATCGGTGCTGGCGTTTCTATTGTTCGAAGCCTCCCTGCTCGTCATTTACTACGCTCCGGCCAGTTCGACCGTGAAGCTGTTTTTTAGCGCCTTGGTGCTTGTCATCTTGATGCCGCTGTTGGGAGCATTGAACGGCTATTATCTCGAGGTCGCGATTCAAGTCGGTATCTTCGTGGCGTTGGCTCTCGGCCTCAACGTTGTCGTGGGTTTCGTCGGGGTTCTTAACCTGGGATTTGTGGCTTTTTATGCCATTGGCGCGTATCTCTGGGCGATCTTCGGCTCCTCGCAAGCTAATCAATTTCTCCCGGGAGACTTTTTCCCGCTCTCCTCGCACTGGTTCTTTCCCTTTCTCTTGCTTAGCATCGTCGTCGGCGCGCTTGCCGGCGCATTGGTCGGGTTGCCGGTCCTGCGCTTACGTGGAGACTATCTCGCGATCGTAACCTTGGGTTTTGCGGAGGTGGTCCGGGCGTTGGCAAACAATTTGGACAAGCCCATTAATTTCACGAACGGCCCCAAGGGGATCGCTCCGATTCAAAAGCCGCCGCTCTTCTTCGAGCCGGCGTTAGAGCTGCTCGGTATCCGGATCGAGGCGGCAAACCTTTACCCGCTCTATTTTTATTTTCTCGTGCTGATATTCGCGGTGGCGATTATTGTCGTCACCCGTCGGCTCGAAAATTCGAAGATCGGCCGCGCGTGGAAAGCGGTTCGCGAGGATGAGATCGCCGCAGCCGCCATGGGCGTTCCTGTCGCGCGCATGAAGATTTTCGGCTTCGCCGTAGGCGCCTCGTTCGCCTCGGGTGTGGGAGTCATCTTCGCCGCAAAACAGGTCTTTATCAATCCGGAGAGCTTTACCTTTATGGAATCGATCGGCGTGCTGGCGATGGTGATTCTGGGCGGCATGGGATCGGTTCCGGGCGCTATTCTCGGAGCGACTGCCGTGACCATCCTGAATCTGCAGCTTCTTAAAGGCCTCTCGCTTTGGCTGAACTCGTTGCGCCAAGCGGGGACCGCTCTGACGATCCCTTTGCTGGGGAGTGTTTCTTTGAGCGAACTTCCGGTTCAATTCGAGCCGGCGAAATACGAGCGCATGATTTTCGGTCTGATTCTCATTCTAATGATGATATTCCGGCCACAGGGGATCTTGCCGCCGCGGCGGCGACAAGGCAAGTAAAAATGGGCCTGCTTGAGCTTCGCGGCATAACCAAGAGATTCGGCGGCCTCCAGGCGCTCCACAACGTGGATCTCACGGTAGAGGATGGCATGATTGCTTCCTTGATCGGCCCCAACGGGGCGGGGAAAACGACGCTGTTCCACACCCTCACGGGGATCTATCGGCCGGACCACGGCGAGATTCGTTTTCTCGACCGAACGTTGATCGGCCTTAAACCTGAGAAAATCACCAGCTTAGGCATCAGCAGAACGTTCCAAAATATTCGGTTGTTTTCGCACATGACGGTCTTGGAGAATGTCCTGGTGGGAATGCATTGCAGAATAAATACCGGTCTTTCCAGTATTCTCCTGCGCAGTCAAGGATGCCGCGCTCAAGAAAATCAGGCCAAGCGCAGGGCTATGGAGCTAATCGGGTTAGCCGGCCTCTCGGATCGAGAAAACGAGTGGGCCCATCAACTTTCCTATGGCGACCAAAGGCGGCTGGAAATCGCCCGCGCGCTGGCTACTGTCCCCAAACTGCTGCTTCTCGACGAGCCGACAGCAGGGATGAATACCGCCGAAGCACAATCGTTGATGAGCCTTTTCAGAGAGCTGATCGGAAAGCACGTTCAAGCGATTCTTCTGATCGAACATAATATGCGTGTGGTCATGGGCGTCTCAGACCGGGTCAACGTTCTCGACTATGGTGAGAAGATCGCCGAGGGCCATCCCGAAGAGGTGCGCCGGGATCCACGTGTCATCGAGGCCTATTTGGGGCGAAGCGCGTGGGTTGGGGATGCTCAGAGTTAGCGACATCCACGTCTATTATGATGCGATTCACGCGCTCAAGGGCGTTTCTTTTTCAATTGAAAAAGGCGAATTGGTGAGCTTGCTGGGGGCGAACGGCGCAGGTAAGACCACGACCTTGAAAACCTTGTCAGGCCTGCTTCGGCCTCGCACTGGCGTCATTGAACTGGAAGGCAAGCCGCTGACTGGAGTCAAACCCGACGAGATTGTTCGGCGGGGGGTTGCTCATGTGCCTGAAGGGAGAAAGATCTTTCCCCGATTCACAGCCCTGGAAAATCTCCAGATCGGCGGCTTTACGCGCTCCAAGAACTCGCTGGCTCCCGATATCGAGTTTGTTTTTGAACTTTTCCCTAGATTGAGAGAGCGACAGAAACAAATTGCTGGGACCATGTCGGGCGGCGAGCAGCAGATGCTCGCCATCGCTCGGGCCTTGATGGCGAAACCCAAGTTACTGCTGCTGGACGAGCCTTCAATGGGGCTCGCGCCGAAAATCGTCGACCAAATTTTGGAGACGATCCGGTCGATCAACAAATCGGGGGTTACAGTGTTGCTCGTCGAGCAGAATGCCGCGATGGCATTGGCGATTTCGCATCGGGGATACGTCCTGGAGACCGGCCAAGTGATACTCGAAGGGGAAGCGGGCGACCTTGCGGGAAACGATCTTGTGCGCCAAGCTTATCTCGGTGGCTGACCTGACCGCCGATAACGGGAGCTTGCTTCGTTGTCGCTTCGGCCGCGCATCCTCACGTACTGCCCGTGTACGCTCCGGTGCGCTCCCTCGCTCCGCCTTGCACCCACCGCGTTCTCGGCAGCCCAGGTTGCGAGCCCACCTCTAGACCATCACATAGCGGGGGGATTTTTCGTGCGCGCAATCCTTCCATTTTGGCGGTCCAACGGCTAAGCTGTCATCAATGTTATATCGAGCAAGACAGATCACATTCGGCGGCGGCGCGGTAACCTCTGCCGTCAAACTCCTGCTGATTATCAATACCGCCGTATTTATTGTCCAGACGTTTGTCGACTCCCGCCTGGTCATGCTGCTGGGTCTGGTGCCTCGGCTTGTCTGGCAAGAGCTTTACGTGTGGCAGCTCTTTACCTATCAGTTTCTCCACGGCGGGCTGTTTCATTTATTGTTCAACATGCTTGCCCTCTGGATGTTTGGCTGCCAGCTCGAGCGGCGCTGGGGCAGCGACTTCTTTCTGAAATACTACTTTGTCTCGGTGCTGGGAGGAGCGATTCTAAACACGCTCCTCATTCCTCATCAAATGGCGCCGAGCATCGGGGCGTCTGCGGGGGTGTACGGAATCTTGCTCGCTTACGGCCTTATCTATCCCGAGCAGATCGTTTACTTTTATTTTCTCTTTCCCATCAAGATGAAGCACTTCGTTTGGATTATCGGCGCGATCGCGCTCTACTCGTCGATCGCGTCGGGACAAAGCGGCATCGCGCACCTCGCGCATCTCGGCGGGATGGTTTTCGGGTATCTCTACCTTCGCGGCGGCAACCCATCGGACTCGATTAAACAGTATTTTGATCGGCGCCGCCTGAATCGCCTGAAACGACGCTTCCATCTAGTCGAAGGAGGCAAAGACGACCGCTCCAAACCGACCTTGCATTGAAGTGAGGCTCAAGCCACCTACAATTTCTCCCACGAGATCAGCAATACCCCCAAAATCACCAGCGCGTTGGCGCCTATTTTTCGTCCCGTAAGCTTCTCCACGAACAGCGATGAAGAATGTATTGAACGGAGTGAAGGAGCTGCAATTAAAACGAGTCCAAAACTCGATTAGTTGCTAACGAGCAGGCTCGGCGATCGTCTAACACTGCGGTGGAGTGCCCAAGTTTATCTGCGAAGGCGTTTGATTATCTCAGCTTGCCGAGGTTTCGGATG
>JBOHVS010000183.1:0-33073 GCA_050735975.1 Binatia bacterium | reverse complement strand
ATCCTTCTGGTCGAAGCGCACGTAGCGGGTGGATTTCTCCAGCGGCGCGATGCCGATGCGCGCATCCTCGAGCAGCTTGGCCGCGACGTTGGAGATGTTCTCGCAAGCGAGATGCGCGCCTCCAAGCTGAGCGACGGAGTCATCGCCGTAACCCACGAGCACGCGGTCATAGAATGCCCGCGCCTTTTTTAGCGCAGCGCTATTGTCGCTGGCTGAAGTTTGTGGCCCGAGCAGATCCTTCAGCCCAAGCTCGGGATCGCCGAGAAACTCGTCCAGAAAAGTGCGGCGCAGGCTCTTGCTGGAGCGGCTGTAGCGGGAAAAGAGCGCGCCGGCCACTTCCTGTGGGAGTTTGAGTCCAAAGACAGACCGATCGAGATTGGTAAAAAACGGCGCGAGCATGTTTTGCTCGTCCGCAGTAAACTCCTGACTCATTCGTTGGTCTTTCTCGAAAAATGTGCCGTCATTCTAATCAGTTTTGGCGCAATAACAAGGTCGCATTTATCCCGTCGAAAATCCCAGAGAAACCTGCGCGGGTAGTGGCGGCTCGCAGAACCGAGCACGTAAGCCTGTGGAAAACAAAAGGATTAAATAAAGTTCTACCGCGCCGTGGCGTCGTCTAGACAAATTAATGTAAGTCGTTGATTTTAAGTTGGTTTCGGTGACGATCATTTAGGCAAATCGCCGCGACCGGCTCTTTTGGCCGTCCTCTCAGGCTGCAGGTCAGAGTTATCAACAGAGTTATCAACATTTTCTGTGGATACATTACTCCGGAGGCTACGCTCCCAAAAAGAGCGAAAATTTTACCCAATCACGGCAGCACAGCTAACCTGCTTTATTTAATCGTCAGTAGTTCCGTCTCTGTTGATGTTTCAGGCCGGCAAATCGCGTGGACAATAGAATCAAGCAATCGCGGTCTTCTAGCGGAAACGCGAATGAAAGGTGAGAGAAGCCCCGGACGGTACATCAGCCAGCGGATAAACGAGTTCATCCCCCGGCGGAAGCGGAAAGTCTGTGCGCATTGGCGAACGTAGCGGCTCAAATATGCGCTGGAAAAATCGTTCTTTCGGAATGCGTGATCAATGCTATCGCCGGCGATGGAGCCGCTTTTCAATGCAAAGTAAACTCCTTCTCCGGTGACCGGTTCGTTTACACGCGCTGCGTCACCGACAAGCAAGACCCCGTCTTCGCAAGCGCGTCTAGGCGCGAAGTAGACTGGATAAATCGAGCGTGTCTCGCTCGCGCGCTCGCGACGAAGAATTTGTTTTAGCCAGGGATTTTGCGGCAAGCATGAGTCTAGCGCAAATTCAGCCGGCTGGTGATCGGGCAGACGATCTCTTTCAATCGCCAGGCAAAGGTTAACGGTATCGCCATCGAGCCCGACAAGACCGGCGTAACCGCCGCGGAACAAATGAATCTCCACCTTGCCACCAGCTCTGCCGGAGCACTTCAACTGATATTGAAAGCCGACAGATCGACCCCGCATAACGCTATCCCCAGCCAACCCCAAACGATGCGCGACCCATGAATTTCTACCATCGGCGCCGATCAACACCCTTGCTCGCAGGTTTTCGGACACACCGGCGCGGTCAAATTGTAAGGACCAACCATTCAAACCCCGCTTCAACTCCCTCGCCCTGCATGCCTGCAAGACCGTCGCGCCTTCGCTCCCCGCCTTTTTCAACAGGACATGATCCAAATCGAAGCGGCGCAAGCCGAGGCCGAAAACCGCTTGACCACTTTCAGCGAAGGCTACTTCCGCCTCTTCCCCTGAGAACGAAGTAAAACGAAACTTCGACACTTTCTCGTGCGGGCGGGAGAGGACCTCTTCTTCGACCCCTAGCTCGCGAAGCATCGGCCAGTTGACGGGATTCAAGAAATCGCCGCAGAGTTTTTCGCGTGGGAAGTGCTCCTTCTCCAGGAGCGCAACCGAATACCCTCTGCGCGCGAGAGTAACCGCCGCCGTCGATCCTGCCGGGCCGCCGCCTACGATCACCACATCAAAGCGCTGCATGTCTAACCCTTTGCTATCAGACTCACCATTGTGTCTCCTCAGTTTGCTAAAATCTGGCACGGCGCACGACGGTAATCCTCTCCCTTGACGGGAGAGGATTAAGGTGAGGGTGAAAGAATCGCCATCATTCGGAACGGGAAAACCGAAAACAGTTCAACCTGTCCGACGCCGGCACGGTTGAAGAGATCTTGCCATTCGCTCAGGGTAAACGCGCGTTTGACTGAAAGCGGGGCGTCCGTGAGAGTCATGATGTTTCGCGTCGCCAGTCGGGTGAGACAGCCGATGCCGTAATAAGCGACCGGGTGGCGCACGAGATCGCTAATGATGATTGCTCTCCGCGCCAACTTTGACCATACCCTTAAATTGGAAATGATGGTTTCCTCAGAAAAATGGTGCAGCAACTGCGATGCCACGACGAAATCGAACGAACCGGACGGAAAGGGCGGTTGGGTGGCATCGCCGCGCACAATTGCGATCTCCGGCAGGTGTTTCGTTTGTCTCACCGCAGCTTGAATTGTAACCAGCGCCGCTTCGAGACCGACGATTTGCCCGCCTAAACCTTTGTTTCTCGCCCAACTCGCAATGACCGCCGGAATGTCGCCGCTGCCGGTACCCACGTCAAGCAAAGAAAACTTACTGAGCCCTTGTCTCTGCACGGCACGCGTCAATCCTCGGATCACTGCGCGAGAGCCGCCGAGGCAGCGATTGAGAACTCTCAGGTTGCGCAGGTCTTCTTCCAATAACTCTCTAGACTGACCCGGCAGATCCATCAATTCCTTCTCCAGGCTTCGTTTCATGGCGCCTTTCCACGAGCGATAACGAGCGCGGAATTCTTCGATCCAAAACCAATGCAATTACAAAGCGAAATATCTGTTGCTTTACCGTTTTCGCCGTTGGGCAGATAATTCAAATCGCACTCGCTATCGGGTTCTTCGTAATTGATGGTCGGCGGGAGGAACCCATCCTTCATCCCCACAAGCGCCGCCACGACGCCGGCCGCGCCCGAGGCCCCCTGTGGATGGCCGATCATAGATTTGATTGAGCTCATGGGAATATCGTAGGCCCGGCGCCCAAAGCACTTTTTCACCGCTTGGGTTTCCGTTCTGTCGTTTAGAATTGTCGAGGTCCCATGCAGCGCGATGTAACCGATCTCGTCTTTGGCAACGCCGGCGTCCTGAACCGCCACGCTCATCGCCCGCGCCGGTTCTTCGCCGCTGGGATCCAGCCGCACGCGATGGTAGGCGTCGCAGGTGGATCCGTAACCCATGACCTCGGCATAGATCGAGGCTCCACGCGCCAGCGCCCCTTCGCGCTCTTCGAGCACCAAAATCCACGCGCCTTCGCCCAGAACAAAACCATCTCGCAGTCGATCGAAAGGGCGTGACGCCCGTTGGGGTTCGTCGTTGTAGGCGGTAGAGACCGCCTGCATGACACAGAACCCTTGCATGATACCCGGCGTGATTGTGGCATCGGCACCGCCGGTGATCAGGTGGTCCGCCAGACCGAAACGAATCATGTTGAACGCGTAGCCAATGGCATCGGTGGAGCTCGTGCAGCCCGTCGAGATCACGTGGCTCGGACCACGGAAATCGAAGCGCAGAGATAGTTCGCTGGAAAGCGATCCCATGGTCGAGCTGGAGACGTTATAGGCGCTCACCTTGCGCAACTGATCGTTGAAATAGAGGCGATACTGGGATTCCGTAAAGTCCGGCGCCCCGCCGCCGCTGCCAAGAACGACTCCCCACGATCGGCGTTCTTCCAAGCTCATCTGATCGGGACATATTCCAGCGTGGCCAAGGGCCTCTTGCGCGGCCGCAACGGCCATGGGAGCAGATCTTCCCGTTCGCTTTAGCTCTTTAGCCGGCAAATACTCTTCCGGAGAAAAGCCCTTCACTTGACCGGCGATACGACAAGAGAGTAATTCGGCATCGAAAGAAGCGATGGTATCAATGCCGCTTATCCCACGACGGATAGCATCATGAAATGCGCCGATGCCGATGCCGTTCGGGCTAACCACGCCGACGCCGGTAACGACCACTCTCCGGCGCGGCGATCGACCGTTATTGACGCTCATCTTGACTCATCAGGCCGGAAATAGTTTCATTTTTCCACAGGCCGCGAAAAAGCTGATCTAGTCATTTTTAGAGCATAGCATTCACACTTAAGTTGGGTAAGATGGAAAGCGGCCCGCTAATGAACAGATTCTGGCTGCGCTAAGAGGAATTCGGTAGGACCTCAAATCTGAACGACCTATGTCGGCCGGCGTCTATTTGCTAACTCCTCTTCTCCAGCGCCCGGCTTAGATTGAACGCGGCGCTGATCAGGGAAAGGTGGGTAAAGGCTTGGGGAAAATTCCCCAGCGCCTCGCCGCTCGGACCGGTTTCCTCCGCGTAAAGTCCCAGGTGGTTGGCGTATCCCAGCATCTCTTCGAATATGAGCCTGGCTTGCCGGAGACGAGCCGGATCGGTCTGGCCGGCGCGGGTGAGCGCTTCCACAAGCCAGAAAGTACACATATTAAAGGTGCCCTCTTCTCCCTTGAGGCCATCCGGGCTGAGTTCCAGGTTGTATCGATAGACCAGGCTATTGGAGACGAGGCCGCCTTCCTTCGGCGATCGCAGGATATTATCCAGGGTCTTGAGCATCCGGGGATCGCTCGGCGATAAGAAGAACACCAGGGGCATGATGAGAATGGCCGCGTCGAGATGTTCGCTGCCGTAATGCTGCACGAAGGCCTGGCGTTTGGGATTCCAACCTTGGGCCATAATGTCCTCGTAAATCTCATCCCGAACCTTCAACCATCGGTCACGATCCGCGGGAAAGGAGCGTTTATCGGCCAGACGCAGGCCGCGGTCGACCGCGGCCCAGCACATGAGCTTGGAGTAAACAAAGTGTTGCCGGCCGAGCCGCGTTTCCCAAATGCCCTCGTCCTTCTGATGCCAATTACCGCATACCCAGTTGACCAATCTGCGAAGCTCCCTCCACAGGTCGTATGAAATGCGCGTCCCATATTTGTTAAATAGGTATGCGGAATCCATCAGCTCGCCGTATATATCCAGCTGGAGCTGGTTGTATGCGCCGTTTCCGATTCGAACCGGCCGAGAACCCTTATAGCCTTCCAGGTGTTCGAGTATCTCCTCGGTTAATGTATGACGTCCGTCGATTCCATACATAACGTGCAAGGAGCCGTCTGGCTCAAGCTCGTGGCAGCGCGCCTCCAGCCAATTCATGAATCGGGCCGCCTCTTCGGTAAACCCGATGCGCATGAGCCCATAAATGGTAAATGCGGCGTCCCGAATCCACGTGTACCGGTAGTCCCAATTTCGGTCCCCTCCCGGAATCTCGGGCAGGCTGCACGTCGGAGCTGCGACGATGGCTCCCGTCGGCTCGTAGGTCAAGAGCTTGAGCACCAGCGCCGATCGGTGGACGCTCTCGCGCCAACGCCCGGTATAGGTGCATTTCGAGAGCCACCGGAGCCAGTAATCTACCGTTCTCTTGAACAATGCGACCGCCTCTCTATCCGAGAGCAAAGGCCCGCATTCCGGCCAGGACTTGATTTCCTGAAGCACAAAGGTGGCGGACTCTCCTTCCCGAAGCGAGAAATCAGCAACCGCGCCGCCATCGTCTTTCTTCAACGGCACCCGCGCAGCCAGTCCTAAACTGAGGCCGGGCGAGTCGAAACATGCGCCATCGTTGGTGATCCTTGTTTGGTGCCTGTCCCGGGCATAGTTGAATGCCGGATGGCATTCCAGTCGAAAAGACATGTCGCCGCGGACCATCCGAATATCCCGCACGAGAGAGCGGTAGCCGGGCTCTCCTTCTGAAAGTCCCACGGGCATATAGTCCGTGACGTGCGCAACTCCCTCCGGCGCGAAGAAACGTGTGATGAGGACGTTGGTTTCGGGCCAGTAAAACTGTTTGGATCGAACTCCCGAGCCGGTGGGACTAATTTTAAAATGGCCGCCCTTCTGATAATCGAGAATGGCGGCAAACACGCTCGGCGAATCAAAATGCGGAAAACAGAACCAATCGATAGAGCCGTCCACACCCACCAGCGCTGCCGTATGCATGTTGCCGATGATGCCGTAGTTCTCGATAGGCTTATAGGACATGAGGCAATTTTACCGACGTTGGATTACACTCACCGCAGCCACGCTTACAAGTCACTGAACTTCTATACTTGCAGCCGCATCTTGAGTGATCAACCATACAGTTCGTCCATTGACGGGTCGGATTTTGGCTGCTGGAACTGCCGGCGTGCCGGGTTTTGGTCGAAGCGCCTCTGTCACCGCCCTGGCCTTATTTTGCCCGGCGACGAGGAAGAGGATGAACGCGGGATGATTGATCACCGGCAGAGTTAATGTCAGACGATGGGCTCTGAGTTTTTCGACGTAATGAGCGACGACCAAGCGCTTCGTTTCCCTGAGAGCGTCGCTTTCGGGGAACAAGGATGCTGTGTGACCGTCCTCGCCGATACCGAGCAAGATCAAATCAAAGCGCGGGATCTCGCCGGCGGCAAGCTGAAAAAATCTGCGTAGCGTCTCCTCATATTCAGCGGCCGCCAATGCCGGGTCCTTTTCACCGGCCATACGGTGAATGTTATCCGGCGGGATATCAATTTGAGAGAGAAGCGCCGCTCGAGCCGCGCGAAAGTTGCTCTCAGGGTGATCCGGCGGCACGCACCGCTCGTCACCCCAAAACAGGTGGACTTTTTTCCACGGCACTCGCTCCCCATAGCCCGGAGAAGCGAGAAGAGAGTAAAGGCCCTGCGGTGTCGAGCCGCCCGAAAGCGCCGCGGTAAATCGCCCGGAGATCTCCACGGACTGCTGGGCGAGCCGGATGAACTGCTCCGCAGCTCTCTGGCTGAGTTCGGCGACATCGCGGCAAACGATGACCTCGCGCTCAGCCATCGGCACCCAAAGAAGCGTAATGCGCCGCGCCCCGCAGCGCGGCTCTATCGTTCAGGATGACGTAAACCGGAATGGAGGAAAGGAACTCCTCGTATCGACCTTTATCGATAAAAGCTCGCATAAAGATTCCGTCGAGCAGCTTGTTTTTAATTTTCGGAGCGATGCCGCCGCCGACGTATACGCCGCCCATGGCGTTTCCCTTGAGCGCCAGATTGCCGGCTTCCGCGCCATAGACCGAAACGAACATATCGAGGGCTTTGACCGGGATTTCGGGCTCTCCCTCCAGGGCAGCCTTCGAGATAAAAGCGCTGGGATCTTCTGCGCCGGAGATCTCTTTCTCGAACCAACTCGGCTCCTCGAGCCCAACCCGGTGTTTAAGAAAATTGTAGACGCTCAAGAGGCCGGGGCCGGAAACGACCCTCTCGACGCTCACGTGGCCGAATTCAGGAATCAAGTAACGCAGCAGTTCAATCTCAAGATCATCTCTCGGCGCAAAGTCGGCATGCCCGCCTTCGGAAGCCAAAGGGTGATACTTGCGGCCATCGTCGTAAATGATCGCTTCTCCTAAACCAGTGCCGGCGGCGATGAGAACCTTATTGCCGGGCCGCCGGGCGACACCTTGGTTGAGACAGAGGAATTCGTGAGGCTCCAGCGTGAAGATGCCGTAGGCGGCGGCTTGGAGATCGTTGAGCAAAGAAACGGAAGCTAGCTTCAAGGTCTCGGCGATCTTCCCGGCATCCACGACCCAGGACAGGTTCGGTGTTTTGACTTTGCCCTCGACCACGGGACCCGCAATACCGAAACACGCACGGTCGGCTGAATTGCCAGCGACCGCGAGAAACTCCCGCAAAACCGGTTCGAGACCGGAATACTCCTGGCTAGGAAACGTTTTTTCGAATTCAGATTTGAGCTTGTTTCCTTGCAGCGAGAAGAGCGCAAGGTGAGTTTTAGTCGCTCCAATATCTCCGCCGAGGATAAGATCGTTGCCAGCCATGACTCTCCTATTCTTGAATTCAATTCACAGGTCGCTCAAAAAGGCTCATCTAGCTGTTCAACCGCTTCGCCGACCTCTGACTTCTGACCTCTGATATCTGCTCGTTGCTTCTTGCGATTTGCGAGTCAGGATGTTGGAGCGAAGCCCTGCCCCTTGCTCCCTGCTTCTCCCGTGCCCTCTGAGACCGAATATCAAGGTCGACGACACCGCCGGCCGTCACGTTCGATAAATTCATCCGCTTCCCTGGGTCCCCAAGTTCCCGCTGAGTAATTCGGGAAATCTTTGGGCTTCGTATGGCTCCAGGCTTTGATTATGGGATCCACGAGGTACCAAGCCAGCTCGACCCAGTCGTGGCGCGTGAAAAGCGTCGAATCTCCTTCGATGCAATCCTCCAGCAGAGTTTCGTAAGCCTCCGGGGGACTGCTGCCGAATGCCTGTTCGTACTTGAAATCCAGGCTTAGAGGACTCACACAGATGTCCGGGCCGGGCGGTTTTACTTCGAATGTCAACGAAATCCCTTCGTCCGGCTGAATGCGCATGACCAGCACGTTGGGACTGACTTCGTCGACAGCGCATGCTCGAAACATGAGCATTGGAGGTCGCTTGAAATGAATAGCGATTTCAGTCACGCGCTTTGCCAACCGCTTGCCCGATCGTAAATAGAAAGGCACGCTTTCCCAGCGCCAGTTGTCGACCAGAAGCTTTATCGCAGCATACGTTTCAGTTCCGGAATCTGTGGCGACGCCCGGCTCCTCGCGATAGGCCGGAACTTCCTTCCCGTCCCTCTTTCCGGCTCCGTACTGGCCGCGGACGGCGTTTTTGGCCACTTCCTCCAGGGCCAGCGGCCGGACCGCGCGCAGCAGTTTCATTTTTTCATCGCGCACCGCATCCGCCGAAAAGCCCACCGGCGGCTCCATCGCCGTCAGGCAAAGCAACTGCAGAAGGTGGTTTTGAACCATATCCCGCGCCACGCCCGCCCGGTCGTAGTACCCGCCGCGGTTCTCCACGCCAACGGTTTCCGCCGCGGTTATCTGAACGTGGTCGACGTAGCGCCGGTTCCAGATCGGCTCGAAAACGGAATTCGCGAAACGAAAGACCATGATGTTTTGGACCGTTTCTTTGCCGAGGTAGTGGTCGATACGATAAACCTGCTTTTCATCCAGCACCTCGTGCACCCGGCGATTTAGCTCGCGAGCTGTCTCGAGATCCGTGCCGAATGGCTTTTCGAAGACCACTCGAGTTCGCGGTTCTCCGTCCGCTTCATGAGCCGCCAGGCCTACCGCCGATGCGTGCTGAATGACAGTGGCATAGAGATCCGGCGGGATCGCCAGGTATAAAACTCGAACCGGCAGAACACGGCTACCGCGGTCGAATTGGTCGACGAATTCCTTCAGATGCTGATATCCATTGGGCTCTTCGTAGCCGCCGGATACGAAATAGAGCGTGGAAGCGAACTGTTCCCAGACGGTTTCATCTTTTAGGCCGGTCCGAGAAAATTCGCGGACCGCGGCGCGCATCTTCTCGCGAAAGACCTCATGGTTCATTTCGCTCCGCGCATAGCCGACAACGGCGAATCGCTCGGGCAACCGTTTTTGGAGAGCGAGGTTATAGAGAGCGGGGATCAGTTTTCGTTTGGTGAGATCTCCGGAAGCGCCGAAGATGACAAGAACAGCCGCGTGTGGCCGCTTGCCTTGGCTTAGGCCCGTAGTCGCATAGGCGTGGGGATCGCCATACATAAGCGGCTACTCCCCTTTTACCGCGTGGCCGCCAAACTCGTTGCGGAGCGCGGCAATCACTTTGGCCGAAAACGAATCCTCCTGCCGCGAGGCGAATCGAGCAAAGAGGGAAAGCGTAAGCACGGCAGCCGGAACATCTCTTTCGACGGCTTCCAATACAGCCCAGCGTCCTAGGCCAGAATCGTCCACGTAGCCGCGAATTGAAGAGAGCTGCGGATCTTTCTCGAAAGCATGTTCGGCCAGCTCCAGCAACCAGGAACGCACCACGCTCCCTTGATTCCATAGATGGGCGATTTTCCCCAGATCGAGGTCGAACCGAGACGCTTTCAACAGCTCAAAGCCTTCACCGTAGGCTTGGAGCATGCCGTATTCGATTCCATTGTGAATCATCTTGACGAAGTGGCCGGCGCCATTGGGCCCAACATGAGCGTAGCCTCCTTTCGGCGCCAATGTCTTAAAGATGGGCTCGAGCCTCACGACAACCTCGCTTTCACCGCCGACCATCATGCAATAGCCGAGCTGCAAACCCCAGACACCGCCGCTCGTTCCGGCGTCGACAAAATGGATGCCTTGGGTTTTGAGCTTCTCTGCCCGCCGCATGGAATCCTTATAGTAAGAGTTACCGCCGTCGATGATGATGTCGCCTTTGGAGATAAGGGGAAGTAGTTGTTCGATGGTTTCGTCAACGGGATCCCCGGACGGAACCATCAGCCAGATAGCGCGCGGTACTCCAAGCTGCCTAACGAAATCCGCCAACGAATGCGCCCCCGTTGCGCCTTTATCAACGACGCGTTGGATGGCTTCTGCGCTGCGGTCATAGCTGACAATCCTGTGCCCGCCGAGCACGATTCGCTCGGTCATGTTAGCGCCCATCCGGCCAAGGCCGATCATGCCCAATTCCATCCCCGTGTCTCCTTCTCTGTTCAGAGCTGAGTCCTGAGTGCTGAGTATTTCGACCCAGGACTCGGGACTTTTTACTCAGGACTCCCCTACCGACTCAGACCGCACTGCTTCAGCTAACCGCGCCAATCCGCCAAGCGCGTCGGTGCCTAGGTTGACCCTCAGCGCCCTGCGGCGTCGCTGCTTGAGCGCTGTAAAATCCCCCACTGCCTGGGCCTGAATCAACGCGCCGAAGGTATAGTCGGTTTCCGGCACCGCTACATCATCCGCCGGTTGATCGACAAGCTGTAGCACAAGGACTGTATTTGGACCGCCCTTATGGAGCTGTCCCGTTGAGTGAAGGAAGCGCGGGCCAACTCCCAAAGTCGTCGCCACACCCAAACGCTCTCGAAGCGACTCGCAAATGCGCTGCAACGCCGCCCCGTGTTCGGGGGCGGGATTGACATAGGCCTGGACCGCCACATAGTCGCGCGCCTTGGCCTTGCTCATCCAGGAAGAAACAGCCTGCCGCAAGGCTTCAAAATCGGCCCCAGGGACTTCTCCTTTGAGCTTTGCGCCCTTCTTTGTTCCACCGGAAGTTTCACCCATCGCTTTTTTGGCCAAGTCCTTCGCCAATTGAACGTCCGGCTGATCGAACGGGTGAATGCCGATGGCCGCTCCCGCAGCCGCGACAGCGACTTCCCAACGAAAAAATTCCTGGCCCAGGTCGGCTCGTTCATCCAGATCGATCCGAATCGTCGGGTGACCATTGGCTTGCAAAGCTGCGATCTGCCGATCAAGTTGGTGGTTCTCGTCACCTTCAAACCTGAGATAAACGAATAAACGGTCCACGCTGTACTTTTCCGGCGAGCCCGGTTTTTCGGTGGCCACCGGTACGATCCCTTTGCGATCTTTGCCGGTGCTCTCCGCGATCAGTTGCTCCGCCCACGACGGAAACGCGGCAAGCGCTGGAGAACACATGAAAGTGACTTTGTCGCGTTTGGCTAATGCCAGCTCTCCCAGCGCAGCGCCGAGAACAAGCCCGGGATTGTTGGGTTCCGGAACACCCGGAGCGCAGGCATCGCTCATACGGCGCGCGCGCTTTAGAACGTTACCCACATCGACGCCGATCACCGCCGCCGGCGCCAAGCCGAACATTGTAAGAGCCGAGTAGCGGCCGCCCACGTCTTGCGGCGCGCTGAAGGTAACGCGAAATTTTCGTTCTCTCGCCAAATTCTCGAGGGGCGTCCCTGGGTCTGTAATCGCCGCGAAGTGCTCGCCCGGATCTGATTTCAATTGCTTCAATCTGTCCCAGAAATAATAGAAGAAAGAATTGGTTTCCGTTGTTGTGCCGGACTTGCTCGAGACCAGAAAGAGCGTGCGCTCCAGCTCGATCTTCCCTTCGACAGCCCGAAGCGCCGCCGGGTGGGTGCTGTCCAAGACGATCAACGCCGGATACCCTGGCTGATTGCCGAACGTCTGCTGGAAAACTTCGGGGGCGAGACTCGAACCACCCATCCCCAAGAGCACCACATGTCGCATGCCGTCGGTTTTCACTTGATCCGCGAACGCGCGCAAGCCATGGACTTCCTTTTCCATAGTCTCCGGAAGTTCGAGCCAGCCTAACCGGTCCGTAAGCTCGGGAACGGGATCGGCAGACCAGAGTGTATGATCCTTTTTCCACAGCCTGCTGCCGAATTGTTGCGCTTGCCAATCTCTCAGACGACGATTGAGGCGGCTCTCGAGCTTGCCCAGGTGCAGATCCTGACGATTCAACTCAACCCCAACCATCGAGGTGCGCTTTTTCTCCAGGGTGGTCATCAGCTGATCGAACGAACTCGCGAACGCGGCAACGCCGTCTTCCTGGAGTTTTTCCGCTATGGCATTGAGGTCGATGCCCACGGTTTTAAGGCGCGCCAGCGCAGCCGCTGCTTCATCGAGGCTATCCCGCACGGTCTCGCCGGGCACCCGGCCATGATCTTTAAAGGCGTTCAAGGTCTCGACGGGCAGCGTATTGACCGTCTCAGAACCGATGAGATTCTCGACGTAGAGAATATCGGAATAGGCAGGATTCTTCGTGCCGGTGCTGGCCCAAAGCGGCCGCTGAACCCGAGCGCCCCGCTGGCGTAGGGCCACGAAGCCCTCGCCATGGAAGATCTCGCGGAAACGCTGATAGACGATCTTGGAATTGGCGATCGCGATTTGGCCGAGAAGAGACTTTGCCGCGG
The DNA here is from genome assembly GCA_050735975.1 of Binatia bacterium. GTDB lineage: Bacteria > Desulfobacterota > Binatia > UBA9968 > UBA9968 > DATMBL01. The sequence goes on along the minus strand of JBOHVS010000183.1, from coordinate 20,318 downwards.
GCGTCCCGAGACTCTCGAGCGCGCGGTCCACCATGGTGTCCACACGACTGACGAAGAACGATGCGACGGAAGCGACTTTTCCCGGCTCCGCGCAACGCTCCAAACCTTTTGTATAGGCCTGTGCTACGGCCTCGTAGTGACGCATGGAAAACATCAGGGTAATGTTGACATTGACACCGCTTCCGATGAGCTCTTCGATCGCCGGTATCCCTTCCGGCGTGGCCGGGACTTTGATCATCACGTTGGGTCGATCGACCGCTGCTCTCAGACGCTTGGCCTCGTTGATTGTGGCCTGCGTGTCGCGCGCCAGATGGGGTGACACCTCGAGACTGACATAGCCGTCGGCGCCGCTGGTGTCATCATAAACAGGGCGAAGAACATCCGCTGCCGTCTGGATATCTTCAATGGCCAAACGTTCATAGAGCTTGCCGACGTTGGCCTTGGGATCTGGCGCCAACACGGCCCGCAGCGTGTCGTCATAATCCGCACTGCCGCCGATCGCCTTTTCAAAAATGGTCGGGTTGCTGGTAACACCCTGCAACCCATCCTCCTCTACCATCCGTTTCAGCTCACCGCTGCGAATCAGCCGGCGACTGATAGTGTCGAGCCAGATGGACTGACCCTGTGCATGCAATTCTTTCAAAGGATTCATGACCGCTTCCTTATCTTGATTTTCCGTAGCGCTTCTCCAAACCCTTGATCTTTTCGAGGCGGCGACGATGCCGTTCCTCGGCGGAAAACTTCGCCGCCAGAAAGACCTTCACCAGCTCGCGAGCCAATTCAAGGCCGATAACGCGCGCGCCCAGGACCAGTACGTTCATATCATCGTGCTCGACTCCCTGCCGCGCCGAATAGGTATCATGACAAAGCGCCGCGCGTATGCCCGGCAGCTTATTGGCCGCAACCGACGCCCCGACACCGCTGCCGCAGATGAGCACGCCGCGCTCCGCCTCATTGTTTCGCAATGCGGTACCCACGGCCTCGGCAAAGTCAGGATAGTCTACAGGTTCGCTGCTTGTCGTCCCGGTGTCGATCACTTCGTGCCCAAGTTCGCGCAGGTACGCTGCGAGTTGTTGTTTGAGCTCAAAACCGGCGTGGTCCGCGCCGATGGCAACCCGCATCTTTATCTCTCCAGTAGCGCCAGAGCGCGCTCCACCACGTGATCTACTGTAAAACCGAACTTTTCCATCACGACGTTACCGGGTGCCGAAGCGCCGAAACGTTCCACGCCGATTACGTCCCCGCCGTCGCCGACGTAGCGATGCCAGCCGAGCGGCAGAGCCGCCTCGACGGCAAGCCGCCGAACGGACAGTGGCAGTACGAACTCGCGATACTCTCGCGGCTGGGCATCGAACAGTTCCCAGCTCGGCATCGAAACGACGCGCGCTTTAAGCCTTCGCTCAAGCAGCTTTTGCCTTGCGGCGACAACCAGAGACAGTTCCGATCCGGTGCCGATCAAAACGACATCGGGCTTGCCTTCAGGCGGATCAGCCAGCACATAAGCGCCGCGCCGAAGTCCCTCGGCCACCGTAAACTGGGGCCGATCGAGGGTTGGCACGTTTTGCCGCGACAATACCAGCGCGACCGGACGGTCCCGGGTTTCGATGGCCACCCGCCATGCCACCGCGGTCTCATTGGCGTCGCCGGGACGTATGACGACCAGTCGAGGTATGGCGCGTAAAGCGGCCAGTTGCTCTATCGGCTGGTGCGTCGGCCCGTCTTCGCCAAGCCCGATACTGTCGTGCGTAAAAACGTAGATCACGCCCAGCTCCATCAACGCGGCGAGCCGTATTGATGGCCTCATATAATCGGAGAAGATCAGGAAGGTCGAGCCGAAGGGGATGATCCCGCCGTGGGCCGCCATACCGTTCAGCGCTGCGCCCATCCCGTGCTCGCGCACGCCAAAATGCAAGTTGCGTCCTGCATAGTTGCACCCCCCGCCCGCCGCCCCCTGACTGTTCTGGAAGTCCCTCTGAGGACTTTCAAAATCGCCCAGCTTCTGCAGCGCCGTATAGGTGGACGGATTCAAGTCCGCCGAGCCCCCGATCAATGTCGGCAGCTTCGGCGCTATAGCGTTGAGAATTTTCCCCGATGCCGCACGAGTGGCCAGTCCCTTTGGATCCGCGGGAAATTCAGGAATAGCCACGTCCCAGCCTTCCGGAAGTTCGCCGCGCACCGCTCGCTCCAGTTCTTTTGCCAGCTCAGGAAACTTCCGCGCGTACGCGGAAAATCTCTCGTTCCATTCCGCTCCGGCTTTTTGACCCCGGCCCACCGCTTCGCGAAAACGGGCCAGAGCTTCCTCCGGAAGGTGAAACGGCGGATCCAGTGGCCAGCCAAGCTTTTGCTTTGTCAGCTTTACCTCCGCCTCACCCAAGGGAGCGCCGTGCGCCTCGAAACTATCTTGTTTTCCGGGCGAGCCGTAAGCGATGTGTGTGCGGAGTAAGATAAGTGAGGGCCGGCCCGTTTCGCTCCGAGCGGCACCTATGGCCTTCTCAATAGCGCCCGCGTTATTGCCATCCTCCACCGACTGTGTGTGCCAGCCGTAGGCTTCGAATCTTTTGGCGACGTCCTCTGTGAAGGTGAGATCCGTCGAAGCGGCGAGTGAAATTCGATTATCGTCATAGAGATAGATCAATTTACCCAATCGCAGGTGTCCCGCCAGGCTGGCGGCTTCCGCCGCCACACCTTCCATCAAATCGCCGTCGCTGGCGATTGCGTACGTGTAGTGATTCACGATCTCGAAGCCCGGGCGATTGTAGCGCGCCGCCAGATAAGCCTCCGCGATTGCCATGCCGACACCGTTGCCGAACCCTTGGCCAAGCGGTCCGGTGGTGACCTCCACCCCGGGAGTTAGCTCGCGCTCAGGATGGCCCGGCGTTCGGCTTTCCCACTGCCGAAACTGTTTGATTTGGTCCAACGGCAGGTCATACCCGGTCAGATGCAGCATGCTGTAGAGCAGCATGGAACCGTGCCCGGCGGAGAGGACGAAGCGATCCCTATCCATCCATCCGGGATTTTTCGGATTGTGTTTAAGGAAACGAGTCCAAAGAACATAAGCCGTTGGAGCGAGCCCCATCGGAGCGCCGGGATGACCTGACTTCGCCTTTTCAACAGCATCGACAGAAAGCATGCGGATGCTGTTAATGCACAACTCATCAAGTTGCTCTTGCATAGAGAAAAATCTCCTGCCCGTCGTTACGGTAGCAAACCGGATGACGGACTGCGTAGTTGAAAATCGGCAGGATTAAGCCAAAGTTAAGAATTATTTAAACGTACAGGGCTTCAATTACAGTCTGCCTGTACGTCTAAACTCATGCAATAGAGCCATGGTGTTTTTCATCACATCGTCCCCAAAATCTCGCTGTGACCGCAAACGCTCAAGATCCTCCAGCGTATCGATATCATACCAAAAAGGAAGAAGCTCGTAATTTATTCGGAGGCCGGCAAGCTTCTCGGTTGTCCGGCTGAGGACGTCGTTGCGGCTCCAGATAATTCCTTCGAAGATTTCAGGAATCAAGCGATTCATGCCAATGAGATAATAACCCCCGTCAAGACTGGGCCCGAGAACAACGTCAGATTCAGCCCGGTCGAGCGAAGCGTAGCCCTGCTCAAAGAACGCCAGAGGAACAGTCGGAAGATCACCGCCGATCAAGATAACATTGTGAAAATTGCGGCCGAAAAGATACTCGAACGCATGTCGCATGCGCTCACCCAGCGTTTCACCTTGCTGGAGAAAAGAAGAGAACCCTTGAGGCCCAAAACCCCCAAAGAAGCGGGCCGACGTCTTCGGCGTGAAAGCAGTGAACAAGTGCGCGGCGGAGAACTTCGCCAGGTTACGGAATTGGTCTAATAACAGCGCCCGTGCGAGGCCGGCGGCCTCCTCGTAGGAGAGCGGCGGAACCAGTCTGGTTTTACTTTGCCCGGCCTCCGGAGCCTTGGTCATGATCACGAGCGCGTTAGCGGCCATCGCCATAGAAGCGCTTCAGTCGAAGCGGGGAAACACCCAGCAGATAGAGCGACTTTAACGTCCACATTTTCATGATCGTCCGTCCCACCCCTTCCATCTCCCAGCGTCGGGCGGAAGTGATGACACGGCTCCTGAGACAGGCGACCCTACCCGTTCGCTTGAGAGCCCGTGAGAAGGCAATATCTTCCATAAAGGGGACCTCGGGATAGCCTCCGATACGCTCAAATACCTCACGCCGTACAAAGATACCCTGGTCCCCGGTCGCCACGCGGCTCAGACGGGAGCGCAAGCTGATCATGACGCCGACTATCCTGAACAACCAGCGGTCATTGTCCAGCTTCACGTCAAAACGACCGCCTACGCTCCGCGGGTTTTTCAGCGCCGCGCGAATGTCATCAAAAGCCGAGAGCGGTAACCGGGTATCGGCGTGGAGAAACAGCAGAACATCGCCGCTCGCACGGCGCGCGCCTTGGTTCATCTGCAGCGCGCGACCCGGCCGCGAAGCCAAGAGAGTCGCTCCAAGCTCCGCGCAGATTTCGCGCGTGCGATCGGTGCTGCCGCCGTCGACAACGATCACTTCATGCGGGCGGAGCGAAGTTACCGCCCCGACTGCGGCTCGGATGGTTTTTTCCTCGTTTAAGACCGGGATGATCACCGAAATTCGCATCTGGGATGTCAACTTTGTCCTTTCGTTAAGGTGCCTGTTCCGTGCCGTTGAGACGCCAGTCATAATCGTGCTCCAATCCTCCGCTGTAGGTTTGCAGCCTATTGGACAACGATGGTTCGGCATATTTTCGCCAGTGTTCCATCAACCCTTCGGCGCTGCCGCCGAAGTCGTCGTTAAACCAGACGTAGATGCTGGAAACGCGCAGCTTGCCCTTGTTCATGGCGAATCCACGCGGATGGTTGATGTATTCCCTGGCTCCGCGTTCTAAAAGCTGGTCGGTATTTTCCGCAGTATAAGCAACGGCTTGCAAATTGGGGCAGCCGAGACTGGCGCAGTTGACGGCATAATGGATGCGATTGTCCGTCCATATCGGTCTGAGAATGCGGTGCTCGATGTCGTCGAGCGAAAGCTTTTCGCCTTCGATTGTGAGCAGCTTCGCTCGCCACGGCCCTTTTACGAACAATCCCGCAGAGATGTTGATGTCTCTGATAGACGTCACCGGATAACGCGCTAACACGACTTCGACCGTAAGGGCATTGTAGAGATTGATCCAGTAGGCCTTCTGTTGCGGCCGGTTGTAATTGGAAATCGGTACGGCCTGAAGGTTCTGCAGGTACAGCTTTACCGACTTCCGATCCTCTTCGGCGACCGCTGCGTAGCGCACCCGGTTGATACCCGAGGGGTGCGGCGCGATGAGATATTTCTTGAGAAACTTGTCCCACAGGCTATGATCGATTTTCTGCGTGCTCGCCGGATCATGCTTTTGCCACTTTGGCCAAAGCTCCGCTTTAGGGGCGGCCTGTAACGTCGTTGCCATCAAAAATAGGCCGAGCGCAATGACAGCGAATAAAGTGAATTCAAAACGACTGCTTGCTATTCGTTTCACAATGATCCTTCTGACTTGTTCAATAACGGAACTGCCATATCCATTTAATCTCTTGTGTCATTTCGAGCGCAGCGAGAAATCCTTGTTTCGATCGAAGGGAGAGTCTCTCTCACCGTCGCCAGGCCAACCATTTCTCAAATAGTTTCTTCACCGTCGGAGTAAGCTTCGTTTTCATATAGGCGTCGCCGATCTTGCGCAGCACCTCGGCTTGTGTCGGATAAGAATGGATCGTCGAGGATAAAATCCCCACGTTTTGCTTCGTAACCATTGCCAAGGTCAACTCGCTGATCATCTCACCGGCATGACGCGCGACCAAAGTCCCGCCCAAGATCCTCCCGGTCTTCTTGTCGTAGTGAACACGCGCAAAGCCTTCATCTTCGCCGTCGAGAATCGCGCGATCCACATGGTTCATCGACTCCGTTATCGTCACCACGTCGAATCCCGCCGCCCGAGCGTCTTTTTCATAATAACCGACGTGGGCAATTTCAGGATCTGTATAGGTGCACCACGGGATGACGAGGTCGGTGACCTTCCGCCTTGCGAGAAAGAGCGCGTTGGCGATGACGATACGGGCCATGGCATCGGCGGCGTGGGTGAATTTGTACCGCGAGCAGATGTCACCCGCGGCATAGACCCGCGGGTTCGAAGTCCGCATCCGGTCATTGACGAGCACTCCGCTGCGAGTGAATTTAATCCCCCCTTCATGCAAGCCCAACCCTTCTAGATTCGGCTGTCGTCCCACCGATACGAGGATCGCATCACACTCAACGTCTTGAGTACTGCCGTCAACCGCTACCGAAAGCCGTTTGCCGGCTGCGGTAGAGCTCGCCCGTTGGACGCTACCGCGTGTGACAACTCGCACTCCTTCGCGATCCATTTGTTTTTGAAGGATAGCCGCCGCATCGCGGTCCTCCTTGGGCAGAATCTCTGCGCCGTCTGTGATTACGGTCACCTGACTGCCGAAGCGTTGAAATGATTGAGCTAACTCGCAACCGATGGGGCCAGCGCCGATAACAGCCATGCGGCGCGGCAACTCTGTTAGAGTGAAAATGGTTTCGTTCGTGAAATAGCCGGCTTCAGCCAGTCCGGGTATCGGAAGTTCGGCTGCTCTTGCGCCGGTAGCAATGACCGCACGATTGAATTCGAGCCGCTTGCCATCGACTTCGATACTCGACGGCCCGACAAATCGGCCATGACCGATATGCACGTCCACGCCGAGTTTACGGAAGCGCTCCGCGGAGTCGTGGGCGCTGATGCCGGCACGCAGCTTACGCATCCGTTCCATAGCGGCGGAAAAATCAACATTGGTGCTCGCTGCTGAGAGCACGCCAAACCCCGTGCCATTGCGCGCTTCGAAGACCGCTCGCGCCGCGCGGATTACGCCCTTGGAAGGCACACAGCCTACATTCAAACAATCTCCACCGAGGAGATTGCGTTCTATCAAGGCAACCTTGGCGCCGAGCCCGGCTGCGCCCGCGGCACTCACGAGCCCTGCCGTTCCCGCGCCCAGGACTAGGAGATTATATTTTCCTGAAGGCTGGGGATTCACCCAACGCGGCGGGTGACAGTTGTCGATCAGCTGCCGGTCGTGCGGGTCATTGACGAGCATCATCGCCTCGAACGGAGTCGGTTTGTGATTCTCATTCAAACGAGGCGTTTCTAAACCACTGCCGTTCAATTGCGCGGCTTCACGCATGGCATTTCGCGCGATGCGCGTAACGATCACGACCACCGCGACGGTTGCCAAGAGCCCCACGTACTTCAAGATCTGCTGGTAAAACCCCGCTGAAGCATCCATTTGTCCGGCAATCGCGTCGCGCGCCGCCGCGCCTATGTATACAAAGAGGAAAGTAGCCGGCAGCATGCCCAACAGGTTTGCCAGAGCATAAGAACCCGTGCGGACCGCCGTCAGACCCAAAAAGTAATTCAGTAAAACGAAGGGGAAAACCGGGCTCAACCGTGTGAGCAAAACCATCTTGAATCCTTGCCTGCCGATGGCCCGGTCCAGCGAACCAAATTTGGGATTCGCTGCCGCCCATCGGGCGACCTTTTCGCGCAGAAAAGTCCTAGCCAGCCAGAAAGAGCAGAGCGCGCCTAGATTGGCGCCAACAAGGACGACCAAAAAACCGGTTTTCAGCCCAAAGAGGGTCCCCGAGCCGATGGTAATGGCGCTTCCCGGTATGAAAAACACGGTGCATAAGACGTAAGCCAGCGCCACTATTACCGGGCCGATGGCTCCCAGGGACCGCACGTAACCTTCAAACTGCATAAACCATTCACGGACCGGCAGGGAGAAAAAGACCGCCACGACGGCAATCACCGCTGCCGCTAAAACGATGATCTTGACGCTTTTCATGTGTCTTCTTTGTGTGAGTTTCGCTCAGGTCTCCGTGAATCGAAATAGAATGGCGTAAATCAGGCCGGCGCTTAGACCTGCGACCGGAAGCGTAAGCAACCAGGCCAGAAGAATGGTCCGGATTACCTCCCAGCGAGCCTGTCCATTGGCGAGGCCAATGCCGAACAGGCTGCCGCAGGAAACATGGGTCGTCGAAACCGGCATGCCCCATCTGGATGCGACTATAACCAAAAAGCCGGTGACCAGATTCGCCATAAAGCCTTGATCCGGCTCCATTGCGGTTATCCGCTTGCCTACCGTTTCGCCGACCTTCCGCCCGCTTAGCAAACCGCCAAGCGCCATCGCGACGGCTATGAGCACGACGCACCAATTGAAATTGAGATCACTCACGATAAGGCCCAGGGCGACAATCTTAGGTGTGTCATTGAGACCGCGGGCGAACCCTACTGCGCCGGCGCTTAGAAAATGGCCGCCATCGAGCAACGACTGAAAGCTCACGCCAAAAAAAACACCCGACAGAGGTTTGGCGCACACAGTTCTGTCGTCCACAACTACGCGCAGAGATGCGCTCGCCGGTGCGGTTAATGTCCCTTGCGAAGAGACCGTCGCCGGTATTATTTCATTGCCGAGACAAACGCAGCTCGCCCGGGTGAAACCTGCCAAGCGCAACCCGAAGTTCCACGGGGGATAACCGACGAGCGTCAACGTGACTGCGACCAGAGGACTTAAAAGAAGCGGCAAGAAAACATTCTGCGCCAGAGTGGTAAACCCAAGATTAATCCCGACCGCAACGAATCCGCCACCGAATAAAGCGCCGGTCAAGCTATGCGTAGTAGAAATGGGAATGCCGGTCTTGGTCGCCAGTAGCACGGTGAAAGCAGCGCCCAAAATGACTGCCGCCACAAATGGTTCCGGCTGAGTTAACGAGGACGGAACCAGACCGTTTCCTTGAAAAATCGATATAAGTTTGGTGGCCAAGAACAACGCCGTTATGGAGCCTGCCAGCGTGGTAATTGTTCCCCACCATAGCGCCTTCCGGTAAGTGGAGATGCCACTTCCAAACAAAGTCGCAACGCCTTTGAAATTGTCATTGGCGCCGTTGGCATAGGCGACAAACAGCGTGGCACCTACAATCAATACGACCCAGGTGTTCATTGTTCGCTTTGAATCGTGAAACTAGGACACCAACGCGCCGCCGCAGCTGCTACCCGAACCTGCGGTGCAGGCGTAACAGTGGTTCCCCACGATGATTTCGCGCTGTTCGACTTGTTCGAGGGACAATCTCTCAATTTTGAGTGGCTTGCCCGTGGGGTCACGGAGGGGAAGGTCGAGCATTTGGTTGAAGTCGCAATCGTAAACCGAACCTTCCCAACCCACGCTCAGGAGGTTTCGACACATCACCTGATCGAGCGTGGAAGGGTTGTAATTTTTCTCGAGCAGATCCATGTACGGTTCATACTCGCCCCGCAGCTTTAGATGCGTCTCGTAACGCGTGATCGGCATATTGCTCAAGCAATAGAGGCGATTAAATACGATGCCGAACTTTTCTCTTAGCTCTCTCTTGTAGTCCTGCTCGAGTTCTTCTTGACTTGGCGGTAAATGAGGGCCGACCGGATTGTAAACCAGGTTTAACACTAACTCGGACGCAGGTTGGCCGTAACCCAGCTTGTTGAAAATTTGCAAACCCCGAATGCTCAAATCAAAAGTACCTTTGCCGCGCTGCTTGTCCACGTTCTCTGACGTATAGCATGGCAGCGAACATACCAATTCGACACGATGGCGAGCGAAAAACTCCGGCAGATACTCTTTGGTAGGCTCGAAGATCGCAGTAAGGTTGCAGCGATCCATTACGTGACGATTGAGTTTGACCGCCGATTCGACCAAGTAATCAAAATTTTCATTGAGCTCCGGCGCGCCCCCTGTAATGTCCACGATCGGGATACTGCTTCGATCCAGAAAGCGGAGTATCGCGTCAACGGTTGGCCGGCTGATCATTTCGGTCCGAGTCGGCCCGGACTCGACGTGACAGTGGATACAGGCCTGATTGCAATACCGGCCCATATTGACCTGCAAGACCTCGACCTTGCGCCGGTCGAAGCGTTTACCGGTTAGATGAACCCTTTGGATGAAAGGTTGCATGAAAGATCACCCTCGCCTCGATCCCTGAATTTGCGTTTTTATTTTTGAGTTGCTTCTAACTGCAGCAGCCCGATCCGGGCGCGCAGGCGGCCCCGGCAGCGCTGGTTACCTTATATTCAACCCCTTTGCTTTCGCGCGGGTGTCTTTTAGAGTCGCGCGAGCAGTCAAACACACGGGCGCTCTCTAACGGAACTTCTTCTTTGGGCGGCACGAGAACAAACTGATTTTCATAGGGGGCCTTTGAGAAAAGTCGGTAGGTTTTTTCGCACACAGCGATGCGCGCGCCGCGCGGCAGAACGTGCCCATCGTCGTCCACGACCTGTTTCCACGGGCCCCGGTAAATGACCGCCTGGTTGCGCTCGATGCAGGGGCCTTCCTTCCCTTTGTAGGCGGTCAATGTAATCGAGCGAAACTCAATACCTTCGACCGTCCGGAAAGGCTCGGAGCGGAAGTCTTCAATGTGGATCCCGTAGAACTTCGCCTCCTCGAAGGCTTTGAGAATCTCCTCTTCAAGAAAGGCGCCGGAAATACAGCCGCTCCAGAGCCCCGAATTATTCACCATGTGCTCCGGCACCGGTTCATCGCTCACGATATCGGATATTGCGATTCTGCCGCCCCGCTTCAACACTCGGTACATCTCGGCGAACAGCGCCTTCTTGTCCTCCGGTCTGACTAAATTGAGCACGCAATTCGAGACGATCGCGTCGATCGAGTCATCAACAACTAAGGGCCGCTCGCGGGCGATCTTTTCCTCGAACTCCTGCATGCCCGCCAGATCGCCGACGGAGCGCACCGGGTGCTGCTTCAGATAGGACTCGATTAATTCGAGATTGGTTTTGAGGTTTTGAATCCTGCCGCAGCGAAACTCGACGTTGTGGTACCCGAGTTTATCGCCAATTGTTTTTTGATATTTACGCGCGAGCTGCAACATCGGCGGATTGAAGTCGACGCCGATCACCTTTCCTCTTGGACCGACGATCTGCGACATGATGTAACAAGCCTTGCCGCTGCCGGAGCCGAGATCGAGGACCGTTTCCCCCTCCCTGATGTATCGCGAAGGATCGCCGCAGCCATAGTCTTTCTCGATGATTTCATCAGGAATGACTTTGAGCAGCGAGGGATCGTAACTGATCGGTACGCACAAGCCGGCCTCTCCATCGCGGGCTGCCTTGCCATAACGCTGCAGCACCGCTGTTTCATGATTGAGACTGCTACAGCTGCCATTACTACCGCTGCTTCCTACTGACGTTTCGGGTGCCATATTTTCCCTTCCCATAGTTTTAGATGCTCATTGCGTTCGCAAAAACCACGATCCAGCGGCACGGGGCGCAAGACGATGCAACGGGACCTTCGTCAGCTTACCGGATTCCCCGCCCTTTAGGCTATCTGGTCATTTCTTAGCTCTTTTCTCTAGAACGAAGCTTCGAAGAAAAAAGTTCCCGGCCTAGAAAACTCTAAACGGGCTATCGACGCGAACCATCTCGCCCAAAGCTGCATTTTGATTACGACAAAACTCTCCGCTTCTACCACAGATCCTTTTTAGGAACGACGACTTACTCCCGTCGGGAACTTTGGTCTCAGCAAAGCCGTTTTAAATCTGAGTTGGAATTGCTCCTTCCCTCCTTTAGAATGCCGACGTGGCCCGAGATAAAAAAGCCAGCGTCGCGGAGAGGGAGACGTTATCTCGTGAAGCTTTGGTTCACCTTGACCATTTATATCGCGTCGCATTTCACCTGGCAAAGGATCAATATGGAGCTCAGGACATGGTTCAAGAGACCTTTGTTCGCGCCCTTGCTTCGTACGATCAGTTCAATCCGGGAACGAACCTGAAAGCTTGGCTGACAAGGATTCTTTATAATTTCTTCTTTGATGATTACCATCGAAAGAAACGATGGGCTTCAGCAACAGATCACGATGAAGAATCAGACTATTGGGAACGGCTGCCGGAGGAGAATCCCGGACCCGAAAGCCATATCCTGCGCAAAGAACTAAACACTCAAATTACCGTTGTCCTAAGAAGGATCCCGGAGGAATTCCGCGCCCCTATTCTTTTGGTGGACATGGGAGATTTCTCGTACGAGGAAGCCGCCGAGATCCTCTCATGTCCCGTCGGTACGATTCGATCGCGGCTTTCGCGCGGCAGGAGACTGCTCCGCCAACATCTTAAGTTCTATATAGGCGGCAAGTAAGAAGGACCCAAGTGGAAATGACGTGCGACGAGGCACAAGAACTTATCACGGCTCTTGCCGACAACGAGTTTGGTGATCCCGAGCGCCATCTACTGGAAATCCATCTCCGCCAATGCGCCGGGTGCCGGCTCGCCGTTGACGAGGAGCGCTCTTTAAAGAAAGCGACCCGTTCAGCCGCCGACAGTTTGGCTGCGCCTGCTCGGCTCCGTGACAGGATTCTCGCGGACCGGCGCATCTTTCCCGAGAAGCTCCAATCTACTAAGGGATGGCGCGAGCACATCTTGTCCCAAAGCAACATTCTACGACCTGCTCTCGTTCTGGCGCTTCTCTTGGTTCTAGGTCTTCCGGCGTTCTATTTTTTCAATCAGACAACGCAACCCATAGCCTTCGCTGCCGTGGGAACCTACGATCTTTTCGTCAGGGGCGAGCTACCGGTGACCAGGGCTAACACTGCGAATGAGCTCAAAGAACGACTGATCCGGGCAGTTGATGGGCGCTTTCAGCCCATGGGATATGATCTCGAGGCGATGAAGTTGAAACCGGTCGCTGGTATGGCTCGCGAGATGCAGGGCCGTAAGATCCTCGTTGCCATCTACCAGGGTGAAGGAGGTTCTCTGTTGTGCTACACGTTTCTGGGGTCAGAAAGAGACGCCCCCCCAAATGCAGCCAGATTCTTTGATCCTGATAAGAAGATGCATTTCTATGCCTTTTCACGTGGAAGAGTCAACGCTGTCCTCCATCATGAGGGCGATGTTATATGCATTCTGGTTTCAGAGATGCCCATGGAAGAACTTTTAGCTCTTGCCAGAGCGAAAGCGAGACCGAGTTGAGATCGATCTCATCTGACCGCGTCATGGAAACCCCTCATACCTCTCACCTCTCCGCGCAATGTAGCATTTGCGGCACGCTCCTGTCGGGAGCGATGAGTATCGTCTTTCGAACCATCGGTATCAAGCGCAGTCCGCGCAACCCCAATCTTTGTACCCGGTGTGGCACTCATGTCGACGAGGGGCGGGTGGTCGAGATCACGGTGCTCTTTGCCGATTTGTCCTCATTTACTGAGATGACCCAGGAACTCGGACCGGATAGAACGCACGAGGTGGTCGATGCCTTCTTGCGGATGGCCACCGACGTTTTAGTGAAACGCGGCGCTTTCATCGACAAATACGTTGGCGATGCCGTTATGGCTCTTTTCAACGTACCGATCAAGTATGACGATCATGCTCGCCGCGCCGTATTTGCCGCGACTGAATTGGGATCCGAACTCCAAAGTTTAGGCGGCCGCTTCTCTCTCCCCCTTCAGGCGTCGATAGGCATTGCTACCGGCTGGGCTCGTGTCGGGCGGCTGGGCTCCGAAGACAGCAAGGACTATACCGCCATCGGCGACGTGGTCAATCTCGCCGCGCGCCTTCAAGGCAAAGCGAACGCTGGTGAGATCCTGATCAGCGACGAAAGTTACGTCAAGCATTCGTCCGATTTTCCTGGAGCCAAATCTGAACGGTTCGTGCTGAAAGGTTTTCGCGAGCCGGTGAGGGCTTACCGCTTGCATGGCAAGCCAGACACTCGCGTAGCGGACGAGCCGGATAAAACAGCAGTAAAAGAAAAAACGAGCTTAGGCGCGATCGTTTTCGGAATTCTGGGGGCGCCCTGCGCTGTATCGACCTTGATCGGCCCTCTGGCGATCGCCTTCGGCGCCAGCGGGTTTTTCGGCCTCTCGGCGGCGCTGGTATTTCTAGACCAAAGCTTCCTGCGGGTTCCCATTCTTGTTCTAACAACCGCGGTTGCTCTCGCTAACGTGTATACTATTTGGCATGCCCGAAAACTGAGAAGAGAAGAAAAGGTTTCCGCCCATCTGAAAGTGATGACTACACTGGAAAAGCGCCGCACCATCTTTGTCCTCGCCGCGTCCGTGGCAACACTTGGCATCGTCGCATTCGAAATCGTTGCGCATATTATGCTGCATTGACTCCTGAAAGGGTGGCCTCATCAAAATCGTCTCGAAACTCAGTTACATCGAGCAACCGTGAGCCGGGTGGGATCGTGCGGATATAGGGCATGGATTACTCCTTTCCAGGTTCGCGCGTTAGTTTGGGCGGATTTGTCGAAGGCGAACCGGCAACGGCTTCGATAATTTCATAGCGACAATCTGCTTTTTCCGGGATGCTGCGCAGCTGCGCCACGATATGCTCGGCCTCCGGACGCGAGTAAAAAAGGCCCACTGTGCTGACTTCGCCATTAGAGCGTATTTCATGGACATACAATTTTTCCATGGAATCGCTACCAGGATTTCGGCGTTTTGTAGCCGACCTGCTTGCGCTCCTTCATGAAAGCCTTGTAAGTTTCCGGATGGGACTTCACGATATAAGGGCAGACGTCCACACACAGGTGACAGTATTCATCGCGCAGGCGCGAATAGGGGTAGCACTTCTCGAGATCGATGAGCCAGCGCTTGATGCCGTGCGTCGTGACGTGCTCTTTTGGAATAGCGTCGCCGGGACAGTTGAGCTGACAAACGTTGCAGTTCATGCAAAAATCCTGGACGCCGAATTCGCGAGGCTTATCCTCGACAAGCGGCAAATCGGTAGTGACGCAGCCGGGGCGAAAGCTCGCGCCGTATTTCTCGTTGATCAGGCTCCCGTGCCGCCCCAGCTCTCCGAAACCCACCTGGTAAAAGATGGGAATCGCCTGAACTGCGCTCCCGCCGTTATGGTGCGCTAACGCTGGGTAGCCGAGACCGCGAATGTAAGCGGCGAGATCTGTCGCGATCTCCGTACACTTGGCGTAGACCCGCATCGCTTCTTCTTCCACGGCGTTGGCGCCGTGGCCTACTTTTTCGTAATCTTCCGCTACACAGGCTGCGATGACGAACTCATGCGGTACGTCCTCGCCGAGATCGATCATGTGCGGTTGTAGACGGCAGGTTCCCACCATCGTGGCCCCCAGTTCCATAGCCTTGGCTGTGATCTGTTTCGTCATCTCTGCTGGATCGCTGACTTCGATCCGCTTTGGGTTGACCGGACCGTCACGAAACTTTGCCAGCTTCACCCAACTGTCGCGGTAAGCTTGGATCTTCGGAGTCGCCGCCGTATAGTGCCGCGCTGTTTCCATTCCCAGCGCATGAACCATTGAGGCCAATACCGGGTCCGCCATTCCTTGTTCGCGTCTGGGAGTTGTTCCACGCATACTAAAGAACCTCGTCTGTGATCATCTTCACCTATACCCTGTCACCGCTGCAGCCTCCCGTTCATTCCGTCTGTTCCTCTGTCCAGGAGCCGTCGTAAAATTCGAGCGGATTGAAGTCAAGAACCAACCCTTTGCGCTGCTTTAATAGCTTGTCATAGATCAAACCGCCGATCGCGGCGGCGCCTATTCCCCAAAAGGCGCAATTCTTAAAGTAAGTTATCTGGGACTCGTCGTTCGCCCGCTTTTTTCGCCTCGCATGACCTCTCCGGCGTCGACGATCTTTCGCGCAATGTTCGGACGATCGAGCGAGGCTTCCCAAAACACGGCTGTTTTGTCCAACTCCTCCTGCCCCCACACATTCGTCATCAACACATCGGCCCTTTCCAAGGTCCGATCGTCGATCTCGCGCCGCATTTCATTGACAAGACCTCTTTTCAACAATCCGATATTGCTCGAGACAATCGAGGTTACATGTTGGCCCGGAACCAGCCAATTGCCGTCAAAAACGGGAACATTCGAATTGGTTGCGCAGATGATCACATCGGCTTCGTCAACCACCTCGAGCGCCGATTGAGCGGCGACAACTTCGATGCCGACAATCCCGCTCATTTCCGCCGCGAACTTTTCTCGATTCTCTCGCGTTGGGCTGAAGACGCGGACTTTCTTTATTGATTTTCGAATGCACGTTAGCGCCAGCAGGTGAAGCTTGGCCTGGTCGCCGGCGCCGAAGATTCCCGCGACCGCGCAGTTTTTGCGAGCGAGAAGGTCGGTGCCGACCATCGAGGCGCAGGCGGTCGGCATCGCCACGACACTATTCGCGTCGGGCAGCTCCTTGGGATGCATCTCGCCGACCAGAATCAGTTTCAGGGCTGCCGTGTCACTGTCATAAAGAACAAGAACCGGCCGGCCGCGGCGCGGATATTTTTGCTTGTCGCCAAAAATTCGCACCAGCTCGGCGTGGGTCATAATCCCGGTTGTGCCATAAGCCGGCGCTGCTCCCTGGTGAAGCGTAATTCTGACGTTTTTAGGCGTGTGCGTGCGACGCCGAAGCTCAGCAACGAGAGGATCCTTCGCCCAATTCCGAAAGGCTTCGAGCATGGCATCGACCGCCTCCGACATCGCGAGAATGCCGCGGTGGTCATCCGGTTTCGCTAAAATCGCCATTGGCGCCGTCATTTGACGTTCCTCGACTTCGTTTACTCGGGAAGTTCGACCGTGACATCGCCCAAAACGCGCGCAACGCACCCCAACCTGTCGTTCGGCCCCGCGTTCATCATTTCGAGCGTCAACTCCTCGTTTTCTGTTTTTTCGCTCAGGTGCTCTTTGCCGGAAAGGATCTTTACCCGATCCGTGCCACAAATCGCTTCTGTGCAGTCGTGTCGAAGCTGCACTCCATTTTGGATGGCCGAAACCAGGATCGTGGTTCCCGCCGCCACTTCGAAAGACTGCCCGCGCGGCATGAAAGTCACTTTCGGCATAGCTCAGGCAGCCATGCTTTTGATTCTTTCGATCGCTTCGTTCATCATCCAATCCGGGGTCTCGTTCGCGCCGATGATTCCCACTTTTTCTTTTCCCCGAAGCCACTCGAGTTGGAGATCATCCACTTTTTCGATCTTGTGCACGTGCGCATTGAACGCGCGGGCGACCTCGAGCATTCGATTCGTCATCCCTTCGGTCCAGCCGAAAATAATGATCACATCGACTTTCTTGGCGAGCTTCTCGACCTCCGGAAGACGCTGTAGCGAATCGATGCAAGCCGTGTTTCTGATCTGAACATTCGCGAAACGCTCGAGAATGCGAGCCATGATCTTCTTGTAGGTTTCGAGCCAGAAGGTCGTCTGGACGATCACTCCGATCGGTTCGAAACGAGTAAGGCGAATCTCATCGACGTCTTCTGCCCGCTCCACGATGAAAACTTCCTTTCCCTTTTCGCGCGCAATCCCCTGAAGCCTTGGAATCCCGTGATGCGTGCGACTGCTCAGAACCACGAGATGACAACCGGACTCAAGTAACTGGAGCTCGGCCTCTTCCTGCTGCGTGACAAAAGGACAGGTCGCATCCGCCAGCAGTGTAAGTCCCTTTTCACGCGCCTTTTCCCTAATTTCAGGCGGGGCCCCGCGCACCCCGTAAATGAGCTTTTCGCTCGAAGCGTCGATGGATTCCATCTCACTGGTGGAGCGAATTCCCTGTTCTCCCAGACCCTCTTTCTTGAAAGCAATGAAATCGAGATCGGGTCTCAGCGACCAAACCGCCAGATGATCGCCATGCTTTGCGACCATTTTCTGGTGGATGGCGCCGGCGCGATGAACGCCGACGCATAGCCCGCTCGGTGGAATTCCTTTTGTTGCGCTAAAATCCCCCTTGAAAATTTGCATGAAAGTTCCTCCTCTCTAACGCGGTGTCACATCAAAAACCGCAGCCATCCGGATCGAGTAGTTGTGATAGGCTATGGCAGTCGCGATGATAAGAACGTCTTTGTCGGCTAAACCTGCGGCTCTTAGCGCGTCCACGTCCCTCTTTCGCACAGAAGCTTCATCGAGTGTGCCTTTCTCTGTGTACGAGAGAATAGCCCGCTCCGCCTCGTTCAGCGGAAGCTTCGTCCAGTCCTTTGCCGCTTGGGAAGCAACGGATTTCTCCAGCGGCCCGCGCAAATCGTCAACGAATCTCTCGCACCCCAACATGCCTGCGACGGCGACGGCGATCAGGGAATACAAACGCGGCGTCAAACCCTCGGTCAACTGGCGCCGCATCTCAAGATCCGCTTCCAGCGCTCCCGGAGCGGCAGCTAGAAGATCCTCAAAACTCCTGCCTGGCACTATCAGAAGCCGGCTCATTCCGTGTCCTCGTAAAGGGAAGTCTGCAGTTGCTCGCGCGTAACGCCGAAAGCTTTCAGAATCTCCCCGGGAAAATCGAATTTTTCTTCCTCGACACCAAGCAAGTCGGCAATCCGGTCGACCCAATTCCTGTACCCCCCTCCTAGACCGATGGCGAGGATCTGGTTTTCGTCAAATCCGGCTTGGCGGAGTGTCTCGATATCCTGATCAGTGATCTCACTCGGTGTCAGAGTGAACTTTTCGGTAAAGGCCAACATCGCTTTTTCTTGATCGTCCAAATCGGCCTCCCGCCAATTGGTAATCACCTTGGCGACTTCATCGACCGCCATTCTTCCGTCGACACGGAGAAACTCTCCGTGACCGATTCCTCAAAACCTGCAGCCGCTGAGGGCCGCTACCTGTGTCGCGATCAGTTCTTCCTTGCGTCGCCCCAGGCCGGAATGACCGGGCCGGTAGATACCCTTGTCAAATCCTACCCTGGCTTCGAGTAGCGGTGGACAGAGGCTGAAGATCCTGACAATTGGCGGCAGCTTGTTCCCTCTCCTTTCGCGCACCGAAGGCCGCAGACCGGCGCGCGTTTTTTCGTAAACCACTTTCAGTTTCCCTGTGGCATCGGATTCGGAGATGACTTTGACGAAGCTCATACACTCCTCGTTTTAACGCATTCTCTATGGATCGGCGCTGGAGACTTTGACTTACTACTACTAAGAATATAAGTAGTCAACATGCCTCTCGCCAAACGGCCCGTCTCCCCGTTTCCTCTGTACTTCAGGGTGATGATGGAGATCAGGGAAAACATCCTCTCGGGAAAATGGAGCCCTGGTTTTCAGATTCCCGGAGAGCTTGAGTTGGGCCGGCGGCTTGGCGTGAGCGTAATCACAATCCGCCAAGCTTTGGGACAACTGGCTGAAGAGGGATACCTAAGGCGCGAAAGGGCCAAGGGGACCTTCGTCAATTGGACCAGCCCCTCGCGACAATCGATTAACCTGGAACTGGAAGCAGAGGATCTCGTCACTCTCAATCGCTATGGAACGAGTTTCAAGCTCATTGCGATCGAGCCCATAGAGCCATCAAAGCAGATTAAACAGGAGTTTCGCATAGCAGCGAGCGAAAAAGTAATGCGAATCATCCGGCTCCGAATGTCCCACGGGCAGCCCCTAGCCTATGTGGTCTCCTACGTTCCTTCCCGAATCGCTTCCCGCATCTCGGAAAAGCGAATTGCGCGCCAGCCTCTCTCGAGCACCATTGAAACCGCTTTGCGCATCAGGATCACCGGGGTGAAACACGTGGTTGCCGCCAGACTATCGGACGACGATGTGTCTGCTCACCTGGAGATCCCTGCCGGGTCTCCGGTGCTTTACGTCGAGAGAGACTATACTCATAAGAAGGATATGGTCTTGAGAACCATAGGCTACTACCGTAGCGATCTCTTCAGCTACGAACTGAAACTCAAGCGGAAGAGTTAAGTCAAGTGCGCCAATGGAGGATATCATGTTGAAGGTTGACGAACTCCACGAGCTCGCTGTAAACCGCAGAAGCATTCGCGGTTACGACTTCATCGGAAACTGGATCGCGAAGGATTCTTCAAAACAATTCACGGCAAGGAGTAATTGGAATGGCGAAACAGCTAAACGTCGGTGATCGATTCCCCGACTATGAAGTTAAAACCGTCGGCGGCCGGACGCTCCATATCCCGCAGGATCTGTCCGGTGAATAAACGGTTCTCATCTTTTACCGCGGCGGGCGAAAAATTATCCACGCCACGAATTTCATTCTCGACTCGGATAAAAAGGTGGTTGACGCTTCCTACAGCATCGGGCCCATTGGCCGCATCGTCGCGGCCGACGCTTTAAGTCACATACAGTTCTTTAAAAAAAGAAAGGCAAAGCAGAGCTAACTACCGCCGAGACCTGTTCGGGCTCTGTGGCATCAGCCGTCGTTGGATTTCGGTTAAAAGGAGAGTCGCGAGTTAGCCGCTCTGTGCTTCGCTGGTTTGGAGCAGGACGGCCTGAATGAACTGGTCGAGGTCGCCGTCGAGGACCGCATCCGCATTTCCGACCTCCAGGTTCGAGCGGTGATCCTTGACCATTCGGTAGG
>JBOHVS010000182.1:0-34021 GCA_050735975.1 Binatia bacterium | reverse complement strand
CGCCGGGCCGCAGTCGCCGAGTGCCGGCGAGTTGCAGGATCTGGGGGTTGCGAGAGTCAGCTACGGATCGGCATTTCTCAAGGCGGCCATCGGCAGTGCCAAGCGATTAGCGCAAGAGATTCTTGAGAAGGGAACGGTTACGGCTCTGAAGGAAGCGATGCAGACGCCGGAGATCAGCGCTTTGGTATCAAGAAAGAAGGCGGACTGACAGAGTGGACTCCAAGGGCACTGTGGTTTCCATCCACGTCGCTTCAACCGGAGCGGCGCCAATGCGACTGGTGAAAGAGATACAGGCGGTGCAGGGTAAGGGCCTGGAAGGAGACCGCTATGCGAACAAGCGAGGAACTTACTCCAACGACCCTGGCTCCGGCCGCGCCGTGACTCTGATCGAGTCCGAAGCCGTAGAGGCGCTGAAGCGCGATTATCACGTCGAACTGGACGCGGGCCAATCGCGGCGCAATATCGTCACGCACGGAGTTTCTCTGAATCATCTCGTCGGCAAAGATTTTCGCGTCGGCGAAGTCACGCTGCGCGGCACGCGGCTCTGCGAGCCTTGTTCACACATGGAAAAATTGACCGTCAAGGGCGCCTTGCGCGGTTTAATTCATCGCGGCGGGCTGCGAGCCGAGGTTGTGAAGAGCGGTACGATTCGTGTCGGAGATGGGATTCTTCTGGACTGGTGTACTGGACTGTTGGAGTAATGGATTGAGCTTAACCCAGTTACTCCAATACTCGGATACTCCAAATCCCGTCTCTCTCACAAGCCGGGCTGCTTCGGCGGCATGCTATACAACCGGTTGGTCGGGTTTACTAGATGGTCCAGAACGAGCCAGAGACTCCTTGAATGGTGAAAAAAAATCAGCGGGAAAATCACTGCGAATGGCACCCATAAAGCGAGTTGTTGATCGATGGTCATTGCGGTCCGGAGATCCAGGATAAAAAAACCGGGCACCGCTATGAGGACAGTGGCGGCGTAGTTGATGTAGATCGCGCCAACAAAGTAGCCTTGCTCGCGCTCAAAATGTAAACCGCATTCAAGGCAATGGGAGTGCATTGAAAAAGCTCTACGAAATAAAGCACCGATACCGCATCTGGGACACCCGAGACGCAGACCGCCCCAAAGCATTGAGAAGATCCGTCGAGCCACCTTAGGCGACGACTTCGTGGGGCGAACCCATCGAACGGGTATTTGCGACCTTTGTTGCCCCCCCGTTTAAGTATTCACGCAAAAACCGCGCGGTGTAGGACTGTTTTCCGTCGCTCGCTACCTCCAGAGGCGTGCCGCACGCGACCAGATAACCGCCTTGGTCACCCCCCTCGGGGCCAAGGTCCACAATGTAATCCGCTTCCTTGACGATTTCCAAATTGTGCTCGATCGTGACCACGGTGTTGCCCATCGCAACGAGTCGGTGGAGGATGTGGATGAGTTTCTCCACATCGGCAAAGTGAAGACCCGTCGTAGGCTCATCCAGCACATACAGCGTTTTGCCGTGCGATTCTTTCCCCAGCTCATACGCCAGTTTAATTCTTTGGGCTTCGCCTCCCGAAAGCGTATTGCTGGCCTGTCCCAAGGTGATATAGCCCATGCCGATGTCGTTTAGCACCGTAAGCGGCCGCGCGATCTTCGGAAAGGCGCTGAAGAATGTCACCGCCTCTTCCACAGTCATGCAGAAAACGTCGGCCATATTCTTGCCGTTGTAGCGGATGCTCAGGGTCTCTTCGTTAAAGCGCTCGCCGCCACACCCTTCGCAGTCGACGAAAACGTCCGGCAGAAAACTCATCTCCTTGCGAATCTTTCCTTGCCCCGCGCACTCTTCGCAGCGCCCGCCGCGAACGTTGAACGAAAATCGACTTGGCATGTAACCGCGCAGGCGCGCCTCAGGCGTCAGGGCATAAAGCTTACGGATCTCGTCGAGAAAACCCACGTAAGACGCGGGAATCGAGCGCGGCGTCTTGCCGATCGGAGTCTGGTCCACCTCGATAATCCGTTCTAGAGATTCCCAGCCGGCGATCTCCTTATGCACTCCTGGACGGCCCGCGTACTGTCCTAGCTTCAATTTGAGTCCCTTATACAGGACTTCCCGCACCAGGGTGCTCTTGCCGGAGCCTGAGATACCGGTGATGCAGCTCCACATTCGAAGCGGGATGCGGACGTCGATGCTTTTTAGGTTGTTCGCCCTGGCGCTGCGAACAGCGAGCCATTGCGTATGCTCCAAGTCACGCTTGGGGCCGATCCTGCTGCGCTCGGCTCTGAGGAAGGCGCCGGTCAAGGACTTGGTATTGTTTTTGATCTCTTCCGGGGTGCCGATGGAAACGACCTTCCCGCCATGCACGCCGGCGCCCGGTCCCAGGTCTACGATCAGGTCAGCCGCTTGAATCGTCGCCTCGTCATGCTCGACCACAAGAACGCTATTGCCGGCTCTTTCGAGACGGCGTAGGGTGCCGAGCAGCATGGCGTTATCACGCGGATGGAGGCCGATGGTTGGCTCGTCGAGGATGTAGCAAACTCCCCGCAAGTTTGATCCGAGTTGCGCGGCCAAGCGGATACGCTGTGCTTCGCCTCCGGAAAGGGTATCAGCCCGACGGTCGAGCGTTACGTAGGGAAGGCCGACCTCAGAGAGAAAAGCAAGCCGCTGCTGAATCTCCCTTAGTATCTTCTCTGAGACGGCCTGGTTGCGTTCGGCGCTGCCGTTTTCCGACGCGCCGAGTTGCAACAACTCAAAATAAGCGCGAGCTTCTTCTACTGAAAGCGCCGTCACTTGCCAAATCGCTTTGCCGTCAACTCTAACCGCCTGGGCACGCCCATTGAGCCGTCTTCCTTTGCAGGTAGGACATGGAGTTTCGGTCATCAGTTCGCCGAGCTCACTACCCGAATTTTCGTCACCGGTTTCCGAAAGTTCTCTAAGATAAGGAACCAACCCGGTAAAAGCGCCGCGGCCGCTGCCGCCGTAAAGAATCTGATGCTGGGTTTTCTTTGGCAAGCGCGCGAACGGCCTATCGATTTCGACATTGTGTTCTTCCTTCAAGTCATGAAGAAGGCGCTGCATCGCCCGGCGCAGCTCAGACCCGTTTTCGCTGTGGCCGGGCGAGATATTGCTTAATATCTCCGTCAGCGGCTTCCGCGGATCGGCAAAAATAAGTTCCGGATCGAAATCCCAATGGAAGCCCATGCCGCCGCACTGCGAACAAGCGCCTTGACGGCTGTTGAAGGAAAATAGCCGTGGATCGAGCGGCTCATAACCGACGCCGCATTGAAGGCAGAATAAACGCTGATTGAAGATTTGCTCCCCGCGCTCCGAAATCAAGTGGATGACGCCGTTCCCCAGGCGCATGCCTTGATCGATCAGCGGCTCGATTTCCCGTCCACCGCCGCGAGCCTTGCCGATGAGAATGTCGATGTCGTGCTCTTGATATCGCTCCAGCCCGTTGATGAGTTCCGGCGCCCTGAGATCGACCCACGCGCCGTCGATTCGCGCTCTCCGGTAACCGAGCCGCCGCGCTCCGGCGATCACTTCTTTATGAAATCCCTTTCTGCCGCGGACGATCGGACTCAAGACCAGCACTTCCTTGCCGCGATAGGCGCGCCCGATCCGGTCCAGGATCTGGCTTCGTGAGAGCGAACGAATCTGGCGGCCACACTGGACGCAGTGCTGTTTGCCCACTTTAGAGTAAAGCAGGCGGAGATAGTGATAGATTTCCGTGACCGTGGCCACGGTCGATTTCTTTCCGCCCTGGCTAAGGCGCTGCTCGATTGCGACGGTAGGAGGGATGCCCGCGATGAAGTCAACGTTGGGGCGCGCCATGATCTGGAGGAACTGCCGCGCGTAAGCCGAGAGGCTGTCGATGTAGCGTCGTTGTCCCTCTGCGTAGATGATGTCGAAAGCCAAGGATGATTTTCCCGAGCCGCTCAGACCGGTAAAGACAATGAAGCGATCGCGCGGGATATCCAGGCTGATACTTTTGAGGTTGTGCTCCTTCGCGCCAACGATAACGATGGCGTTGTCGCCTTCGCGGAGGTCACCACTCTCCTCGACCTTTAAATTTTTCTCTAAAGAAGGGTCAAAGGGCGAGTCTGCATCTTTTTCCAAATAGGGCCGAAGATACCGGCCGGTATGGGACTCTTCGACCAGCGCGACTTGTTCCGGTGTGCCGGTGGCGATGATCCGGCCGCCGCCGACGCCGCCTTCAGGGCCGAGATCGATGATGTAATCGGCGCATTTAACGACCTCCATGTTGTGCTCAATAACAACGATGGAATGGCCTTGATCGATCAGTTCATTGAAGGCCCAAAGCAGCCGCTCGATGTCGTGAAAATGCAATCCCGTGGTCGGCTCGTCAAAGATGAAGAGCGTCCCGGCTTTGCGGGCCTTGGCCATGTGCGACGCAAGCTTGAGCCGCTGGGACTCGCCCCCCGATAGAGTGGTTAAAGGCTGGCCCAGTCGCACATAATCCAGCCCTACGGCACGCAAAGGGTAAAGCCTTTCCTTGATTTCCTCGACGTCCTTGAAGAACTCGGCAGCTTCGGCGACGGTCAGGTCGAGAATTTGGCGGATATTCTTGCCTCGATGGGTGACTTCCAGGACTTCTTCACGGAATCTGCTGCCGCGGCATTCCGCGCACGAGGTGTAAACGTCTGAGAGAAACTGCATCTCGATCTTTTCAAAGCCTTCGCCGCGACAGGTCTCACAGCGACCGCCTTCTACATTGAAAGAAAAAGTCGAGGGCGTGTAGCCGCGCAAGCGGGAAAACTCCGCGCCGGCGAAGAGTCTGCGGATACAGTCGAACACCTTTATGTACGTGGCCGGATTCGACCGTGGCGTCGTCCCAACGGGCGACTGGTCAACGAGAACGACCTCGGATATTTTGTCGGCGCCCGAGATCGCCGCGCATTGAGCGACGGACGCTGTCGGGGATTCCTTAAGCTTCTTCAGATTCCGGTAAACAACCTCATCCACGAGGCTGGACTTGCCCGAGCCCGAGACGCCGGTGATGCAGACGAAGACTCCGAGAGGAATGTCCAGGTCGATATTCCGTAGGTTGTTGGCGTGGCCGCTTTTGATTCGAATCGATCGCTGCAGCAGAGGTTTTCGGTGGCGGGTGGGAAACGGGATGGTCTTGCGCCGGCTTAAATAAGCGGCAGTCAACGATTCCTGGCTGCCGGCTAGCTTGTCATAGGGCCCGGCGTACATAACTCGACCGCCTTGTTCGCCGGCCTTCGGTCCGAGATCGATGATATAATTGCTTTCTTTGATGATCTCCGGATCGTGCTCAACCACGACCACCGTGTTGTGATTGGCCCTCAGTCGGTGAAGGATCTCGACCAGTCGCCGGGTGTCGCGGGGGTGAAGGCCGATCGAGGGCTCGTCCAGCACATACAACGTATTGACCAGGGAGGATCCGATAGCGGTCGTGAGATCGACACGCTCCAACTCGCCACCGGAGAGTGTTCGTGACTGGCGATCCAGAGTCAGATACTCGAGCCCGACTTTCATTAGATAACCAAGCCGCCGGCGAATCTCGTCGAGGATCAAGGTAGCGACCCGGTCGGAAGCGCCGGCGGGGCTCAGTTCATTGAAAAAGCTGTGTGCTTCGCGAACGCTCATGGCGTTAACTTCGGCGATGTTCCTCCCGGCAATACGATAGTAGAGGGCGCCCGGTTTGACCCGCCCGCCTCGACATTCCGGACAGAGCAAGTACGCCCGATAGCGCGACAGAAACACCCGCACGTGCATTCTGTAGCTCTTCCGCTCGAGGCGGCGAAACCAGCCGCGGATACCTTTGAAATCGCCGTCACCCTCGATGATTAGCTGCTTCTGTTTGTCAGTAAGTTCGCCAAACGGCTTCTTGGTAGGGACACGCTTGCGCTCGCAAAACTCCATAAGGCGGCGAGTGCGCCGCGCTTTCGTAATCCACGGCTTGATGGCGCCATCGGCGAGCGACTTGCCGGGATCAGGGATCACCAGCTCCAGGTCAATATCGATGATGCGGCCGAAACCGCGGCAGGTCTCGCAAGCGCCTAGCGGGCTGTTAAACGAGAAAAGATTCGGCACCGGGTCATGGTACGACAGATCGCAGTGCGGGCAATGAAGTTGGTTGCTAAAGGGTTCGCGGCGCCAATCTTCTTGCGGGAAGAAAAGATTCAGCCGGCCTTTGCCGTAGTGGATTGCTTGCTCCAGCGAGCCGGAAAGCCTCTTTTTGCTCTGCGTCCGGTAGGCGAGCCGGTCCACTACCACATGCCAG
This sequence comes from Binatia bacterium, assembly GCA_050735975.1. Taxonomy (GTDB): domain Bacteria; phylum Desulfobacterota; class Binatia; order UBA9968; family UBA9968; genus DATMBL01. Next base: position 27,781 of record JBOHVS010000182.1, on the reverse strand, counting down.
CCGTCTTGTGGCGTTGCTGCGATCTCCTCCAGATTGCAAAGCGTTCGGTCGATCACGAGCCGATGAAAGCCGGCCCGCTGGAGCCCGCTTTTTACGTCTTCCCACGGTACCGTGGAGGCGGAGAGGGGAAACGTCACCACAACCGGAGTGCCGTCAGGTAAACCTGAAAGTTTGCTGAATATCGAGGGGGCGGTATCCCGCTCGACGAGCCGCTCGCAACCGCGGCAATGCAAGACGCCGATCTTGGAGAAAAGCAATTTGAAATGATCGTGCAGTTCGGTCATGGTGCCGACCGTAGAGCGGGAGGTCTTGACCGGACGGCTTTGATCGATGGCGATGGTCGGCGGTATCCCTTCGATGCTCTCGACGTCGGGCTTATCCATGCGGTCGAGGAACTGGCGGGCGTAGGCGGAAAAACTCTCGACGTAACGACGTTGGCCCTCGCCATAGAGGATATCGAAGGCCAGCGTCGATTTTCCCGAACCACTGACGCCCGTTATCACCGTCAAAGCGTTCAGTGGAATGTCGAGGTCGAGGTCCTTGAGATTGTTCTGTTTTGCGCCTCGAATGCGTATCCGGTCTTGAGCCATCACTAAAATCCGATAAAAAAGGCCCGTCTTCTTCGCTGCGCTCGCCCGCCTCGCTTCGACCTACTGAACTCGCAAGGCGCAACGAGCAGGGAGCGGGGAGCGAAGAGCACAGAGCTAAAAACAAAGACTGGCTCAATGCATTTTCTGCTGTCCGGCATCTGATCTCTGACCTCTGATTCGCTCTTCCGCGCCATGCTTTTAGTCCTTAGCGATCTATTGTAGCTGGTATTTCTCTACCAGGATGCGGCGGAAGCGGGGAGCATAGATCAAGTCGAAAGTCCCCTCTTTGTCGGGGAAGAGTTGCAAAGCGGTCTTTTTGGCGTGATCGACGATTTCTTGCGCCTGCTCCAGAGTGAGGTCCACCTGCCAGAGCAGAACGGCCGTCAGGTCCATGGCTCGCCCGAGCCGGCGAATTTTTCGCTCCTCGGCCAGAAGCGCTTCCTTATCTATGCTCATCCGATTCAAACAGATTCGGTTTGACTGAAGAATGCTTCGTTTGTAAATCGCACTAACCCTCTAGCTGTACCACACGGGGCCGGTGAGTCAAGATCGCGTGTTGAATCATCCAGCCCTTAGGAAATATCGTTAACTGATTTAGAAGGTAACCCACAAATACTCGTCGCCTTCCGCCAGCGGACGTGGTTTGCTACGGTGGGGATATGCGCATTGCGGAAATCTTCCATTCAATCCAGGGCGAAGGCCGCTTGGTGGGCATGCCCTCGGTTTTTATTCGCAGTTCCGGCTGCAATCTTCGCTGCGTCTGGTGCGACACGCCTTACACCTCATGGAAGCCGGAAGGAACGGAACTGAGCGTTCAGGCGATTCTACGGCGGGTGAGAAAGCATGCTTGCCGGCACGTGGTGATCACGGGCGGCGAGCCATTGCTTGCCCGCGATCTGCCGGAGTTAACGGATACACTGCGTGGTGACGGCCATCATATTACGATTGAAACCGCCGCCACTATTTTCGCGCCGGTCGCGTGCGATCTCATTTCGATGAGTCCTAAGCTCGCTAATTCCACCCCCTGGAAGAGACAACAAGGAAAGTTCGCTGCGATGCATGAGGGCCGAAGGCTCAACTTCGCCGTCATACAAAGCTTCATCAATGGGCACGATTACCAGCTCAAATTCGTGGCGGAGCGGGAAAGTGACTTTGCCGAGATTGAACGGATCTTGGAGAATCTGGAGCATGTTGACCTGTCACGCGTTTTAGTTATGGCGCAGGCAAGGACGAAAACTCAACTGCGCGAGAAAAGCGCGTGGATTATCGAGCAGAGTAAGAAGCACGGCTTCGGCTACTCGCCTCGTCTGCACATCGAGCTATTTGGCAATCGCCGAGGCACGTAGTAGCGGGACAGGTCGAAACAGGTTGAGGGTAAGGCTGAGGCTTAGATTAACAAATGTTCGACGAGCGCGTTGAGCTGCGCCAAAATCTGACCGGGCCGTTTCGGGTTTAGCTGCAGCCACCGCAGGGCCCGGGGCGAGTAACAAGAACGGTCCGGGACTGACGTAAAGGGAATACTTCATACGATTTCTCCGGTACCTTCTATTTTGGCGCTGTGATCACCTTCCGGCAGTCATGGCATGCGCATCGGGCTGTCAAGGCTAATCTCGTTTGCAGAACGCGGTCCCAATTCGCATTCGTGTCCGCCGATACGCAACATTGACAGAGATTTCCAGATTGTATAGCGTCACCCTCATTCAAAGGTCGAAATCATCGGAGACACCATGGAAGGACCGAATCCGGTAAGAAGCGGCAAAGTCAAAGTCGAAGACGTGAACCTATACTACGAGGTTTACGGGGAGGGAGACCCTCTGGTGCTGGTCGCCGGCACGGGTATCAGCCTGGCGCCCTGGCGCGTTTTCCAGGTGCCGGAGCTCTCGAAGCACTACCAGGTTTTGATCTATGATCATCGTGGCTTGGGAAGAAGTGACAAGCCGGACGCGCCTTACTCGACTCGCCTCTTTGCCCAAGACTGCGCCGGACTGATGGATGCTCTCGGCATCAAGAAAGCTCATATCATGGGCCACTCTATGGGCGGCCGCGTTGCTCAATGGATCGGGCTCGACTATCCGGAAAAGGTTCGAAGCCTGGTGCTATCCGGAACCGGCTCGGGAAAATACAGCGCGAAGCTGAAAGACTATCCACGCGGCATTCCCATGGATGCGGCGCTGGAGATGATCCAGAAGGGGTACGAGAAGTACCAGCACGACCACTGGGGACCTGGCTTTATGTTCACAAATGATTTTACGAGGGAGCACCCGGAGGTCGTGAAAAAGTTTCAGGACCTGATCGTCGAGGAGGTGCCACCGCTAAAGTGTTATCTGCGCCATGTGGTCGCCCGGCAATGCCACGAAACCACGGACCTCGTCCATAACATCAAGGCGCCTACCCTGGTGATCGTGGGCAGCAAGGATACCCATGAGGGTGGGTCCGGAAGCCACGTGGAATCTTCTTACGTCTTGGCTGAAAAGATACCGAACGCAGAAATGGTGATCGTGGAAGGCGGCGCGCATGGCTACCTGCGGCAGATACCCGAAAAGGGCCACCCGCCGATCTTAGATTTTTTGCGCCGCCATTAGCATCCAAACGCTCGCTCTTCAACCAGGGAATTGGGGCAAAGTGAAAAAGCAAGAGATCATCGAGAAGCATCAAAAGTATCTGTTTTCCTGCGTTTCAACATATTACGACGAGCCGCTGGTGATCGATCATGCCAAGGACGCCTATGTTTACGATATCGAAGGCAAAGAATACCTCGATTTCTTCGGCGGTATCCTGACGATCAGTGTTGGCCACTGTAATGATAAGGTTACCCGCGCCATCGATGAGCAGGCGCACAAGCTGCAGCACGCCTCGACGCTCTATCCAAACGAGCCGCACGTTCGCTTGGCGGAGAAGCTGGCGGAGATTACTCCGGGCCGGCTACAGAAATCATTTTTTACGAACAGCGGCACGGAAGCGAACGAGACGGCGGTCTTGATCGCTCAGCTTTACACCAAGTGCCAGGATATCATTGCGTTGCGCCACAGCTATAGTGGTCGGTCTTATCTGGCATTGAGCCTGACCGGTAACGCTTCGTGGCGGCTTGCGCCTACGACATTGTCGGGCATTCATCATATTGCCAACGCTTACTGTTACCGGTGCCCATTCGGGCTGACGTATCCAAGCTGCGATCTCAAGTGCGCCAAAGATTTGGAAGAAGCAATCCAGACCCAGACTTCCGGGCGCGTAGCGGCCCTGGTCGCGGAGCCGATTCAGGGAGTGGGCGGCTACATAACGCCGCCGAAAGAATATTTTCAGGAGATCGTCGCGATTCTCAAGAGGTACGGCGGGTTGTTCATTTGCGATGAGGTGCAGACCGGCTGGGGCCGAACCGGAGGAAAGTTGTGCGGCATTGAGCAATGGGGAGTCGAGCCGGATGTCATGACTTTCGCCAAAGGCATGGCCAACGGCGTTCCCATCGGGGCAACCATCGCGACTCCGGAGGTTGCAGACAGCCTAAAGGGGTTGAGCATCTCAACCTTCGGCGGTAACCCGGTCAGCGCGACCGCGGCGCTGGCGACGATTCAAGTCATAGAGGAAGAAAAGCTGGTTGAAAACGCCCGACTCATGGGCAATCGTCTGCGGGAAGGGCTGGAAGCTTTGCAACAGAAGTATCCTGTTATTGGCGACGTCCGGGGCATGGGGCTCATGCAAGCGATGGAACTCGTGGGGGAAAATAAGAAACCGGATACGGAGTCGCTCAAGCGGCTCTTCGAAGCGACCAAGAGGCATGGGCTTTTGATCGGCAAAGGCGGGCTGATGGGAAACTGTGTCCGGATGGCCCCGCCGCTGAATGTCACGAAAGACCAAATCGATGAAGCGGTAAAAGTGCTCGATCAATCCTTCGCTCAACTGGGGCAATAGACCAGTCGGAACGGTGCGGCAGCCATCGTGAATGGTCATTGGGGTGACAAGCCTGTAGTTTCCGGGTGACGCTGCTCATGAACGCCATCAAACGCAAGATTCTCGGCGCCATCCCTGTCCTTCTCGGGATTTCCTTTCTGATCTTTCTCTTGATGCATATTGCGCCCGGAGATCCCGTAACTTTGCTCCTGGGCGACGACGCCACCCCGGCAGACGTCGAACGCACGCGGCGCGAGTGGGGCCTGGACCGGCCTATCATGGTGCAATACTGGGATTTTCTTTCCCATGCCGTCCGCGGGGACTTCGGCAGGTCGCTCAAGTTTAATGAGCCGGTTATGAAGTTGGTTTGGGAACGGATGCCCGCCACCATCGAGCTTGCCTTTGCCAGTTTGGTGGTGGCGATATTCATCGCGGTACCCCTCGGCGTCTATTCCGCTATCAAGCACAACTCGCTCTTGGACCATGCCGGGATGGGCGTGGCGCTGATCGGTGTTTCTTTGCCGAATTTCTGGCTCGGTATAATGCTTATTTATTTTTTGGGGGGCCAGCTCAATCTCCTACCCGTGGCCGGTCGAATAGAGTATGGGATCGATATCCAGCCCATTACCCGTCTGTATTTGCTCGATAGCCTGATTACGGGAAACTTCACTGCGTTCTGGAGCGCTTTGCGGCATCTGCTCATGCCCGCCTTTACTTTGGGGACGAGCCTCGCCGCGATCGTCACGCGCATATCGCGTTCCAGCGTCCTCGAGGTGATGCGGCAGGACTTCATCACCACCGCGAGGGCGAAGGGGTTGAGCGAGAAGGTGGTGATTTGGAGACATATGTTGCGCAACGCGATGATCACGATTGTGACCATTCTTGGGCTCCAATTAGGCGCGCTGCTTAACGGTTCGGTGATCACCGAAACGGTTTTTTCGTATCCCGGAATCGGTGATCTGTTGATTCAGTCCATTTCCGCGCGCGACTACAAACTAACACAGGTCTTGATCCTGTTTTTCGCCGTGATGTATTTTGTCGTCAATCTAATGGTGGATCTGCTTTACAGTTGGATCGACCCTAGGATCAAGCTCTGATGCTAAGTTTTCGTTACTTTAAGATCTGGGTGGGTGGATTTATCCTGTTTCTGCTTTTTCTCTCCGGCATTGCTGCGCCGCTGCTGGCGCCGCACGATCCACAGGCACAGACGCTGGAAGATCGGCTGCGACCACCGCACTGGACTGGAAGTGGTTCCCGATCGTATCTTCTCGGCACCGACAATCTCGGCAGAGACATTTTGAGCCGCATCATATACGGATCGCGGATCTCTTTGCTCGTGGGCGCCGCAACCGTGGTACTGGCCGGTATCATAGGTTGCGCGTTAGGAGCTGTGGGTGGCTATTTCGGTCACTCAACGGATGAAATTGTGAGCAAGATCTCGGAAATCTTCCTTGCTTTTCCGTTCTTGTTGATCGCCATCGCGATTATGGCATTCCTTGGGCAGGGCGTCGGCAATCTCATCTTGGCCCTCATGTTGAGTCGTTGGGTGCAGTACTGCCGCGTCGTGCGCGGCGAGGTGCTTTCACTCAAGGAGCGTGATTTCGTAACGGCAGCCAAGGCGTTGGGCGGCAGGGATTTTTACGTTCTCCTGCGCCACGTGGTGCCCAACACGGTTGCGAGCGTCACGGTAATCGCTACGTTCGCCATGGCCGTCGTTATCATATCCGAAGCGAGCTTAAGCTTCTTGGGGCTCGGCGTGCCGGCCCATATCCCGACGTGGGGCTCAATGCTGAGTGAAGGAAGAAGTTATATCAATCGGGCTCCATGGCTCACGATTTTCCCCGGTTTGGCGATTTTCATTACCGTGTTCGGCATCAATCTTCTAGGCGATGGTTTGAGGGATATTTTCGATCCGAAGTTAAGAAGGCAACGTTGAGAATAAATCTTTTTCGTCAGCCACTAAGGAGGTCTTATGGTTAGAAAGAAACTCGGTATCAATCGGCGTGAATTCCTAAAGCGAGGCGCCGCCGCCGGTTTGGGGGCTATCGTCGGCCCTTATATCTCGCGCGGCGCCTTTGCAGCTTCTCGGGATCGGGTCACGATCTATCACAGTAGCGTCGCCGATTCCTTGCATCCTTACAGCCACAGCTCGAGTCCGATCTATGGTAACTGGCAGCACATCATCGAACCGCTGGTAGAATTGGACTATGACCGCAAAGAATACGTCGGTATCCTGGCTGAGTCATGGGAGTTTGAAGGGAAGAGATGGGTTTTTAAGCTGAGAAAGGGGATCAAGTTTCATAACGGCGCTCCGCTTACCTCGAAAGACGTCGCTTTCTCCGTCGATCGTATGAGGAACGACAAGGCCAGCCTGCAGGCTCCCAACTTCAAAGATGTCACCGAAGTGCAAACGCCCGACGATCAGACGGTTATCTTCGTGATGAAGCGGCCTAGCGCGATTTTCTTGGATCGTCTGGAGAACCGCTTCATTCTCAGCAAAGTGGCGGCCGACAAATACGGCGATCAGTTGGATCAACACCCGATAGGAACGGGTCCCTATAAATATGTCAGCTATCAGAGGGGCGGGAACTTCGTATTCACGCGCAATGACGACTACTGGCGCGGGAAGGCGAATATCAAGGAAGTCGTCTTTCGTAAAGTCACGGAGGAGGCGGCGCGGCTGGCAGCGCTGGAGGCGGGCCAGGCGGACTTCATCAACAACGTCCCCGTCCATGAAGTGCCACGTCTCCGGCGTCATCCCCGGGTGAGAGTCGATCAAGTCGAAGGATTGCGGATGTTTTTCCTGGCAATGAATGTCGCGCACAAGCCTTTCGGCAACAAGCTCGTGCGCCAGGCGGTTAATTACTGTGTCGATGCGCCGTCCATCGTCAAGAATATTTTTGACGGGATCGGCTATCCGATTAACGGTCCGGTGGGCCCGCATGTCATTGGCGCCGATCCAAAGTTGAAACGTTATCCTTACGACCCGAAAAAGGCCAAAGAACTTTTAGCTCAAGCGGGTTTCAAAGACGGTTGTGATGTCCAGTTCTATTATTCCGCCGGACGATATCCAAAAGACCGAGAGGTTTGTCAAGTTGTCGCGGCCCAGATGGTGAAAGGCGGTTTTAGGGTGGAACTGATCTCTCAAGAGTGGGCTCTGTTTTGGGGCAAGGATGGCGTGAATGGCGGCAAACTGCCCTTTTATTACATCGGCCGCGGCTCGTTGACCGACGCCGACACGCTCTATGATCAGTATTTTCGCACAGGAACCACCAAGCGCGCCAATTACAGCAACCCGGAGTTCGACAAGCTGATCGTGGAGCAACAAAAAACCGCCGATCAGAAGAAGCGGATCGCGCTGCTGCAACAAGCGGGGAAAATTCTTATGGAGGATGTTCCCTTCGTGCCGCTTTACAATCTCGCGGACCTGTACGGCGCCGCTAAAAATTTGCTTTGGAAAAAGAGACCCGATGAAAGGATTTTGGCTTGGGATATGAAGATCCGCACCTAACAAACGGCGGGTAGGCGAGCCGGAAAAAAAGAATGAGCTTGAGAGGAGGCTCGGCCGTAGACAAGTAAGGAGCAAAGTTGTTGGAGCGAAGGGAGGTATTTCATGCGCGCACAGAATAACGGAATCAATCGTAGGGAATTCCTAAAGCAAGGCACGGTTGCGGGGTTGGGCGTCCTAGCGAGCGCATCGTGGCCGGGGGTAAGCTTCTCGGCCTCGAAAGAACGACTGACGATCTTGAGCAGCGTCAGTTTGGATTCGCTTCACCCGTATGCCTATACGTCGAGCCCGCAGTATGGAATATGGAATCACATCGCCGAGCCGTTGGTCGAAGTTGACTATGTCAAGCTGGACTACGCCGGCGTGCTCGCGGAGTCATGGCAATTCCAGGGCACGAAATGGGTGTTTCATCTTAAGAAGGGCGTTCGCTTTCACGATGGTTCGCCGTTTACAGCCAGGGACGTGGTCCATTCGATTCAGCGGATTAAGGCTGATAAAAAGAGCATGCAGAAGTCCGGCCTCAAGGACATAACCGAAGTCAAGGCCCAGGATGATCACACGGTTGTCATGACGACCAAGGTCCCGAGCGCGGTATTGCTTGATCGATTGACGAACCGTTTCATGATCAGCAAGGCGGCGGCGGACAAGTACGGCGACGAGGTCGATCAGCACCCCACCGGAACGGGGCCGTATAAGTTTGTCAGCTGGCAGCGGGATGGTCATCTCGTCTTAACTCGCAACGAGAATTATTGGCGATCAAAGGCGGCGATCAAAGAGATAGTGACGCGCAAGGTGGGAGAGGATGCGGCGCGCGTTTCGGGGCTGCTGGCCGGTCAAGGAGATGTGATCAACAATGTTCCCGTGGAAGAGATACGTCGAGTTGAAGAAAATCCTAAGACGCGGATCGAAAGAGCGCAGGGACAGCGGATGTATTTTCTGGCCATCAACTCTGCTTATAAGCCTTTCGACAACAAGCTCGTGCGGCAGGCGTTAAACTATGGCATCGATCCTTCGGTCATCATCAAGCATATTTACGAAGGAAATGGTTACGTCATGGACGGGCCGCTCGCGTCGAATGTTATTGGTTCCGACCCTAAAATTAAGCGCTATCCGCACGACCCCAATAAAGCCAAAGAACTTTTGGCGAAAGCCGGCTATCCCAACGGCGTTGAGGTCAAGCTTCACTTCTCTCCCGACCGGTATCCGAAGGCTCGGGAAGTTTGCCAGGTCATTGCCGATCAGTTGCGGCAGGCGGGGGTGAAAACAGAGTTGGTGTCCCAGGAATTCGTTATCTTTTGGGGTAAGGAAGGGGTCAATGGCGGCAAGCTCCCCTTTTACTACGTCGGCCGGCCTGCCATCGACGCGGATACTCTTTACGATCAGTACTTCCGTTCCGGAGTGACGAAGCGAGTCCAGTACAAGAATCCTGAGTTCGACAGACTGATCGACGAAGAACAGAAGACGGAAGACATGAAAAAGCGCATCGCGCTCCTGCAGCAGGCAGGTCGAATCCTGATGGAAGACGCAGCTTTCGTTCCCATGTATACGCTGGCTGAAATCTATGGGGTCGCGCAGAATGTGATTTGGAAGGCGACGCCGGGCGAGAGAGTTCTAAGTTATGAAATGAAAATTCGATCCTGATTCTTGCGATCCGGGCTTATCGGATTCCTAACTCTTCAAGTTACACGATTAAGAATCAAGATTAATTTGCTGATAAAAGCCGGATGACGGGCAATCATCCGGCTTTGACCCCTGCTGATCGTTCTACCTTGCCGACGCATTGGCTGCTCGAGCGAAGACTCCAAATCCCAAGTACTTCGACGATTTTGTAGCTCAAACGCACATTTTTGCACGTTCGATTCGTTCCTTACCGAAGAAAACAGCCGGTATTGTGCCAAATCCTTTGGCACAATGATTGCTCGGTCCGCGTTTGATGGCTACATTACCCATAAATTCACAAGCTCTGCCAAACAGCCGGTTTCAGTATTCTCATATTTTGCGCTGTATCGGTATGAGTCTCGAGGGCATGGAACTCAAGGCGGTTGAGCTGAAGAGCCACGGCAATATGTTCGTGGTCCAGGGCTGGCATCGGGGACCTTTTACCTCGATGGATTTCGAAAAGCGCTATACTCTCGATGATGTAAAAGCACTTGACCTTGAAGGGCGACAAAGACGGAAGGCCTTTTCCAAGCTGCCCAATCTTTTGAGCTTGTCACACGTTCTACGATTGGCGGGAAGCTATGTCGATCGCATGAACGGGCGGTTACTGAGGGTGTCCTGGCAAGACCAGTCAGACAAGATTCAGTCGATCACGGTGCAATACGAGCCGTTTCAGCCTGATCGTCATGACCACGCGGATCATCAGGTTTGCACCATCGAAGAGATCTGTCTGCACGTTTACAAGCAAAGAAAAAAGATCGCCAGTTCCGATAAGCATCCTCACCGCCCTTTTGTCGGACTTGCCAGTGGGAACTGATCGACGTAAATCGGCAGCCGCGTTTTTACGCCCGTTAACTCACGCCTGATATTTGATCTCCCCGCCCGCGATTGTCATCTCGACCTTGAGATCCTTGATCTTCTCAGGCTGGATCTCGAACGGATCTTCCGCTAGCACGGCTATATCAGCCAACTTGCCAACTTCCAGGGTTCCCTTGTAATTTTCTTCGAACCCAACCCACGACGCAGTGGTGGTGTGCATGGCAAACGCCTCGGCCACGCTGATTCTTTCTTCAGGAACCCAAACCTCGCCCCAGCGCATTTTGCGCGAGACGCAGGCGGCGATGTCTCGGAGCGGATCGACGGGCCAGTAACCCGGCGAATCAGAACCGCCCGCGATGATCACGCCGTTTTTCAGCAAAGTCCTGAACGGAAATGCCTTTGTCAGCCGCCTTTCCCCTACACAATCGAGAATGGCGTCGCCGACGTAGTAACCGATGGCGATATTCGGGATGGCGACGATACCCGATCGCACCATTCTCTGCATCCGCTCGGAAGTGCTAAGCCAGTTACCCATGTGCTCGATGCGGTGGCGGTGGTCTTTGCGCGGCGAGTTTTCAATTGCGTTTTCGTACGCATCGAGCGCCATATCGAACGCGCGGTCGCCAAGCGCATGGACGCAGCAGCGCAGGCCGGCCTCGTGGCATTTTTGAACCGTGTCGTTGAGCTCGTCTTGTTGAATCCGGATAATCCCGTGATTGTGAGGATCGTCTTCGTACGGCTCATAGAAGCAGGCGTTGCGGCCAGTGATACCGCCGTCGATGCTCATTTTAACGCCGCCCACTCTCAGCCACTCGTTGCCGAAGCCGGTGATGAGCCCGAGTTCGATCAGGCTCTGCGAACCGATGTTCGATTCGATGACTCGCGGCAGGATGCTTACCCGCGCGTGCATTCTGCCTTCCCGGTAGATCTCCTGATAGGCGCGCACGGGTTCGCCTGATCGTACTATGTCATGAACCGTCGTGACACCCCGCTCGAGACACTGGTTTAAGGCGAAAACGATGCCGTCTTTCAGCTGCAGATAATTGAATTCCGGCGCAACTTTTTTAAGAATCAGCTGTGCGCGCTCGTGAAGCTCTCCGGAAGGTTCGCCGGTTTGCGGGTCGCGGTGAATCGCTCCACCGGCCGGATCCGGGGTATCACGGGTGATCTTGGCCGCTTCCAATGCCTTGCTGTTAGTGACTGTTATGTGCGCGCCAAAGGAAATCGAAACCAGGTGATCAGGGATCGCGGTGTCGAGATCGTGTTTGTTCGGAAAGCGCTTGTCCTGTAGCCGGAAATCCTGCATCGGGCTGCCATGGGCTACAATCCACGAGCCCTTAGGGATTTCCGCCGCGCGTTTCGCAAGCCGCTCCAAGATGTCGGAAATAGAGTGAACCTCAGTGTAAAAATCGCGGCAGTCCACCAGTTCCATTTCCGCAGTGCCTTTTTCCGAGAGGTGCACGTGCGTGTCAGTGAGTCCGGGAATAGTGGTGCTGCCTTTCAGATCGACTGTCCGAGTATCGGGTCCCGCTAATCTTCGGAGGGCGTCAGACTTGCCGGTGGCGACAATGCGGCCACCCGCACAAGCCAAAGCCTCGTGGATGGAACCGTCAGGAGCGAAGCTGCGGATTTTACCGTTGAACAAAATCAGATCAGGGTAGGGTGCAGCCTGTTGTTTCATGGATTTTGACCTCCTTGCCCGGGAAGAGCACTTTGGCTATAAGTCGTCTCCCGTTCACAAGTCAACAGGCGCCCGTCTCGTAATCTTCTGATCCAACGCTAATTTGCTTGTTCGTCTGTCATGCCACTTTACTGGTCAAAGTATCCAGACTTGACGGCCCAAAGCCAGAGATAGGCGATCTTCTCATTGTGTAGCTCTGCATAACCGACGTGGCCGTAACGAGGGATCAAAACAACATGAGCGCTCCGCGTCGTTGCGGCATACTTTGCACCCATGAACATCTCGCGCTTGTGCTCGAGTTTCTCGCCTTTCACCCAATGACCTTTGTCGTTCTCGCCGGCGGTGAGAAGAACTCGAATCGTTCTCAACCACTTCGGGTCGGGGTCCTGCAGGTGATCGAAGTATTCTTCACGCGGAAGACCGGTCCGTTTTGGGTACTCCTCCAGAATACCCAAAGCCGCGTTGTGCTGGTTGTCGCACAAGCTTGTTTTCATCTGTGAACGAAGCGGACTGACCAGCCGGATGTAGTCGTCCGCGCCGCCCCAAGGCGTGAGATCGGGAGGATCCACGTAGCCAGATTCACGAAACGAGTCGGGTGAGCGTCGCGATACACAATCAACGGGCTTTTCAACGTATCTCTCCGCGGCCGTGTTGTCGCGCCACTCTTTCCGCCAGCCGTCGGGCCCGCCACTACCGAACCCGACGAGGCCGATCACCCTGGTCTGTTTGGAGAAGCGTGTCAGGTGCGCGGCCATGGGCCCGCCGGTGGAGTGCCCGAACCCGAGCAACTCGCTCCCCGCGAGGTGGCGATCGGTCAGTAACCCCGCGCCCTGCAGGATTGTGTTGAACGTGCATTTAAGATTGCGGTCGAGGATTTCCGCTTCAGGAAGCTCGCGGTCGAGGAGATAAATAGGCATGCGCTCGTGTATAGGCTGCTTCCAAACGCCATCGGGCGGGTAGTGGCCCGGATACGTCAAAGCTAATACCTTGAATCCCTGAGAGGCGACCACACGGCCGAGACCCGGTCTTCCATCCGGCGTTAAGTCCATGATCTTCTCGCTGCCTGCGCCGCCGTGAAAAAAGACCAAGGCGCGCTGGCGATTGACTTCCTTCTCAGGCGTATAGAGGGTGCCATGCATGTCCCAATCATAGCCGTTGCGGTTGTATCTCACCGTAACGTCTTGGGTTGAAAATCCGACTTTCTCGTAGGGCTCGCCAATGCTGAGCCATTCCGCCCACGTGAGTTTTAGCAAAAGGTCTTGAGATTTGAGACCGTCGAGATATTTTTCTATTGCTCCACTTGCCATGGCTTTCACTCCTTAGTTGTTCTTCGCGTAGTTATTCGCGATGGTGTAGTTCCTTGACAGCTTCGGGAGACTTTTCTGCTGCCAGACCAACGCCTTTGCGCCACGGCACGTCCATAGTCTGTTCAATTGGCCGGGCATTTGCCGGTGGTAAGATGCGCTTGGAAATCGCCGGGAAAGAGTTTGAGCGCGCTCTCGATGGGAGGGCCGGGCATCGCGATGAGATTGCAGAATCCCTTGCCCTTATTGAAGGCGATCACCTTGCCGAACTGTTCGAGGATCGGTTGGCCGCCTTGACCCTGCCGGACTTTTTTGAGTAACGAAGTCAATGTGTTGGTTTCCATCCGGCATGCCGGGCACTGGCCGCAGCATTCCGCCGTAAAAAACTCGGAGATTCTTAAGACTTCTTCAACGATGCAGCTTCCTTCAGCTACCAAGCGGACGACGCCGCAGCCTAGGCCGGCGCCCGCTTCACGCATGGAACTGTGATCCAGAGGTGTATCGATCTTTTCGGCCGGCAAAAACGCACAGGACGGCGCGGCGGGCATGATGGCCTTGATCTTTTTGCCGTCTTTCATCCCGCCGCCGCACTCCTCGATCAGGTAGCGGAGCGGAGTGCCGAACGGGAGTTCGTAAATGCCCGGGCGATTTACGTCATCGTTCAGCGCAAAAATCATTGTTCCGGGACTGTCAGGCGTGCCGAACTTGCGGTACCAGTGGGCTCCATGCAGTACAATCGGCGCAACATTGGCGAGGGTCTCTACGTTATTGACTGAGGTTGGTTTGCCGAAGAGGCCGACCGTGACCGGGTAGGGCGGTTTTTGCCTCGGCAGAGGTTTCTTGCCCTCTATAACTTCGAGCACGGCGGAATCCTCGCCGGCGACGTAGTTATGAGGTGCGGGAACAAATTCTATCTCGAGGTCGAAGTTTGCGCCCAATATACTCCGGCTCCAGTACCCGGCTTCTTTCGCTTCCGCTAAAGCATCGGTAATGCTCTTGATTGCAGCCTCGTAATTCGCATTGATATAAAAGTACGCTCTCGAGGCGCCGATTGCGTAGGCGGCCAAAATCACCCCTTCGATGACAAGATGCGGGAGGTTCTCCAAAAGCACCCGGTCCTTCTTGCTGCCTGGCTCATCCTCTCCGCCGTTCACCACCAGATAACGAGTCTGCTCGTTGCTTTCGCGCGTTAACGACCACTTCTTGCCTGTGGGAAAGGCGGCGCCGCCCCGGCCACGGAGCCCCGCGTCAGAGACCACTTTGACGACGTCTTCAGGCGGCGCCTTAATCGCTTTAGCGAGGGCCTCGTAGCCGCCCCGTTGGCGGTAGTCGGCAAAACTCTCTCTTCCCTCCACAATCCCGCGAGGGAAAAGGATTCCTTCCATGCGCTAGAAAACCCCCGTATCGAGAAGCTGATAGATGAGTTCCTTAAGCGAGGAGTCGATCGTGTCAAGCCGCTGAACGTTCGGCCCGCCGGCGAGATGCTCGGTGATCTCATCGAGGTCTTCGACCTTGACGCCGGCATACCAGCTCTTTTCGGGATAAAGGACGATATTGGGCCCCTCCTGGCAAGCGCCAAAACACATGTAAGATTTAACTTCAACATCCGTGAGACCCTTTGCTTCGACTCGCTTTTGAAGTTCAGTCATGAGTTGCTCCGAACCCCTGGTTTTGCAGTCGACGTTCTGACAAACTAAACAGACTCGCATCACAGAGATCTCCTTGATTCCGTATTTATCTTACATTTACGCTCACGAAAAGAGAATCCGGTCCGTCCCACCTAATTCACCTGCATCTGCTGGACCCAATCTTTCTCTTTTATAATGTCATTCAGCAGTTGTTCGTCGTCCGCCGTAGGAAGCACGTCGGCCGCGTGCCGCTTGTAGGCTTCAGGGGAAAGGATCTCACCGGTGACGCTGTAGAGCTTGCCCACGTGCTCTCCGATGGAACGATTGAACTTCAAGTGCGGCGCATACAGCTTCGGCTGCCCCTCCGG
Source organism: Binatia bacterium (assembly GCA_050735975.1). Lineage (GTDB taxonomy): Bacteria > Desulfobacterota > Binatia > UBA9968 > UBA9968 > DATMBL01. Next base: position 12,339 of record JBOHVS010000182.1, on the reverse strand, counting down.
AATTAACTGGTTGAGCTGGTCAATGAGCTTACCGCATTCAGCCAGGTAATGATCGCGCGCCAGATCGTTCAACTTCTCCTTCTGAACGGGGACCTGAGCTTCATGCTCGTCATATCTGCCTTTCAGTCCCCATACGTAAGTCCAGTTGGCTGACGAAGAGTGATCTGTTCCAAACAAATCGTAGGCGGTCGACAGCCACTTGTTGAAATACTTTTGAATAATGGGAAGCGGGATCTTACCGGCTCTCAGAATTCGCGTCAGCCCGGTGTGGCCAGTGAACATGTGGAAGAACTCTTCCTTGAGCATGGCCGTTACACTCTGAGCCAATGGAGCAAACGACGAATGACTGAGCATCGTCAGCTGATATTTGCCGTCTCGGTCGACAAACTCAGTATAAGTAAAAAAATCGAGCCAGTTATTAACCGGCGCATTAAAAGAGCCGAGCAGCCGGTCGCCTCTGAACGCTCTCCGCTCCAACAACTTTCTCGCTTCAAGCTTCCCGGAATCGCCAAAATAATTCACCAGTAGATAGCACATTTGCCAGCCATGGCGCATTTCTTCGCTGTTGACGCGGGTAAGCGCCTGTCGGTCATAATCGGTGGGCGCAGTGTCCAACAAAGTCTTTTGCTGTTCAACCGAAGCAAACTCCGTATCACCCTGGTAGACAATCAAATTCATCAGCGCGTCACGGATCGATTGGTTGGGAATCTGCCCGAGCTGTTCCCATTTGCGTTGTCCTTTGAAATCCCCGAACTCGATCTCAGGCGTGTGCAGCTCGCCCAATTTGGTCTCAAACTGGTAATCGCCGAGAAGCGTTGCATCATAACCAATGTCTTTGTGCCATTCATGGAAGTAGTCAATCCAATCATCAAACGTCGAGATCTTACCCATAGTAGAGTCCTTTCCGGCAGTTAGTTCGAACGATCGTTCGATACCTTATTTTTACCGTAATCAAACTCGAAAATCAAACCCCAGCCACCCCAAACCATCTAACTATGGTACATCTCTAGCAGCTCAACCATCCCGAGTTGGCGCATCTGCTCAAATAGGTACTTTTTGATCTCTCCGACCGTATCCATCTGAAGCACGATCTGCGCGGCCGCTTTAGCGGCCTGATAGGTTATCGAACGGATGGTTTTTTTTATCACTGGAACATAGAGGGATCCCATACTAAACTCCTCCAATCCCATGCCCAAGAGAAGCAGCGCGCAAAGCGGGTCGCCGGCCATTTCGCCGCACATGGCAACCCGTTTGCCTTCTCTTTTGCCCACTTCAATCGTCGAGCTCAACGCAGCCAGGACGGCAGGGTGTAACGGCTCATACAGATTGGCCACTCGGCGATTGCTTCTGTCGACCGCTAATAGATACTGGATCAAGTCATTGGTTCCGATGCTCAGGAAATCGACTTCACGAAGAAATCGGTCAGCCAATTGGACCGCCGACGGGACTTCCACCATGATTCCAAGTTCCATCTGCGGATCGAATGGGGTGCCTTCGCGCGCGAGGTCGTCTTTGGTCTCTGAAAGGAGTTCTTTCACCTTGTGGATCTCCTCTAAGCTGCATATCATGGGAACTAGAAGGCGGACTCGCCCCAGGACGCCAGCTCGCAGAATGGCCCGGAGCTGGGTCTTAAAGATCTCTTCGACCTCAAGCGAGATTCGGATCGAGCGCCAGCCCAGGAATGGATTAGGCTCCACTCCCACGCTTCTCATATAGGACGGATATTTATCCGCTCCTATGTCCAGGGTCCGAATCGTCACTGGCTTGCCGGCCATCCCTTCGACAACCCGTTTGTAAAGCGAATACTGCTCGTCTTCACTGGGAAAATCCCGATGAGCCAAGAACGCAATTTCAGTTCGATACAGGCCTACCCCTTGCGCGCCATGAAGATGCGCAAACGCGATATCACCCAAAAGGCCGATATTTGCGTAGAGCGAAACTCTGTGACCGTCAATGGTTTCAGCAGGTTCATCCTTCAGCTCTTGAAGTTCGCGATTGAGCGCAAGGTAATCGCGCTCCAAACGGTCGTATTCGCGTATCACTTCTTGATTGGGATTAACGTAAACCCCGCCGGAGTTTCCATCAACGATCACCAAGTCGCTCTGATGGACCGCTTGCGACAAACCTTCCACGGCGACCACGGTTGGGATCTCGAAAGATTTTGCCAAAATGGAGGCGTGGGTTGTCACACCCCCCGTGGCCAAGACGATGCCTTTAAAGCGATCTCCCTCAAGCATGCTGAGATCGGCCGGTGACAGATCCTGCGCCACCAATACGGCGTCTTTGGGAACCTCGATTTGATGATCCGGCGCGCCCGAGAGGTTTTCCAGGAGTCTCTGTGCGGCGTCTTTGACATCGGCGGTTCGTTCCCGGAGGTAGTTATCTTCAATTTGAGAGATCGACCGCAAGTACTGCTCAAACACGACCTTGATGGCGTATTCCGCAACGTATCCTTCTTTGCGAATCTGGTTCTCGATCTGGTGAATGATCGCCGGATCTTCGAGAATCAGTCGGTAAACGTCGAAGATAGCGCCTTCCTCCTTCGAGATAAGGTCGCTCATTCGTCGCTTAACCAGGTTGATCTGCTCGATCCCCCTCTCAACCGCGCCGCGAAATCGTTCGATCTCGTGCTCCGGTTTCCTGGATTTTTTCTTTTTTATCGCACCTAAGTCCATTCGCGGTTCAAGAACGTACGCTCTGCCACGGCCGAAACCCGGCGAAGCAGCCAGCCCGGTCAATCGCCCACGCCACTTGCGGGGGAGTTTCTGGATTCTCTCTCTCCGTCTCCCTTCGTAAGACCGGAGCTTGCGCATGGCTTCCACCATGCGCTTTTGGTATTCTTTTCTTTCCCGTTCCTTGTTTCTCAGGGACTCGAGTAGCCGGGCCTGCACAATGATGCTTGCGGCTTGGGCGGAGATCGTCGTGAGAAGCCTGATTTCGTCTCGAGAAAACTCACGTCGGCGCGAGGTCTGGACAACCAAAACGCCCAACGGAAGTTTTTGATCGATTAGTGGTACTCCGAGAAACGAATGAAACCGCTCCTCACCGGTTTCCGGAAAATACTTGTATCTGGGATGAGCCAACGCATCGACCACCATGACCGGTTTCATCTGCTCAATGACCAGTCCCGTTAAACCTTCGCCAATTCCCATCGATACCTTTCCTACCGATTCTCGGTCCAACCCCATGGTAGCGGATAAAGTCAACCGGCGCTTTTGCTGATCGAGGATGTATAGAGAACAGACTTCGGTCTCCATCCGTTCTCGCACTGTGACGACGATTTGCTCGAGCGTCTCCTGGAGATCGTGCGAATGGCTGATAAGGGTGCTGATGTCCTCAAGGATGGTAAGGTGGGGATGTGCTCGTCGTGTAGTGTCTTTGGCTTTGGGCATAGGATCAGATGGACTTTCTATAAAACACAAATTTGCGTTTTTGGCTAGGGAGAGAAGGGGAACGAGAGCTAACGTCCTCTATCAGAGGTCTATTGACAGAATCGGTGGCGCACTTTTGCCGTTCCCTGAATTTAGGGAATCCAGTACTGCTTGTACTTCCCGGATTCGGCTCTCGCGCGCTCGCCCGGAATAATGTCAGGATGGATTAGGACGAATTTATCAGACGCGTCATTAGCGAACGTGCGCTCCGAGGCTGCGTCGTGACTGCCGGAGGGATGAAGAGTCGGCTGTGAATTGACCCGCAATCCTCTCGCCACACGGGCATGCGTTTCCTTCGAGATGATACTCCAAGATGTCGTGCCATGAGCGGCGGATGAGCGCGCGCCGGCAGTTTGGGCACTTTGTGGTTTGGCCCTCGTCGTCAAAAACGTTGCCGACGTAGCAGTACTTGATTCCCATGGAAAGCGCGATGTTCCGCGCGGCCCTGAGCGTCGATGGCGGTGTTGGTGGCTTATCCATCATCTTAAAATCGGGATGGAAGGCGGTGAAATGAACTGGCACGGTGTCTCCCAGATTTTGAAGCACCCAGTCGCAGAGTTGCCGAGTCTCGTCCAGGTCGTCGTTCTCGCCGGGAATCATCAGGTTTGTGATCTCAAACCAAATGTCCGTCTCGTTTTTTAGCCACTTGAGCGTGTCCAACACGGGACCCAGATGCGAGAAGGTCACCTTGTGATAAAAGCGCTCGCTGAAGGCTTTGAGGTCTACGTTGGCGGCGTCGATGTAGCGATAAACATCCGGGCGAGCATCCGGGGTGATGTAACCGGCCGTGACCATGACGCTCTTCAGTCCATTGTCCCGCGCCAGCCGCGAAATGTCGATGACGAACTCTCCCCAGATGACAGGGTCGTTGTAGGTGAAGGCGATACTCGGCACGTTGTGTCGTTTGGCCAGCTGCACGACCTGTTTGGGGCTAGCACTGAGGCTCTGTCCGCTGTCCATTTTAGCCTTGCTGATGCTCCAGTTTTGGCAGAAGCGGCAGCCGAGATTGCAGCCTGCGGTTCCGAAGCTCAAAACGCCCGTCCCGGGGAAGAAATGATTCAGCGGCTTTTTCTCGATGGGATCGATGGCGAAGCCGGTAGACTGGCCATAGCCCAAGGAATAAAGCTTCCCGCCGACATTCTTCCGAATAAAGCAGAATCCGGCCTGATCCTCGCCCAGGCGGCAGTAACGCGGACACAAGGTGCAAAGGATCCGCCCGTCTTCTTCGGTCCGCCACCACAGTGCTTCTTGCATGCTGAGAGTATCCCGTTTTCGGCGCGCCGTCGCAACCTCACGATCATCCGGAGCTTCCGCACATTTTGCCGGCGCTGTGCTATAGTGGATCCATGAGCCCGGTTCCGGGAGTGAAAGGAATGCGCCATATCGCGCTGAAAGTACGAGACATGGCGCTGTCGAAAAATTTTTACCAGAACGTTTTGGGCATGCACGTTGTCTGGGAGCCCGACCCCCAGAACGTTTATCTCTCATCGGGTTGCGACAATATCGCGCTGCATGAAGTTTCGCAGCGATTTGCCGCCGATGCCGCGGAGCGACAACTTGATCACTTGGGTTTTGTCGTCGAAACCATCGAGCGGGTCAAGGAACTTGAACAGGAATTTCGCCTAAAGGGCGTGAAGATTACTGATCCTTTCAAAATTCACCGCGATGGCAGCGCATCGTTCTACTGTTCTGATCCCGATGGCATTATCATACAGATGCTTTATGAACCCCATCTGAGCCGGCAGAAGCTTGAATAGCCTCGCCTTGGGACGCTCCTGCTGCAAATATACTCGAACCTCCAGCATCTCTTAGGAGAGATAGCATCGGGTTCCGCCGCCTATTTATTCTCCGGTTTCACGTACCCCACACTTCCGCCGCCTTTTTGGGAGTGCAGGTAACCTTCCACGTCGCTCAGGGGATTGGTGTAGGTGCGCATGCGATGCGATACGAGATCGTCGATTCGGAGCGCTGTATCTAAGTCTGCGTCCTTTTCCATGTAGGCGGCGATCTTGGCGTGCTCCAAGGTTGCCGGGTTACGGCTGGCAATTTCTTTTGCCAGCGTTTCAACGAAGGGCGTGAGCTCTTTTTCCGAAACCACCTGGGATACGAGGCCAAATCTTTCCGCTTCTGCCCCGGTGAGGTTTCTTCCCGTAAGTGAAATGTAGAAAGCTTTTTTGATCGGCATGCCACTGTGAAACAGTGTTGGCGTTGCCGTGGCGCCGTAGCTCCCGCGGATAATCTCAGGCATGCCGAACTTGGCGGTATCGGCAGCGATCACCAATTCGTGACCATTGATCATCGCGAGACCACCGCCCAGACACCAGCCTTTGACAGCTGCGATCGTGACCTGCGGGAGGCTGCGTAAGATCTTGACGATCTCAACGACGCCGCCGTCCCCGCCGCGAATACGCTGCCGCTGGGTTTGGGTCCGCATGTCGTATAGGTCACGGCCTGAGGAGTACGAATCCCCGGCGCCCGTCGTGACGATGCAGCGAATCTTATCGTTATCGCCGATCGATTTGAGAATACTTGCTAACTCTGCCAGTAACGCGATGCTCAGCGCATTCTTCTTCTCTGGCCGGTTGAGTGTCAGCCAGGCAATGCCGTCCTGTTCGGAAATGTTCGCTAAGATTAACTTGCTTTCGGCCATGAGGAGTCTCCCCTTACTCTTCCCAGCCGTATGCGCCGCGCAGCTTAACGAACCGACATTCGCCCAAATACTCCTCCCTGATGCCGTCTTTGCTCTTGCGCAGGCGCACGAGGCTTTGGAGTTGCTCTTCGCCCATCGGCAGGATGAAAATACCATTCGGGTGTAATTGCTCGATGAGGGGGCGCGGGATTTGCGGGCTGGATGCGGTTATTACGATCGCATCGTAAGGCGCATGCTCCTGCCAGCCGAGGGTGCCGTCGCCGACTTTAATCCGGATATTTTGGTAGCCGAGAGCAGCCAAAAGAGTTTGCGCTCTGGCCGCGAGATCTTCGAGCCTCTCAATCGAAAAGACCTGGGCGGATAGTTCGGCGAGGATCGCTGTTTCGTAGCCGGAGCCGGTTCCAATCTCAAGTACTTTTTCGTTCCCGTTGAGTTCTAGGGCCTGAACCATCAGAGCCACCATATACGGCTGGGAGATCGTTTGATCCTTGCCGATCGGCAGGGGTCTGTCCTCATACGCGTTTGACTTTACTTCGTCAGGGACGAACAGATGACGCGGCACGGCCCGCATCGCCTCGATGACTTTCGGGTCGCGGATTTGACGCGCGGCGAGCTGCTCCCGGATCATCTTATCGCGTTCGAGCGAGTACTTTTCAGTCATAGTTTTAGAGCCCGAGAGCACTGTCTAATAAGGGCTGAAGACGCCGTTGGGGCGGCCGGTTACCGTACCGAATCCCCGTGTGCCCAACTCGGCGCCGGGTTTCTCAGCTGCACCGATAGTTATGACGAGTAAGGATTTTCAATTGCGTTCTTTTCCATGAGCGATTGCAAATCTACCATAGTGAACGCACAGTATTTTGGATCGTAACCGAGTTTTGTGGCGCTCATGCCTTGTTCGAGAATGCGCTGGAGAATCATCCGGTTCAACGGGCCGTGTCCCATATGTTCTTCGTGTTGAATCAGATCAGCCTCAGCATGGGTAACAAAATAAATGGCTTCCCGACTGCTGAATCCGTAGTGCTGGGTTAAAGCAGCAGCCCATTGTTTGGACCAGTGGCCGAGTGTCTCCTCGAAGACGTGAAGTCCCCATAGTTCAGCGATCGATCCGTCTTGGAAAACGCGCCGGCAATAGTCGCTGATGGCCCGTCCCGCAGGAGAGGCGGGCTGCTCGAACACTTCCTCTTTCGACAGGCCCAACGCGTTGGCAGTCTCGAGTAGAATCAAAGTGTGACCGGGAGGTTTCGGAGATATGAGCTCCTCGGCGATTTTGTCGGTGAATGCGGGCAAGAGGTCGAAGTTGTGAATGAAAAACGGCAGGTGGACGTAATAAGAAACAGCATTGAGGGCGACGACCTCAATCGAAAAAAGACCCCAATCCTTGAAAAAACGGCGTAAGCTGGGGAGAGGAAGGTCGCCCTCCCTCAAGCGGGTCATGAAGGGTCCCTGGTTGATCTTTTGATCCCAGTGGTCGTAAAGCTCTTTATAAAGGTTATCGACGTAAGCCTTAGCTTCGTTGGATTGCATTCACTCTTTTGCTTACCCGCGCGCTCGATATTGACCCCGGTCCATAGAACGCCCGGTATAACTGAAGGGCTGGACTTACAGCTGGCGCCGGCAATGAAACCACAAGCGCCGTCTGCCGGCGCGGGGTTTACACGCGAGGAAAATCCTGTATTGTTAAAACCCAAAAGGTCCACTATGTCAATCACTGCGGACTCATTCGCGGGAGGAGGGAAATGGAAGCGCTGAGCCCGAAAGACTTTTTAAAGGAACTGGCCGATCACCGAGAAGCGATCTGGGAAAAGATGAACGCCGAGCGCAAGAGCTACGGGGCCGAAAAGCCTCTGACGCCCGACCTCGTCGTAAGAAGGCTCCAGTTTGGCGTGGTGATGGAGCGTCGAGCAGCCGAGGTCAGCGCCCCATGGGTAGTGCACTTGCCGGACATTGAGTTGCAACAATGTCTTTCCGAGTACGTCTCAAACGAGTTGAAACACGCGTCTATCCTACGTCGAAGAATCGCCGAATTAAGAGGCGATCCGGATGTTTTGTGGAATAATCCGCTGCCAGAGCTCAAACAGCTTTGGGATTATCACGCATCGCTCGGCTCGTTTTGTGAGCTGTTTGCGAGTGTCCAATTTGGCCACGAAGAGTTTTTTCCGCGAACTTCGAAATCTTTCATCGAACGGGTTCAATCTTTCGATCCACAGACTGCCTCGATTTATCGCGATACCTTGCTGGCGGACGAAGAGGGCCACGAATGGCTTGCTCCGGAGGTCCTGCGACGCTACGCGGCGGATGCTGAGACCCAGAAGCGGTGTTTGGAGGCTTTAAAGAAGGGATGTGAACTTTTTTCGCTGGCGATTCAGAGCTTCAACCGGAGCATCGCCGCTTGATTGAGTCTTGGCCGGCCCACGGAGAGGACAGGCCCCCCCACTCGCTTTGGACTCAATGTTTCGGCTCGATTCTCTTGCCGTAGGTTACCTCGCCTTTGTCCACCCGAAGGGAGAAGCCGCAGTCCGGATTGGTGCACGCCCAAGCCTTAAACATGACGGAAGCTCCATCCTGCCCGTAGTCCGATAACGGGATTAAAAGCCCATTGTTGCACTTCTGGCATTTTGGCAGGTCCATCTCCACTCCTCCTTTTATGCACCCAAGCAAACTGGACGCCCCACACCAGAAATTCTAATCAACCCGCGGAGTGAAATCAAGCAAGGCTTTTGCGGTTAGGAGCGAAAGATTGACGGCAGGATAGGTGGTCTTTCAACGGCCCGATTGCGCGAACCTCCCGCGCTTAGTTAGGCACGGTCAGATCCCATAAAAGCGACTGGCGTTGTCCGCCAATAATTTCTTCCGAACCGAAGGCGAGATATCTTCCCGCTCATGCAGAAACCGCGCGGTCCCCTCGGTGCGGTCGGCGTGGGGATAATCCGATGAATAGAGAAATAGATCTTCGCCGATCTCTTCAACCAGCCGGCCTAAAAACGATTCGTTGCCCTCGCAGCCGAAAAAGATGCGACCTGACTTGAGATAGTCGCTGGGCGGATGGTTAATGAGATCCTTGGCTCTATAACGGGGATTCTCGAAATGATCGTCCATCCGTTCAACGTGCGCGGGGATCCAGCTAATGCCTCCTTCCAGAAAAGCAAACTTGGTATTTTTATAGCGGTCCAGTAATCCCGAACAAAGCACGCTCGTTAGCCCAGCCATCATGGGCATGATTCCGGCCAAAACACGGTTTGGAAAATGATGCTCAAACAACTGATCGACTACAGGAAATTGCAGGCTAAAGTGAACTGCAACGGCGATTCTCAACCGGTCTGCTGCCGCGAAAAAGGGATCGTGGTCTGGATGGTCCAGCCGTCTTGCGCCTACAGTGCCGTTTATCATCACCGCCGACATGCCGAGTTCCGCTATGCGTGAGAGCTCTTTCGCCGCGCCATGCGGATCTTGCAACGAAACCACCCCGACTCCCTTCAGCCTATCGGGGGCTTCCTTACAAGTCTGGGCAAGCCAAGTATTATAGGCGCGGCATACTCCCATGCCTAGGATGCCGTCCGGCCAAGCGTTCACGTGCAAGAGGAAACTTGGATAGAGGAACTGCACGTCAATTGCTTCTTTATCAAGGTCTTTGAGCCTCTCTTTGACGTTCGTTAGCGTCTGGCTACCGGGCGAAGCGCGCCGCGCAGCCTGTATTGCCTTACCCGGGGGCGCGCCCGTACCCGGGGCACCGGCTCCGTGAGCCGATGGACGCTTGTAGGGAGTTTGACCGTCGACTACCCAGAAGTTGTATCCCTGATCGTCACTGAGCAGTCGCGGGCGATAATTCCTCAGATCCGGCTCCATGTATTTTTCGAAAATTTCTTCGGTCTCAAAAAAGTGTCCGTCCCCGTCGATGATCATGCTCCGTCCCTTCTTTAGACATGGTCGCGATTGCCTGAGCTGATTTTTAAGTGAAGAAGCTTTAAGCCGGTAAATCGTCTCAAGAGCTCTTACTCCGGATTCGTTCGCAGTTGCAACTCACTTGCGATATTGCAACCGACCGGCTCTCACTTCGAACGGTGGGAGACGGCGTCGGGACTCAAATCGGACCAGGGATAGGCTTTCAGGCTGTGGGTTATTTTTGCGCTTGCCATAAGCTCGGCGAAGCGCACGCCGACCGCTTTGGTGTTGATAATCGGCACGCCTATATGCGGCTCCAACTCCTCCGGGGTCACGACGTAAGGATAGATCTTTCCGCCTAGCGGGATGATTGCTTGCGCGCCTTGTTGTACGAGGTCCCGGCCGGCGTCAACAGTCCGCTCGATCACCGTGTCATGATATCCCGATAAATCACCCGTGTCGTAGAGACTGACTGTTTTGATTCCGCACACGAATGCCGACATGGCGTAAGTCTGGACAAGCCGTAACGTATGCGGCATATGGGTTTCCAATGGAACGATCAGGCCGAATCGATCGCAGATGCTCGCGGTGAAGTGGAGCGAGGCGCGAAGCAGCCCCACCACCGGAATGCGCACCGCCAGTCGACTCGCCTCGACGCCAGGATCGAAGGTGTTGCTCTGGATAACGGCGTCGAATCCGGAATGTTCCGCCTCAATGGCTTTTTTTACCAACGCCGGCGTCTCCAGGATATGATGCAATCCCGACAAAGCCTTGCGTCGTTCGAGCAGACTCAGCACTTCACCCCCGCCGAGGTCTTCAGGGTAGGCCAACTCAAATGTTGTTCCTGGAGACGCGTAGCTTTCAATCAGCTTTCTTATATGAGCTTCCAGCTCCGGCGAGTGGCGCTTGAATGAGTGGTTTAAGAACATGATGCGCATGAGTTATCCCTTTCTTTTTATTTATGTACCCGGCTTGAAGTCGTCCTTTTCCCAGTCGCCGCTACTTTGCTAACGTTCGATCTCACCCTTTACCACGGTGGCCTGTCTCGTTTTTCTTATCACGCGCCGGAAATCTTTAGCCCGGTAGCGAACCGATAAAGCCACTCTCGTCGAGCTCACGAATAAACCGATCGTCGATGAACCGCCGCGCGTCGGCACCTTTCGCTTGGGGGAGCTCTTTGGCCATGAAAGTTAACAGAGTTTGCAGCGCGGAGACGACGGGGTAGGGAACCGGCGGCATCCCCGGCTGGGTCAGGTCGTAAGTCTCTTCCGCGACGCTGCGGTCCGTTATCCCGCTGTATTCGGCCTGCACCTGAATTGTGAATTCGCGGTCGGTGCGGTAACGGTGCATGCCTTCGACGTAGGCCTTGATGAATCTCATTGCGATCTCCGGGTTTTGCTGAACATAGTCGCGCCGCGCGGCAATTCCCCCGAGGGAGTAGTTCAAACCGTACTCCGCAAAGTCCACAAGGAATTTGCAGCCGTGTTTTTTCGCTTCGAGCGCCTCCGGAGGGGTTATTACTACCGCATCGCATTCGCAGCGAATCATCGCATCGATACTTTCCTGACCGCCCGCCGGAATCGGGACCTGCAGAATGTCACTAATCCCGGCGGCTCTCAGCTTGCCGATTATGAAACCGACCAGAGCGTCGTTCAAGCCGCCATCGCCGACGCAACCGATGGTTTTGCCCGTTAGCTGATGCCGGCCGTTAATTCCCGGACGGCCCATCATAAACTGCTGATTGATCCCGCCAGTGAGAAAAACCAAGTCCGCTTCCCCTTTCAGATTCGCTCTCAGCGGCGCCGGCGCGGCCATGTTGCCGAACTGAATCTCGCCCGAAACTAGCCCGCGAACCACCCCTTTTGCGCCGCCCATCAAACGCGGTGTGTCAAGTTTCAGACCATACTTTTCGAATAACCCCGCTTTAGCCGTAACCATCATCGGCCCAGCCCCTTGCCCGATGGTCGCGAAGCCGGCGTTTAATCGTACCGCATCTGCCATATCCCGGATTCTCCTCTCATGTATATTCGTTCCCTGACAGATGAGGGCCTGACACCAGTCAACTCCTAACACACGAATGGCATGGGCAGTCAAGATAACAGGGATGAAACACGCCGAAAACTCGATTTATAGACATCACGGGATCAGCGGTTAACCCCTGACATAATCACTTTGCTACAACACGGCTAAAAATCCTGATTGACACCGTTGGGAGCGCGGCGTATATTCGAAGTCCGTGATGCGCTTTCTCAGAGGGCCATTACGGTTTTTTATTTTGGGGGACGAGAATCCAATTTTAACCTGTCTTTCGTTAGCCAACGATCCTCTGATTTACTGAACCTATGGGCGTTGTGGCGATCATCCCCGCGCGCTTTGGTT
>JBOHVS010000181.1:0-10900 GCA_050735975.1 Binatia bacterium | reverse complement strand
CGCGCATGACTTTTATGGTGCGCGCGTCGAACAAAAAGAACAAAGCTTTCGTTCTGCGGACGTAAGAAAAGCCATTCAAAATCATCCGCATTGCACTTGTCCTGATCGGCTTGGCACCCGGATTGCGGCTACCACGGCCGGCCGAAAAGCAAATTTTTATGCGCCAGAAGGAAGAACCCGTGAACAATAAGCCAGGCAAGCTCACTCGAACGAAGGTTCCTCGGTGCCGCCGGCAGAGGCGCTTTAGTATTTGGCGTGCCGAGTATTCTCGGAGACCGTTTCGTTCTTGCCCAAGAGCCCCGCCCCCGGCGATTTGTTCTTGCGGAAGATCGGTTTGGCCGTATGTTTCCGCGGCTCGCCCCTTTCGCGGAACCGAGCCGGAGATTACAAGAGGCCCTGATGGAAATCGGCAAACCGGGCGGTATCATGGATGCCAATGATCGTCTGGATCGAGGGCCAGTGGAGCTGATCGTCAACCCTGAGCTCAGCAAGAACAAGGAAGCCGAAATCATGGAATCGGGCCTTCATCTCGGACCTATCGGCGGCCGTATCGTCGGCGAAGCCATCATCGGGCTCCTCCAGCTCGACCGCGTAGGCGCGTGATGGTTGATTTCTCGCATAGTACTGCGATATTCGGCTGGGTCTTCTCAATCAGATTTGGCATCGGTCGAGGAGGTTTCTTGATGAACAGCTCACTGAATTGGCACATGCGTCCAGCGAGAGCGTTCGGCGCAGCGATTGTTTTTTGTCTGGCATGGACCAGCGCCGTCCAAGCTCAATCGACCGTTCCCAATCCTCTCCAGGGCTTACGAGAGTTTCTCGGCCCCGCTATCCGCGTACAACAGCGACACTCTCAGCGTTTACTGGCCGATCGCGATATTGTCGGAACAGGCGTAGGACTCACGGCAAACCGAGAGCCGGCGATCAAAGTGTTTACCAAATCAGAAGCGATCATGAGGATACCGGTCAACATCGAGGGTCTCCCCGTCGAGGTTGAAGTAACCGGAGAGTTCCAGACGGCAGCCAGGCTGGACAGAGAAGTTTCACCAGCACGGACGCCCACCAATCCCGCCCGGTTGTTCCCGAGGCCGGTGCCTATTGGAGTATCCATCGGTAACGAAGACGAATGCTCCACGGGCACCGTCGGCGCGAGGGTTGTAGATTCGAGTGGAAACGTGTTCGTGCTCAGCAACAATCACGTTCTTGCGCTCGAGAATACGGCCGCCAGCAACAGCGATATCGTGCAGCCCGGCCTTGCCAACGTTAAATGCCGGTTCACCGCCGAAAACGTTATCGGCACGCTGGACTCTTTCGTTCCAATCGCATTCTCCACGTCAGCCAGCAATCGGGTTGATGCTGCGATCGCTGCGTCCAATGTTTTGCTTCTCGGCAACGGTACGCCTAAAAACGGCTATGGAACGCCTGAGACAAACATCGTCTCAGCCTTTGTCGGTCAAACCGTGCAAAAATATGGCGAGCGCTCTAAAATCACTCGAGGTCGCGTGCACGCGATCAATGCCACCGTTTTAGTCGAGTATGACTCGGGCACCGCGCGATTCGTCAATCAGATCATCGTGAGATCTCCACGCCCTTTCATAAGGGCGGGCGACTCAGGAGCGCTCGTCGTGACACAGCCGGGCCTTAATCCGGTAGGTCTACTTTTCGCGGGAGTCAAAGGCGGCAGGATGGCGATTGCCAACCCCATCGATCTCGTACTGAACGCGTTCGGCGTGTCTATCGATGGACAGTAATAACGGCGCCATTTCCGGATCGGGTCGTCGCGGTCTTTAAATGCAACAGGGACCGCGGAAAGCTCGCGCATCCGAGCCTTCGCGGCGTCTCATCGGCCGTTTATCCTTGCCTCATGGTTAATTGTTTAATCGTTTCAAAGATAGTTACGGCGCTATTGCTCACAGCAACCGGCGTAACAGCCTGCGGCCCAGATGTTCGTTCTAGCAAACAGCAAGAAAGTAGGACGGCGGGAATGACGATCGAGGAAGTCCTCAAGCGGCACACGGAGCGACTGATGTCTATCCCTGGAGTAGTCGGCGCCGCGATCGGCGAATGCACGGGAATTCCATGCATCCTGGTTCTGGTCGTGAAAAAAACCCCTGATCTCATCAAGAAAATACCTTGCAGGCTGGAGGGGTTTCCCGTAGTAATGGAGGAAACGGGCGCAATTCGCCCGCTTGGCACTGATGGTTTAAACCGTTCAAAAGGTTCAAGCGGTTAAAGCCGCGCCTTTAAACCGTCTACGTCAGGCCGCCGGCCGGGGGTTAATTCATTTTTTTTTAGGGTCCTGCTCGTAGCTACCGGGTAGCGGATTTCTCAAAACGGCGACGCCTTCGGTCTTCTCAATGTAACGGATGAACCGGTACTTGTTTTCCAGTTCATCATAGGGCAACGGCGGAACTTCGGTTCTCCCCGGCTCGATCCGCGTCCAAATAAAGTGTGGCCCGTCATGGTCCAAGGCGTGCTGCACAGCTTCCACGAGTTCCGTCACGGTTTCGACCGACCGCGAGCTCTGAATTCCCGCGGCTCGAGCCACTTCGCCAAAATTGATTTTCCCTGCTTTCGAGACCGTCGGTTCTCCGCCGGAAGATTCGTATTCCCGGTTGTCCCAGCAGACGTGGATGAGGTTCTTCGGCTGGTGCAGTGCGATAGTGGCGAGCGAGCCAAGATTCATCCACAAGGCTCCGTCGCCATCGAAGACAAAAACCTTGCGCCGCGGAACCGCGATGGCTAGACCCAAACCGATTGAGGAGCAAAGTCCTAAAGTCTTCACCTGCAGGTTACCTTCGCCGGGCCTAACCGCAGACCATTCGCTCGTTGCGCCGCCGGCCGTTGTGACGAATAGCTCGTTGTTGATTAACGGAGCAATTGCCCGAAAACACTCGTATCGTTTCATTGGCTGTCCTTCACAAGACCGCGCGAGTGAGAAGCAGGGCGATAGGTCGTTTCGAAGCTTGCGCGGCCGTGACGGCTTCGGCGATTTGCGCCTTTACTTTCGCCGGGTCTCGCATGACCGTGTACTTTATTCCAAGGCCGTCCAGAACCGGCTCGGTCAATAGACCAAGCATGTGGAACGCATTGTCGCCCATGTCCCCTGCGTAGTAAACGAGGAGCAATATAGGAATACCGAACTGGAGAGCCGTGGTGGTAATGCCGTTGCAGCTGTTCATCAGCCCGCCATTCTGCATCAGCATCGCGACTCGCTTCCCGCCGACGTATGCTCCGCTGCAGACGCCGATCCCTTCTTCTTCCCGACCGACCGGAATATGCGTGATATCCGTGTCGGCATAAAGCAGATTGATCAGGTGCAGAAGATTAATGTCGGGCACGCTGGCGACCAAGTTGATTCCAGCTTCTTTAAGCCCCGCGAGTATCTGTTGGGATCGTTCTAAAGTGCTCATCCTCGTGACCTCAAGCATCCGTGAAGCAGGCTCAGCTTCAGTTTGAGTTTCGAACTTCGAACTTCGTGCTCTTCGTACTACTATGCTTAAAGTTTCGCATCTTGCCGGAAACTTTTTATTGCCCGTAGCCCGGGAGCTACGGGCAATAGATCTTTTCTTATCCTCGCGCCAAGACGCCAAGAACCCTAGGTCCGGATCTGAGAAGGATTTCTCCCTTGCGGTCGAAATGACAACGCACGCCTTGGCGCCCTTTGCGCCTTTGGGCGAATCACTCTGACTCGGTTGCGGCTTCGCCGCGCTGGGTCCTTCGTGGTAAAATTTGTTTTTCTGACAAGCTGTCATTTCGAGCGCAGCGATAAATCTGAGAAATATTTTGTCTTGCGCTTTACCTCAACCTCAGCCTTAACCTCAACCTGCCTTAGGACGGAGTTTTCGCCGGCCGATGGCCGCCTCCGCTCTAGGGCTGATCGCCCGCTGCACCGCAACGTTGACCAGCGCCGGCCGGCCGGAAGCGAATGCTCGCTGCAACGCCGGCTCGAGATCCTCGGGCCGTTCGACAAACTCGCCGTGACCACCCAGACCCTGCGCCACCCGATCGTAGCGCGCCTGCAATAGGTCGGTCGCAACCGAGCGGCCGTAAAGACCGAGCTGTATTTGCCGGTCGATGCCCCAGGCGGCATCGTTGCCCAGTATGGCGACAATATTCAGTTTGTGGCGCACCGCCGTGTCAAATTCCATCCCGTTGAAACCGAAGGCTCCGTCGCCCGTGAGCATAATCACGCGAGAATCAGGATAGGCCACTTTGGCGGCGAGCGCGCTGGGCAGCGAAGATCCCAACATCCCGAGGCTGGAGACATAAAGCCAGCGCTTCGGCTTGAGGGCGGGTAAAAAGGACCGCGCGAAGTGACAAAAGTCTCCTCCATCGAACACGAGGCAGTCGTCCGGACGCATGAGAGACTTAAGAATTTTGTGCACGAACAGCGCGTGCATCGGCGTCTCGGGACGGGCTAGATTTTCCGCCCACGCTGCCTGCACGGCGCGCGCAGCGCGCAGCTCCTCTACCCAGCGGGAATCCTTCCACGTGTGATTTTCAGCCTCTCTCGCCATTTGATCCAGGACTCTGGCGACGTCCCCGACCATGCCTACGGCAACCCCTCGGTTGCGGCCGATCTCCAAGGCCGAAGGGTCGATCTGAATGATTTTGGCGCCCGCCGCAACGTTAGGCGGCCGGCAAAAGCCGATTGTGAAGTCCTGTTTGCGACCCAGCAGCACGACAACGTCGGCGTCGCGAATCTTGGCGGCGGCGCGATTCAAGCCTCTCTCAAAAAATCCGAACGCGTAAGGATGGTCGTCGGAAATCAATCCGCGCGACTGTTCTTCCGTCAAGACCGGCAGGCGAGTCGTTTCAATGAAGCGCTGGAGAGCATCACCGGAGAGCGTATAACCGGCGGCGCTCCCCGCAATGAGCAGCGGCTTTTGCGCCTGGCGAAGGAGAGCAACCGCCTGCCGAACGAGCTCAGGCTCGCCCAACATCGACGAATTAGGACGATATTCCTCGGGTTTGGTAAACACGATCTCGTCTTCTTCCACGCTTTGCTCTTGCAGGTCGATCGGGATCGTCAAATGGACCGGACCGCGCCGCCCGCTGAAAGCCAGACGCATAGCGCGCGCGACGAATTCCGGGATTCTTCGCACGTCATGAACCATGAAGGAGCCTTTGGTCATGGGTCCAGCCATGCCGACCTGATCGATTTCCTGCTGCGCGCCGCGGCCCAAATCGTGCAAGTCGGCGCAGCCCGCAATCGAAATCACCGGCGCTTCGCTGTGCATCGCGTTGGTGAGGCCGGGAATCGCGTTCGCGAAGCCCGGCGTCGTATACATGCAAACACCCGGCTGCTCGGTGATCCGGCTCCAGGCATCCGCCATGTGCACGGCCGCTTGCTCGTGGCGTGTGTCGAAGATGCGAAAATCCTGATCCGCCATGGCATCCAAAACCGGCAGGATATGATCGCCGGCCAGGGCGAAGATATTTTTAACACCTTCAAGCTTGAGCGCTTTGCAGATTAGTTGACTCCCTGTTGTTCGGGCCATGACCGCCTCCTGACTATGATCCGATACTCCGCATTCAATCGCGACGACAGCCGAGTGTATCACTGTAGAGGAGACATTTCTCCCGCCGAAACTCGTTTAGTACAACATGATGGAGCCCGTCAATGGCGTAGATCTCTTGAAGCTTTAGAACACACGACAGTTAATTAGAGCGCTGATCGAACGTTCATGTCCCGCTGATGCGGCACGTTTCGATGAGTTCCCTGGCATCCTCGGCGCTTGAGAGGCGGTTGCAGGATTCCAGCAACTGCGCGGGAGTATCCGTTGGCGCCAGGCCTTTTAGCAGCCAATTCATCTTTTCCAGTAGCTCGGCGTCGCTCAAGGGAGCATCCGGATGGCCTTTCGGTTGGTGGACTGTGATCTCCTCCGTGCGGCCATCGGTCAGTTCTACCAGGAGGCGCACGCCGAGAATTCCGTTTGTATCGAGCGCCCTGTCTCTTTCGGGGTCCCTGACCAGCTCGATCTTCGCCATCACAGCTTTGACCTCAGGCAGCTCCCAGGGCGCCCCATCATATTCTCGAGGCGTCAGCCGGCCGCGCACGAGCGCCATCGCCATTACATACGGGGTACTGTGGTCCGCCGCCTCCTGACTTGCCGGTGCAAACGCTTGCGGCGAACCCTGCACGCCGCCACAAACGTTTCGGTGGCCATAGAGGATTAGCTTTCGCACTTTTTCTGCGCCTATGCCGTTTTGATAGAGGCGGAGGGTAGCCTCGATGGCTGCCTGCGTATAGAGCTGTGCCGGATAGGCCTTGATCATATTTCGAGTCATGCTCCAGTGTTGACCGAGCTTCTCCAGGCGTGTTGAATCGGGCAGAGAATCGGGACGGGAACCGAAACCCGACAAAGCCGTCTCAAGGGCATCCTCTGTGGCTGTTACGCCGAGCCTGGCTAACGCGGCGGCCTCTAACACGCGCTCCAAAACCAAGCCGACGGCAACGGCCTTGATCATCGGAATTGTATGGATGGGTCTGATCCATGTATTCAGGACCGTGCTCATTGCAACCGAGAGACCGCACGCGTGGACGGCTTCAACAGGCGTTGCCCCGGTGAGACGAGCGGCGACTATCGGGACGACCCACGCAACGTTGGTCACCGCATGAAGGCCACGATCCCAGAAATTAAGAGATTCCGCCAACACGCCTTGCAGCTCGTACGACGCCACCAGGCAGGTCAGCAATTCCTCGCCGCTGCAGCGATATTGCTCGGCAAGAGCCAGGAGTCCGGCTGTGCCGTCACTAAAATGGCCGGAGGGACCGCCGTGACTGAAGACGAAGATATCGTTGGCGTCCAGATAGCGAACCATGGTGCCATTAACCAGCGCGGCCAGCCCGGCCGGGCACTTTTCATCTGTACCTATGATCGTCGCATCGGCACGACCGCCCTTTTCAATAGCATATCTGCGAACTGCCTGAACGGCCGCAGTGCTGTGGGCCCCGAGAGCACAGGCCATGGTGTCGGCCAAGTGTCGCCGCGCGGCGGCCACGACCTCCGCAGGGATCGCATCGTAACTGAGGCCAAAGACAAAGTCGGCCATCATCTGCGCGCAGGTTCTCATGGTCTCTTTTCCGTCGGCCATGTTATTCCCCCTATCCACTCATCGCCTTTGTTGCCCCCTGGGCGCCCGGCCTCGGTTGCTTAGCGTTTTGATGACGGACGGCGAAATTTTGGCGAAATTTTGGCCCTTGACAGAGCAAGATGCAAGGCAGTATGGGAGAAGAAACCGTTTTGGAGGCATGCAATGAAAAGTATCCGTTTGGAGACTAGACGGTTATTATGGAGATCGCTCGGTGCACTTGGGTTGTCGTTCGCGCTTGCCAGCCAGGCGCTGGGGGCGGCAGCTCCCTACTACGAGGGAAAGACGATCGAAGTCATTATTCCTTTCCCGGTTGCGGGCGGTTCGGACATCTGGATCCGCACGATAGCGCCGTATCTTGAAAAACATATTCCCGGCAATCCCAATTTCAACTTTCGCAATGTCCCTGGCGGCAGAGGCATCCCAGGCATGATGGAGTTTACTCGCAAGGCCAAAGCGGATGGACTGCTGGTGCTGGTCAGCTCGGCGACCAATTACTTTCCGGTTCTCTTGGGAGACAAAGCGGCCAAGTACGACTTTCGCCAGTGGAAGCCGTTGCTCGTGAATCCCGTGGGGGGCGTAATGTATGTTTCTCCGGCCGCAGGTGTCAAAAAGGTGGAGGATCTCGCTAAAGCCAAGGATCTGATTTACGGCGGGATCAGCGCCATCGGCCTCGATTTAATCCCTCTTATCAGTTTCGAGCTGTTGGATATGGACGCGAAAGGGGTGCTTGGTTTCAAGGGCAGAGGCGAGGCGCGGATTGCATTTGAACGCGGGGAAACCAACATCGACTACCAGACGACGCCTGCCTATAACGCCAACGTGGTCCCTCTAATTAAGGAAGGCAAAGCCATACCGTTGATGAGCTTTGGGCAGCTCGACGACAGTGGAAATATCGTCCGCGACCCGGCGGTGCCTGATCTCCCGACGGTCCCCGAAGTCTACGAGAAGATCAAGGGGAAGAAACCTTCGGGTAAATTCTGGGAGACTTACAAGGTCTTTATGCCTTCCGCGTTTGGCGTGCAGAAGATTCTCTGGACCAAAGCGGATGCTCCGGCGGAGGTGCTGCGGGTCTTCTATGCGGCGGCCGATCGACTCGCGAAAGACAAGGAGTTTCTCACCAAGACTGAAAAAATCTTAGGGGGCTATCCCCTCCTCCGCGGTGATCGGCTCGAAAAAACCATCCAACAAGCGTTCCAGATCGATGCGGACACCCAACGCTTCGTCAGAGAGTGGGTGAGCAAGAAGTTCCGCGTCAAATTCGACTAGGTAGAAGACTGGAATACTGAGTGGCGGAGTAATGGAATGATGCATTTAAGACCCAACACTCCAACACTCCCGTACTCCAACACTGCATTTCGCTCCGGCCAAATCGCTCTTGCATGTGGGATGCCGCCCTAATCGCCCTGGAGAGGTTCGCCAGTCCTTCTCATCTGGGTGTGCTCGCAGCCGGCGTAGTGGCCGGCACGGTCATCGGTATCTTGCCCGGCTTGGGAGGCATCGCCTGTGTAGCCATCCTGCTCCCTTTCATCTATACGCTGGATGTCCACACGGCGATGGTCCTTCTGGTCGGATCGCTGGCGGTGGTCCACACCTCGGACACAATCACCTCAGTGCTGATCGGCACTCCTGGTTCCGCGGCGGGCGCCGCGACAGTTCTGGATGGCCATCCCCTGGCCAAAGAGGGCCAAGCAGCCAGGGCCTTGAGCGCCGCTTTTTTGTCCTCGATGATCGGCGGACTCATCGGCGCGGTTTTTTTGACTCTCTCGCTGCCGATCGCGCGGCCTCTGGTTCTACTCTTCGGCTCTCCCGAGTTGTTGATGCTCTGTGTTCTCGGTCTCTCTTTTGCGGGCTTTCTGACAGGGGGCGCGCCGCTTAAAGGCGGTCTGGCTGCGTGCCTGGGGCTCTTGCTGGGAAGCGTCGGCTTCGCTCCTGCTGATGCCGTCAATCGCTATACCTTCGGCCAGCTTTACCTATTGGACGGAATCCCCTTGGTGGGAGTGGCATTGGGAATCTTCGGCATTGCGGAGATCGTCGATTTACTGGCCAAAGGCGGCAAGATCGCCGAGCGCATCAATTTGGGGCGGGGTTGGGCGCAGGGAGTTAGAGACGTGGTCCAACACTGGGGGATCGTGGTGCGCGGATCGCTCATCGGTGTCTGGGCTGGAATTCTTCCCGGCATCGGCGCCACGGCGGGATCCTGGATGGCCTACGGGCACGTGGTAGCCATGGCTAAGGATCGAGAGCGCTTCGGCAAAGGCGACATTCGCGGCGTGATCGGCCCGGAGAGCGCCAACAATTCCGTTGAGGCCGGCGATTTCATCCCCACGCTTCTGTTCAGCGTTCCCGGAGGGGCGCCGGCTGCGATCATGCTGGGAGCATTGTTTTTCTACGGCATTCAACCCGGCCCGCGTATGGTTCAGGAAAACCTCGATCTGATTTTTACGATTATCTGGAGTTTTGCCATCGCCAATACAGTCGGCGCTGCGCTGTGCCTTTTCTTAAGTCCGGCGCTGGCGCGGCTCACCTGGATTCCCTTCGCTCGGCTAGCTCCGGCCATAGTGGTCACGATTTTTTTTGGCGCCTTTCAGAGCACGCAGCACTTCGGCGATCTCTATGCCATGCTGGGGTTGGGATTGCTGGGCTGGCTTATGAAGCAGTTGGGTTGGCCGCGAGCCCCTTTTCTCGTTGGCTTCGTTCTGACCAAACCGACCGAACAGTATCTGTGGCTATCGATCAGCCGCTACGACATGGAATGGCTGTTGCGACCCGGAGTTATTGTTATGGGGCTGTTGCTTCTGGCTTCGATATGCTGGATCTTCCTGGCCAAACGCAGAGGTAAAGAAATCCCGCTTGAGGAGTCGGCCGAAGGGGCGGTGGTTTTAGGAAGAGTGCCGTCTATCCTCTTTACACTTGCCGTTCTGCTGGTCTCAGCGGCGGCGCTCTACGAGACGCGTTCTTTTCCCTATTTGGGCGCTATCTTTCCGATGGCGGCGACGATTCCCGCTATTTTCATGGCTGCAACTCAACTCGTTTTTGAACTGCGCGCCACCGGCATAGCACCCGCGCCTGAGACGCGAAAAAAAACCAAAATGGCCCTGTGCTATTTCGTTTCGCTCCTGTTGTTTTTTTTGATGATCTGGCTTTTCGGCTTCGCCATTGCGACCGCCCTTTTCACTTTCGTTTTCCTCTACGGCTGGGTCGGAATGCGCTTTTTTCATGCCCTTATTTACACCGGCTCTGTCGTTGGGGTGACGGGGCTTATGAGTTGGCTTCTCGGCCTTTATTGGCCGCAGGGCGTCCTGTTCGGAGTGTAGCGGGCTGCTGAAAAAGACTCCTATCACCCTCACCTCAGTTCTCGCCCGCCAAAGGGAGAGGAGGTTTGTAATACCGCCATGTTTGAAGAGCACAAAGCAACGAAAAAAGTACGCCGGATCCGAGCTACGGACTCCTTTCATTGCTTCGTCGATTTGATAAAATTTCAGCGGCTGAAGGAACGCAATTTTTTGTCGGATCGTGCCGTATCGCACGGCAGCCAAATCAGTTCTCATTGAAAAAGTCACCGTTCGCCCTTCGTCATTGCTCAGGACGAACGGAAAAGAAAGCCGAAGTAGCAGGAATTCCCGTACATGCTGAGCCTGTCGAAGCATGCTTATACTTTTTCAGTGAGCTAATTAGCTAATGCTTATACGGTTGTTTCAGCAAACCCCAATAAGTTGTGTTACCCATGATCGGAAGCTTTAGCCAAGTCCAGGGCGCCTCGAATTCTACGGTAAGCCGTAGGCCGCTGTTGCGTTCCCAG
>JBOHVS010000180.1:0-4537 GCA_050735975.1 Binatia bacterium | reverse complement strand
CGGTGCGGGATCCTTTCGCCTTCTGTGTCGTTTCATCGGAAAGGTGAATGTGCACGTCGATTGCGACGATATCCGAAGCCATAAATTGGTATCCTCCTTGTGTTATTCTCGGCCGGCGATGACTCATCCTTATTGCATTGCCGCTGTTTAAGTTCAACACCATAGCGGCCGAGTGGATCCGTCATTACGACGCGATCTTTGGCGGGGGAAGATTAAGATGGGGGTGATGCGCCGCCGCGTTTTTCGAGCCTGATCGAGAAACCCGGCCTCTGCACATGGATTTGACTGCAGTCGGTGCGCTTGGTCAATTCCTGCAGCAGACTCACCAGCGGCTGTTCGGTATTCAAGTACTTAAGCGGCCGGGGGTTTGCGCGCATAGCATCGATGTCCCCTTTGCCGACGATCCATCTGAGCAGCAACTCCTCATCGGAAACGCCAACGGCGTCGAGCCTGCGCCGCATGTCGTCGGCGCTCGGGTCGTCCGGCTGCCATTGGGCCCATTCTCTGGCGCGGGGGCGATCGAGAATCTTATCCTTGACGTTCGGGTCCATGTCGCGGCTTCCTTCGGCACCGGCATGGCCTAGAGCGAATTTGATGACCTGATCGGTTACTTCTTTATAGCGGTCGCCGACGATGACGTTGATGGCGGCCTGGCTGCCGACGAACTGCGACAGGGGAGTGACCATGATCGGGTAGCCGAATTCCTCCCGGACGCGGACGCTCTCTTCCAAAGCCTGGGGGAATTTGTTTTCCAAGCCTACCTTGCGCAGTTGGTGGCGTAAATTCGAAAGCATCCCGCCGGGGACCTGGTGCAAATACTGGGAATAATCATATTCCACCGGCGCGCCGATGGTAAAGCCCTCGCGTTTAGCGATTGCAGTAAAGTGTTTGGACACGGGTCTTAGCACCTCTTCGTCTATTTCCGTTGCGTAGCCGAGCGCGCGCGCATTCTTGGCGACGTTAAACAGCGATGGATTCGAAGTGTCGTCGGCCAACGGCGGCAGGGCAGTGTTCATCGAGCGAATTCCCAAATTCATACCTTCGATGCAGCAGAGCGGACCCAACCCGGTTGTGCAGTGAGTGTGAAGCTCTACTGGAATACCGGCCGCGTTTTTGAAGATGATCGGCACGAGAGTCTGCATACGCTCCGGAGTCAACAAGCCGCCTGGGTCTTTGAGACAAAGCCGGTACGGCTTCAGCGACGCCGCCTGCCGCGTTCGTTCGACGAAGTATTCATCGGTGTGCTTGGGCGAGACCGAGTAAATAAGGTTCAGAATAACCCGCATGCCGACTTTATGGGCGACACCGACCCTGAATTTCCATCCTTGGTAGTCATTCCACTCGTCCGATATCCGAGCTTCGCGAATGCCGTTGGCCGTCATCCGTTCCATGAAGAGCCAGTACATGGACGGCGGATTGTATTCGAACGTGTTGACCCTCCCGGCGATCACCCGCAGCGGGGTCTTCGTGATCTCCCTGGCCACGAGCCGGACACGCTCCCAAGGGTCTTCCTTTAGTTCACGAACGCACTTTTTTAAGTGCGACCCCGAGATCAGCTCGATGCCTTCATATCCCGCGCTGTCCAAGTTCTTCGCGATCGGCAACATCATAGCGGTGGTCATGTTCTCGGCCCAAAGGCTTTGATGACCGTCGCGAATGGTGGTGTCAACGAATCGAATGGTGTCCATGTTTCCTCCCCGAAATAGCACCGATGATATTGGCTCGGATAAATGAATTCAATGATGATCTTCAAATTCGAATATTTTGGTCACATTTGTCAGGATTCATATGAATCGCAGCAAGGTTCCCGAGCATCAAGAGCGAAGACTTCGAGAAATCCCGCCCGTTTCACAACGGTCAACATTCTAGCGGAATCGATCCGCAGACGCGGGCCCGGACCGTTGGGGTCATTCCGAGAGAAGTCGCGACCGAGTGATGCTTTTTGAGCGTGAAAGTGTCCAGAACGTTCCCATTGGCCGTCATGTGCCGGAAGACCAGCTCCGGGCCGGCTATGTCAATCAACCCAAAGCCGTACTCGCTGTTATCGGTGAAGGCAACGTCGTTTGCGTGCGGCCTCTCCTCACTAAGGCTCCGACCGCCCAGACCTTCGATGACGTAAGCTACGCCATCCCTTGGCTTAAAACGCGTATACATATGGTCGTGACCGGAGAAAACGATGTCGACGTTGTACTTTTCAAATAGTGGCACCCAAAGGCGGCGGACGCCAGCGCTTCCGGATCGTTCGATGTGATTTGAGAAAGGAGGCTCGTGAAAGAAAACGAACTTCCACAGTTTACCGGTGCCGGCCAGCTGCGCTTCTAGCCAGCGGGCCGAGTTGACATTGACCCGGTTGGAATCAAGGGCGACAAAGAAGGCGTTTCCATAAGAAAAGCTGTAAAACCTCTCCTCTCCGGGTAACACGAAATTATCCAGCCAGGGTTGTCCGTTCGCCGTACGAGTGTCGTGGTTTCCGATAGCCGGGAAGAAAGGAATCCGCGCAAGGAGGTTCTTATACGGATGGTAAAATCGAAGCGGATAATCTTTGTCTGCCCCCCTTCGATAGACCAGGTCACCCGTATGAAGGACAAAATCCACGTTTTGTTGTTCCATCTGCCGTGCGACTCTGTATTGCTGCGGTTCTCCTGAACCCGAATCTCCAAAAACTGCGAATTTGAACGGCGTATCCCCAACTTTCCCGGTTTGGAAAGTTTCACCCGCCAAGACTATATTGTCGCTCCTTACCTGATATTGATATCGCGTGTCAGGTTGAAGATCGCGCAAAACGACAGCGTGCCGATCCGTGATCTCGTTCACGATAATTGTTTGTTCATTGGCGCTAGATTCTCCAAAATCGATGCGACTGCTCGACGGCTGCAGCGTGCGCCACGTTATCACGATCGACTTTATACCGTCGGTATTGCCAATCTGCACCATCGGACCGCCGATCAACGTGGCGTTGTTTGTTGCTTGCCGATTGTCTTGAATATAAACGCCGGCGGGCCATTGGCTAAAAAGAAAAACGGCTAGAATGCAGGCGGCAAGGTAAGCGGCAAGTTTCTTCGAACTCATTTCCAGCTAGCCGGCGAGTCTTCCATAGCGTCTGTGTTTTGCTAAGGCAAAAAAACCTAAAGGCATGCTAGTGTATGCCCGTGTAGAAAACAACAGAATCTTGCTCCAATCTTTCGCTAGCATTGCCGTATGAAAGGCGTCTGGAATCGGATGGGTATCAGTGATCTGGCGTGACTGGATCTTACGGTAGTGACTCATTTTCGTGAGCCACTGCCCGTTCAACTCTCGCAAAACCCAGATTCTTCGGCTAACGCGTCAGAATGACACTTGATGGGGCTGTCATCCTGAACAACAGACTGTGTGAAAACTCCTCGTTCATGCTTCGACTAAGCTCAGCACGAACGGTCAATAATTGCGATTTCCGATAGTTAGCCGATCGCCCTGAGCATGGTCGAAGGGTGGTCGGCCAGTTTTCACACAGGCTGACAAAGTGAAGGATCTGGAGCTAAGAAGGTTGACACCTTGGAGCGGATGGTGCGACTATTCCGGTGCTTGGCAGGCGTGTGTTGAAAGGAGCTTTAAGTGGCTGTCCTGCAGACCGAGGTCGTGCCGAAGAACTCAGGCCGGGCCTACGTCGTCAAAAAAGGGCAAAGGCTGCGGATCGCGGGTAAGAGCATTGTCGATTTCGTGGCCTTTAACCTGGACGATCTAAATGAGCGATTCGATCAGGCGAGGACTAAAACCAATCAAGCAAAAATCTTCATCAGCACCGCCGATACTTTGTTTTCGAAGCGGAATAACCCGATGCTGACGATTGTCGAAGACACGTTTAAAGCAGGACGGCACGACCTGCAAAAAGGAATGTGCAGCCGGAAGCGGTTCGAAATGGTCGCGCAAGGTCGGGCGAAACGGGTTTTCGCTGAAGGAGTGGACATCAATCCGAAAACTTCAGAGGAGATTCCAGATCATGGCTGCTGGGAGAATCTCAGCGCGGCTGTGAAGCCGTGGAACGTTGCGCCTGATGATGTTCCCAGTCCGTTTAACATCTTCCAGTGCATGCGCATCGATCCGGAGACGGGCATCATGTACGACACAATGATCCGCCCGAAAGAGGAAGCGCACGTGGATTTCCGGGCGGAGATGGACTGTCTCGTTGCGGTCAGCGCCTGCCCGGAGTCGGGAAGGGGGCAGGAGATTCGGGTCGAAATCTATGACGAATAGTGGTTTAACCAATTCCAACCTATCCTACGACTCAAAAGATACCGGTAAATCCTTAACGCCCAGTTCCGTTGCCAGTTGTCAAAAAAGATTGGGATCGATTCCTGCTTGCTCTGCCCAGCAGGTTGCTGAAAAACTCTGCAAGCAGGCTGCTCAAAAGAACTCAGGGGCGAGCCGCGAGTCTTCGGCTTGCAGAAAGGCTATGGCTTTCGGAATTCCGGCAGGCGAACCGTAGGTTGACGGAGGTGCAGGTCCGAGATGCCGCCCCAGAATTCCCGCTTCCCGGTCATCGCCTGGACGTGTCCATCCC
>JBOHVS010000179.1:0-8762 GCA_050735975.1 Binatia bacterium | reverse complement strand
TGCGATTCAGATGGGCGAAGTTAAAACTGAAATAAGGATCGGGCGCGAAGTAGCGATACGGATCGCCGCCGGGGGGCGACTCGATCTTGATGACACGCGCTCCGAGGTCTGCCAGCAGCGAAGCCGCGTAAGGCCCAGTGACAAATGTAGAGCATTCCACCACCAGGCAATCTGTCAGTATACCTACAGGCATCAGTAAGATTCCTGGTTTTGAAGCCGATCAAACCTCCCGACCTTCTTGACGATACTGGAGATGTGAGCGCCTAAACAAGGATAGTCAAAAATTCACCCTCAGCGGCAGACTGTGTGAAATCCAATCCGAAAACAAGATTTCTCGCTCGAAATGACAGATAATCGTTCTAAGGACAGCGTGATTGTCATTCCGACGGAGCGAAGCGACGAGGAATCTAGTCCGAATCCCGGAAAAGCGAAAACGAGGATCCCTCACTTCATTCGGGATGACAAGTCCTTTAGGCGTCATTCCGAGTGTGTGGCGAAGCATCTCTAACGCGGCGCTACCAGAGCCGTAGGATGGGTGGAGCGAAGCGATTCCCATCGACTGGTTGGAGCGAGGCGGGCAAGCGCAACGAAGCATATGAGTCTTTTTCAGCAGCCTGCAAACTAGCGTGGTGCTACCAGGATTTGATCGCGAGGGAAGTAATCCATGATCTCAGCGCCGTCTTTGGTCACAACGAGCATGTTTTCCAGCCGCGCGCCGCCTACTCGCGTTTCCCCTTCGCGAGACTCAACCGCCAGGGTCATGCCCTCTTCAAAAACCTGCGGATGCTCAAAAGACCACAGCCGGTTGACGATGGGCATGTCGTAGCCCGTGCTCGTGCCCAGACCGATGCCGTGACCGATCTCGCTGGCGAGGATTTCGACTTCGCTCTTGTATCCCCATTTGCTCGCCGGCGGAAAATGCTTCGCCGCGTCAGCCGTGGTCTTCCCCGGTTTGATTTCGTCGATGACGGCATCGATGCGGTCGCGCACCTGCTTATACCAGTCTTTCTCTTTTGCCGTCGGTTCGCGGCCGACGATGAATGTCCGGTAAGTACAGCTTCCGTATCCCATATAGGTCGCGCCGCAGTATGATCCGTAGACCAGATCGCCGACCTGAACGATGCGGCTGGTGGCATGGCAGCCACGGTCAAAAGTCATTGGTCCGGTGCGCCAACCTCCCGGCACTGCGGCTTCCAGGCCGAATTCATAACCAGCCGCGGACGCAAGGATCATCAAGTCGGTGTCTTTCATCCCGGGCTTTAAGTTCTCCCAGACGCGAAACCACACCCCATCCACCATTGCAGCGCACGTCTTCAGACAGCTGATCTCATCCTGGTTCTTGACCATTCGCGCCTCAAGCATCAGATTGCGCGTGTCCACGATGTTTTTAATCCCGGCATTGAGCAGAGCTTCGCGCGCGTTGCCGTCAAAACTTCCCAAACCAAGTTTCTCGCCGAGCAGACCACGCTTCTCAAGCTCGGCTTTAATTTCGGCGGCGAACGCCTTCGCTTCCGCCGCGGAGGCTTCTGGTCCGGGAGACCCCGTCAGCCAGGAGCGAGCCGGGCGCCATTCTTTAATCCAGGGACATTGGTCCGGCATCTGATGGTAATAGCCGTCGTGCTCGTACATGACCGGATCATGGTCGGCGAAGAACAGCACGTAGCGGCACATCGGATAGGCGAACCCTTTGAGCGCGGTTAGATAGCGAATGTTATGATGGTTCGCTTCGAGGATCGCGGCAGTCCCATGCTTGCGCATGACCATTTTTGCGCGCTCGACGCGCTGCCGGCGCATGCGTTCCGGGTTCAGCCGCTCTTGCCAATCCGCCGCTTCAGGACCGAATGTAAGCTTAGTCGCAAATCTGACCATGATAAACCTCCTGCAGGGTTTATGCGCGCAAATAAGGAAACCCCATTGCGGGCAAGCGCAAACCTGTCTTTACGCGCATCGAATCTAACTTGAACTGATCACGGCTTGCAAGCATTCGAGAATCGCAGGGCTCCGAATATTCAACGGTTACGCCGCCATGCACATTGACCGCTTATGACTTTCCGTAGTATGGAAACGATGCAAACCGTTGTTGCGCATGGGAGATAAGAATGGCGGAGAATTCATTCCGTATTATCGATATCGACGGTCACGTCCGCGAAGCCGACGATTTGTGGGAGCGCTATCTCGAGGCTCCCTTTCGTTCCCGCGCGCCGAAGATTGAAAAGGTTGCAAACGGCCAGCTCCTGTTTCGCCTCGAAGACGATCGTCACCATCGCAGGCCCAACGAGTCTCCTTTCCCCGTCAAAACCGACGATTCTCCGGTTAATGAAAATCGCCATCTGGCCACCGATCCGCGCGAGAGACTGAAAGATATGGATCGCGATGGCATCGAACGGGGCTTGCTGTTTCCGTCCGCCGGTCTCTATCTTCCGTCCGTCCAGGAAGAAGCCTACGCGGCGGCGCTCTGCCGCGGCTACAACAACTGGCTTTACGATTACTGCAAAACCGATCCAAAAAGGTTGATGGGAGTCGGAGTCATCCCGGTTCAGGACGTTCGGACGGCGATCGAGGAGACGCGCCGCGTTGTCCTCCAACTCGGATTCAGGGGAATTTTCGTACGGCCGAACCCGGTGAAAGGGAGAACCATTGACGATACTTACTACGACCCGCTTTACAGAACCATTGCGGAACTCGGGACCCCGCTGCTGATCCATGAAGGCTCCGGGGCCTATCTCCCGACCGCGGGCGCGGATCGCTTTCCAGGCCAGTGGTTTTTCACCCACACGGTTTCCCATCCTTTCGAGCAGATGCTCGCGAGCTTGAGCTTGATCTGCAACGGCACCTTGGAAAGACATCCTGAACTGCAAGTCGTCTTCCTCGAATCCGGCGCGGGCTGGTTGCCTTACTGGCTCTGGCGCATGGACGAACACCATGGGATTCTTCCCTTTCAAGTGCCATGGCTGAAGAGGAAGCCGAGCGAATATTTCCGGCGACAATGTTACATCTCTTTCGAGCCGGATGAGACCCGCTTGGGAGAGGTGATTGAGGCCGTCGGCGCCGATCGGGTGTTGTTCGCTTCCGACTACCCGCATTGGGATGCGAAACTTTCAGGCTCTCCACAGGAAGTTATGGATCGAAGCGACCTCAGTCTCGATACTAAAAGGAAAATCATGGGCGCAAACGCCGCAAGCCTCTTGCGGCTGGACTAACCGAGCGAGTCTCGCGTTTCGAGTCTTGTGTCTCGCATTTTCTGATCAACTCGAAACTCCGGACCCGAAACACGAGACCAATTTTCAGGAGGTTTCATGGCTGAAGTACCCAAACTCGTCTCTTCGATGGGCAAAGCGGAACTCGACCGAATTTTCGTCCGCGGCTACGATCTGAACGAAGAATTGTTAGGAAAAATCACTTTCGCCCAGATGGTTTACTTGATGCTCGCGGGCCGCATGCCGACCGCCGAGGAAGGACGGATGATCGATACGATGCTGATTGTCTTGGTTGATCATGGGATGACCACGGGCGCGCTGGCAGCGCGGATGACATACCATTCCGCCCCGGAGGCCCTTCAGGGCGCAGTGGCCGCGGCCATTCTCGGCGCCGGCAGCGTGCATCTCGGCTCGTCGGAATACTGCGCAAAGATGCTCAACGATGCGCTGCCGCCGGATTCCAAAGAGCGCGACCTCGATGCCGTCGCCGCGAACACGGTCGAGAAACGACTCGCCAATAAGCAACTCATTCCCGGCATCGGCCACGGCATTCACACACAAGGCGACCCGCGGGCGGAGAGACTCTTTCAGGTCGCTCAGGAGACAAAGGTCTACGGCCGCTATTGCGATCTTTTGCGGAAGATCGGCAAGCTTGCGGAGGAGCGGGTCGGGCGCCGGCTGCCTGTTAACGTCACGGGCGCCATCGCGGCGATTTCAATGGACATGGGGTTGCCGTGGCAGATGTCCAAGTCCTTCGCGATCTTGGGCCGCGCGCTGGGCGGCATCGCCCACGTGGGCGAGGAGGTTCGCCGTCCGATCGCTCGCGGCATCTCGGATCTGATACGAAAAAGCCTGGAGTACGAGCCGGAGAAATAAGCGACCCGCCGTAACAAGTAGATTCGATTTTCACGAGCACAGGAGTTTTTTTACGTCAAAGCAGCAGGATAGTTCGATAAGGGCGGTTTCCGTTGACGGAACATTCGTACCACCCTGGAGGCGATCAAGAGGAATAGCCCAAAAGCGGCCTCAGCGGATCCGGCCTCGTTCATCGATGCCAGCATCTTCGATCAGCTCGCCAAAGAGGGTTATTTCAAATAGCTCGGCCAAGTGTTAGCATTCGCGGAGCTTCTTTTCATTAAGGAGATACATTGTCGTGAAATTCTACAACTTTGACCTCCTCGCCTATCCGCACGTTCCTAAAGAAGCGCCGCGCACACCGGTGCCCAGCAGCTACTTCGATCCAGCCAAAGGCGCGGCGAACTACAAAGAGCATCTGGAAGAGATGGCTTACTGCGAGGAGCTCGGCTTTGACGGCGTCGTTTTCAACGAGCACCACTACAGCGCTTACGGCACGATGCCGTCGCCCAATCTGATCGCCGCGGCGCTCAGCCAGAAAACCAGCCGAATCAAGGTCGGCGTTCTGGGCAACATCCTGCCGCTCCGCAATCATCCGGTCCGCGTCGCGGAAGAGTACGCCATGATCGACTGCCTCTCCAACGGCCGATTGATCGCCGGCTTTGTCCGTGGCATCCCGCCGGAATATATCTGGTACGGAGTGAACCCGGAAGAATCCCGCGGGCGTTTCGAAGAAGCCTACGAGCTCATCATGACTGCATGGAGCAAGCCGGTTTGGAGTTACGAAGGAAAATTTTTTCAACTCAAAGACTGCGCCATCTGGCCGCGGCCGCTGCAGCAGCCGCATCCGCCGGTCTGGATCGCGGCCCGCAGCGCCGAATCCATCGAGTGGTGCGTCAAGCGGCATCTGCCGATCGCCCAGGTTTACCAAACCAACGGTCAAATCGAGGACACGTTTAACTATTATCGCAACGTCGCTCGGGACCAGGGCTGGAAAGCAGCGCCTGATGATTTCATTCTCTGCCGTCACATCTATATCGATGAATCCGATAAAAAGGCGCAGGAGATCGCCGAACCGGCGATGCGCTATTTTTTTACCGTCTTTAACCGCGGCTTCAACGAAGCCATCAACAAGGGAGCGGCGGACCAGCGGCGGCTGATGGCGGCCCTGACGACGGAACGATCGTTCAACTACTTCCGCGAAGGCAACCGGGAGCGACTCGATTTTTCCAAGTTCGACTGGGACAGCCTGATCAGCGCCGGGTACATGGTCGCTGGCAGCCCCGATTCTGTGGCGCGGCAGATCCAGGACCAAATGAAGCAATGCGGCGCCGAGCACTTTATGGGCATGTTTCACATCGGCAATTTACACCACGACAAGGTCATCTCTTCGCTGAACCTGTTTAAAAAAGAGATCATGCCGAGGCTGCAGCAGGTTTAGGTTCAGGTTGAGGTTAAGCCATACCTTAGCGCGCCGGCCCCAGTTTTTCGAAGCTGACGGGAGTACGTCTTCGCTGATCCGTCTGTCCCGAGCGACTAGCATATTTGACAAGAGGTTATGGATAACCTTACCTGGAAGAAAACCCTTGCACTCGGACGCTTGAGCCGGCGAGAGATGCTGGCGCTTATGGGGACGGCGGCGGCGGCGCTTGCAGGCTACGGATGCCCACGGTATCGATCAGAAGGCGCGATTCGCGCGCAGGCCGCAGAGCTAACCGCCGGCACCATCCCCACCTGCATAGTTCGGCCGCAACAGACCGAAGGTCCCTTTTTCGTGGACGAAAAGCTTCATCGGTCTGATATCCGCTCCGACCCGTCGGATGGGTCGATGAGGCAGGGTGTGCCGGTTCGTTTGGCTTTTCAGGTCTCTCGCATCGTTGACGGCTCTTGTGCCCCTCTCGGCAATGCCATCGTTCACGTTTGGCAGTGCGATGCGGTCGGCATCTATTCGGATGTTCGCGACATGAGTGGTGACACTCGAGGTAAGAAGTTTCTGCGCGGCCACCAAGTCACGAACACCAGTGGTACCGCGGAGTTTCTCACAATCTATCCAGGGTGGTATCGTGGGAGAACCGTCCACATCCACTTCAAGATACGCAACGATCCGGTTTCCAAACGCGCTCACGAGTTTACCTCGCAGCTTTACTTTGATGAAACTATCACCGATCACGTTCACAAGCAGGCGCCATACAACACAAAAGGGCGGCGCACGACGACTAATGACACCGATCTTCTTTTTCGTCACCGCGGCAACCGGCTGATGCTCGCGCTAACGAAAGACGCCCAAGGCTACGCCGCAAAGTTCGACATCGGATTACAAATCACTTGATTGCCTCTTTCTAAAGCCATTATGCGTTATCGGTTTTGGCGGTAGTGCCGATTGAGCCTTAACCTGAACCTCAACCTAAACCATAAAGCCCAAGGTTAAGGCTGAGAGTCTGTGAAAAAATCCGCTCATGGTTCGACATGCTCACCACGAGCGGTATTCCCCAAGGGACATTTAATTTTTTCACAGACTCTGAGGCTAAGGTTAAGCTCAACCGTAACGGGAGGCTTAACTTCCTTCTGCATCTCAACCTCAATCTCAAGCTGCTGCTCTGCTCAACCTGCTTCTCTGTCTCAACCTAAACCTTAACCTCAACCTTCTGTTTCCGCCACGCTTGACATCGAACGGTCCCTCCCATATTTCAGTTGAAGATCTTTTTGCAAAGGGACTTCAATGCCAGGAAAGAAGCAATATCTTATCGGCGTCGACACGGGCGGTACGTTTACCGACGTCGTGGTGTTGGGTGACGGCGGCAAGGTCTGGACGGCGAAGGCTTCCACGACGCCCGACGATTTTTCACGCGGGGTCATGGACGCCGTCGCTGAAGCGGCGCAGGCCGCCGGCCTCGAGACATCAGAGCTGCTTGGCCGCACCACCCTCTTCAAACATGGCAGCACCGTTGCCACCAACGCCCTCATTACTCACAGCGGCGTAAAAGTCGGTCTCATCACAACCAGGGGATTCGAGGACACTACGGAGATCATGCGCGCGATCGGACGCGTTGACGGCCTTTCCGAGGACGAGATCAAACACGTTACCTGGATCACGAAGCCGGAACCGTTCGTTCCTCGGGAACGGGTGATCGGCGTTCGGGGACGCATCGATTATCAGGGCAGCGAAATCGTTCCGCTCAACTGGGACGACGTGATGGAAGCGATCCGGCGACTGATCGAACAGGACAAAGTCGAAGCGATCGCGGTGAGTCTCATGCATGCGTGGGCAAATCCAAAACATGAACAGGAAATCCGCGCGCTCACTGCGGAAGCCGACCCGCGCAGAAGAGTGTACTGGTCTTTCGGCAGTTCGCTCTCTCAAGTTGCCGGCGAGTACGCCCGCGCCAACACGGCTATCCTCAATAGCTATCTAGGGCCTACGGTCGATCGGTACTTGAAAGGACTGGAAACAAAACTGCAAGAAGGCGGCCTCAAGGCGCCGCTGTTGATCATGCAGGGAAACGGCGGGGTCGCTTATCGCGAGCATGTGAGCGCCATCGCGAATCTGCAGTCCGGTCCGGCCGGCGGAATGATCGCCTCGGCCTACGTAGCGAGCCTGCTCAAACACAAAAACGTCATCACGACGGATATGGGCGGCACAAGCTTCGACGTCGGACTCATTACAGACGGCTACTGGAGATATGCTCAGGAGCCGATAGTGGAGCGCTTTCGTATGCTCCAGCCGATCATCGATATCGAGTCGATCGGCGCCGGCGGCGGCACCATCGCGCAGGTAGAAGCCGAGACCGGGCGATTGTTGGTTGGACCGCGTAGCGCGGGCGCCAGTCCGGGACCGGTCTGCTACGACGGCGGCGGGGAACAGGTGACGGTTACCGACGCCGACCTCGCGCTCGGCATCATCGATCCCAATTATTTTCTCGGTGGACGCAAGACTCTGAACAAAGACAAAGCGCTTAAAGCCATCGACGAGAAAGTCGCCAAGCCGTTGAAACTGAGAGTCCACGAGGCCGCGGCCGGTATCT
The DNA here is from genome assembly GCA_050735975.1 of Binatia bacterium. Classification (GTDB taxonomy): domain Bacteria; phylum Desulfobacterota; class Binatia; order UBA9968; family UBA9968; genus DATMBL01. Next base: position 688 of record JBOHVS010000179.1, on the reverse strand, counting down.
ACGATATCGTCAATGCCAAGATGTCCGATCTAATCCGCCGGCAGGTGGTCCGCACGGGGTATCTGCCGGAAGAGTTCGTCATTTATGCTTTCGGCGGCGCAGGGCCGGTGCACGCTTCCGGTTTCGCCGCGGAATTGGGCATCAAACAGATCTATATCTTCGCTACCTCCCCCGTTTTCTCGGCCTTCGGAGCGGCCGCGGCGGATGTCATCCGCACTCGGGTGATGAGCTGCCAGTACATTGTGCCGGCCGACCCCGCCGTCATCAACGAACGCCTCGGGGGGATTGAGAACGAGATGAAAAGCGCCATGACCGGCGAAGGATTCAAGCCGAACCAGGTTGAGTTCCGCCGCTTTTTTACCATGCGTTATCGCCGGCAGACAGCGGGTGTCGAGATGCCGGTCGGTTGGGATCGCTTCAATGAAAAGCGGATGGCGGAGCTCCAAGCTGCCTTTGAAAAGAAATACGAGGAGCTCTACGGCGTTGGCGCCGGCTACACGAAGGCAGGCATGGAGATCAGCGAAATCCGCGTTGACGCCGTGGGAAAGGTGTCCAAGCCGCGGCTGAACCCAAGGCGTAAAGGGCGAGGCAACGCCCGCGCGGCGCGCAAAGGAAAACGAGAGGTATTTTTCGTTCGGCCGGCACGCAAGTTTATCGATACGCCCGTCTATGATTACAGAGGTCTGCC
>JBOHVS010000178.1:0-10660 GCA_050735975.1 Binatia bacterium | reverse complement strand
TGGGACAGGGTTTTCCCTCCAGATGTCCAGGCAACGTAGGCGCGAGGCTGCCCGGATAGTGTTTGAGCTGATGGACAAACGATTCGGCACATCCTCCCGCCCCGGGCCCATGAATGAAAACCATTTGGTTCATATCTTCTCCTGAATAAGAAGGAACTCGTCGAAGGCTCGGCAAAAAATCGCCGCCAATTAACCGTTACAGTTCACTACGATCTCCTCCTTCCCGGAGAAGACCGTAACCAAAAGAGTGACATAATCTACCGAATCCAATCATGCCTTGACAACCCTACCTTCCGCTGATAGGCGAATTTGAGAAACGGATATAAAAGCCTCCCCTAACTTTGACGATCAATACATTTGCACCGTTGACAATGTCGAGCCTGGAGCCCCGCTCGCTCGCGCCGAAGGATTAACTCGGGAAGAGACCGAAAAGAAGGCAGTCCAGAAAGCCCAGGACATGCTGACCAGGACTCGTGTCGTAACGTAGGAGGGGGAATCCCAGCGCAAGCCAGACCCCATGGGGATTTGCGGTCGTGCCCGCGGGTCAGCGCCTCAGGATCATGACCCCGAGCACGGTCGTTAGATAGCCGAGAAACAGCCAGAACTGGATGTCCTCGTCAAGTCTGTGCGAGATCTTCACGCCGAGGGGCGAGCCAATAAGCGCCCCGATCGAGAGTCCGGCGAAGGCGGGAAGATAGAGATATCCGATGGCGGCCGAGGGAAGGCCAGTTTCGTTCAATCCACCGATCACGTACCCGGCCCCCGCACCAACGCCGATAGCAGCTGAAAGACCGGCAGCGATGGCCGATGCGAGTTGGATCCGGTACCGTGCGGCGCGAAGGTACGGTATGATGATGATGGCTGCTCCGGCCCCGAGTAGAGCACCGCACACACCCGTGGCGAGTCCGTAGGTCCACAGGGACGCGCCAGGCGGTACGGTGGGGGCCGCCCCGATCACCTCGGAGTCAGCAGATCTCACTGCGGCTCCGTATCGACGATGCAACGCTCGCGCGATGGTATAGCTCACGAACCCAATGAAAAATATGCGGAGGGCCACGCCAGGCAGGAGATCACCAAAGACCGCGGCCAGAACGGCTCCGATAACGACCCGAGGCGCGAGGCGCCGGAACAGCCCCGAGTCCAGATCGCCGTGACGATGACGGAGCACCGTGGTGTAGAGCGCCGTAACAACCATGACGACGAGCGAAGTCCCGATCGCGAAGTGCATGACATATTCGTCCGTGACCCCCTCCAGAGGCAGCGCGAACGCCAGCGCCGGCACGATCGTCAATCCGCCGCCCAGTCCGAACAATCCGGACACCAGGCCAGCGGCAACGCCAGCAAGCAGATAGATCAAAATGACTTCCATCGTCAGAATCGCCGAGGCCAGTCTACCGCAAGTCCAGCGCGCTCAAAGATTTCTTCCGACACAGTGGTTGACGCCGCTTCGGCGAGCCTAGTACTACCGCTTCACGCCGCATTTAACCATGACACGGAAGTCATGCAAGGCGAGCGCGTGGCCCGCGTGGTTCAAGAGATCCGGCGTCTCTTCTTCTTTGACGAGACAGTACGCGATCAACAACTCGCGCTTCACCGAAAGAGTGTAAGGATCAGAACCCGGCTTCACCGCAGAGACATGTAGAGGTCGCGGAGCACTTCTTCAAAATACTTGCTCTCCGCCCTCCGCGGTGAAACTCCGAATGATACGGTTTGACAAATCTCCGGAGACTGGACTAGAGAGGATTGCAACGGTAGCTAAGAACGATGCAGGAAGATTTTGCAGGAGGAGATGAGATATGAACGCAGTCAAGATCGTCGGAGTGATTCTGATCGTGGCCGGCATTTTGGGGCTGGTATATGGCAGTTTCAGCTTCACCAAGGAGACTCACGAAGCCAAGATAGGGCCGCTCGAATTGCAGGTGAAGGAAAAGGAAACGGTCAACGTTCCAGTCTGGGCCGGTGCAGGAGCGATAGTCATTGGCGCAGTCCTGCTTCTCATACCCCGGAAGAGGTAGTTCCGTTCGTTCCGCCTGGGGCGAGTGAACGCCTTGGCCTGGTTCGGTCGTCAAATTCCGGAAGGTGGAAATCAAGCCCATTTTTAGCCGCTACCGACCCGTATTGTATCAAAGAACGAGCTTGAGGCGATCATTTCACCCGAGGCGATCGCAAAGGCGGGCACGTTTACATCGTCCGCTGAAGTGCGAAGGAGAACCGCTGCCCGAGTCCCATCGGGCCCATCTCGCAATGGGATTTAAGCCATAGCGAGTTGCGTTACCGCGATCACCCATTAGACAGAGTGTTTTAAGACTCTGATTCCAGGCTATTCAAAAAGGTCAGATGCGATGCGCGCGACACCTGAAGGGTGAGGCTAAGGCCACGGGGCGAAGGGTTGGTCCTATTTTTCTGTTCTTAGCTCCTTGCTCCCTGCGCTTTGCCAGTTCGGCGATCGTCATTAACGTATTTCACAGTCCATTCGTCTAAAGAGATTACGCCGCGCGACTGTGACGCGATGCCATTGGCCAAATTGCTCTTTTTTGCAGACGATGTGATCTCAGTTTCTAAGTCGCCCGATTTCTTACGGCCTCGAGTACTGATCTATTCACTTCTCGGGATCTTTTCAGTGTCGCGAAAACCCTAAAGGAACAATAGTGGCTGAAAACGTACGGCCTCCCGGACGGGTCACGCGCTTTTACAGGTGGCTCGCGGGCTACTTCAGGGCTGCAATCGATCCAACGTTGAGTACGCGGGTCAGGATTATTTCGGGCGCGAAGGGACTGGCCGCATTAGGTGCGCTTGGACTGGCGCTGCTGTGTGCGTACGCCGTGATTTTGATACCGTCCACGCCGAGTATTTCTGACATACGAAAAGCCAAAATCGACCAACCCAGCGTGCTGATTTCGTCCGATGGCAAGCGTCTGGCCACTTTTAAGCCAATGAACCGGGAGTGGGTCCGGTTAAATCAAATTTCCCCGCATGTGATCAATGCCCTGATCGCCACGGAAGATCACCGCTTTTACCAACACTACGGCGTCAACTTGAGGCGCACGGCGACGGGCATCCTGCGCACCTTCATCGGAGATCCGGAGGGCGGTTCAACTCTGACCCAGCAGCTCGCGCGCAACCTATACCCGGAAATCGGCCGGCAACGGACGATCACACGGAAGATAAAGGAGACGATCACCGCGATTAAGATTGAGTACGCCTACACAAAAAAAGAAATATTGGAAACGTATCTCAACACCATGCCGTTCTTGTACAACGCGTTCGGTATCGAAATGGCTGCGCGCACGTACTTCGACAAGCCGGCCCGAAAACTCAATGTGCTTGAAAGCGCAACCTTGATCGCCATGTTGAAAGGCACCAGCTACTACAACCCGGTGCTGAATCCCGAGCGCGCGCTTAGGCGCCGCAACGTAGTGCTGTCGCAAATGGTCAAGCGTGGAGTGTTGCGCCAGGCCGATTTCGATCGGCTGAAAACGCGGCCGATACGCCTCGATTTCGAACGCCAGGAAGCGTTCGGCCCCGCCCCTCATCTTGCCGCGCACATTCGTAAATGGCTGATCGATTGGGCGGACCGTAACGACCGCGACATTTATGCCGACGGATTGATTGTCCACACCACCATCGATTCACGTTTGCAGGCGGTTGCCAACCAAGCCGTAAACCGCCAAATGGAAGCCTTGCAGGCCGTCGCAGACGTCGAGTGGGGACTGAGCTCCGGACGATTGATATCGTCGAGCGCGAATGCCTACCTCGATATGCGCCGGCGAGTGCAGCCGTTCGCTCATTTCTGGAAAACCAAGCCCGGCCTGATCGACGTGTTTATCCGCGAATCCGCAGCTTACCGCAGCGCCGTCGAAGGCGGCGCGACGCCCGAGGCGGCAATGGCGCAACTGAAGAGCAATCGCGAATTCATGGCTAAGCTGCGCGCCGATAAGACGCGTTTGCAGGCGGGCTTTGTGGCGATGGATCCGGCCACCGGTCACGTAAAAGCGTGGGTCGGCAGTCGCGACTTCAAGACCGACCAATTCGATCATGTGGCGCAGGCCAGGCGGCAACCGGGCTCGACGTTTAAACCGTTTGTTTACGGCGCGGCGCTTGAGCAGGGGATGTCACCCGATAAACGCTTCACCGACCGCGTTGTGGAAATTCCCCTGCCGGACGGCACCGTATGGCGCCCCGCCGATCAATCGGAGCCGAGCGGTCGGCGGATGACCGCGCGCGAGGGTCTCATCTATTCGAAAAACACCATCACCGCGCAGGTCATGCAGGAAATCGGCCCCAAAAAAACGGTGGAACTTGCGCGCAGAATGGGGGTTAACCAAAGTAAGCTCGACGAGGTACCCGCGTTGGCGCTCGGGACCAGTCCCGTTACGCCCTTGGAAATGGTCTCTGCTTACAGCACCATCGCTTCGGGCGGCGAATATCGCCAGCCGATTTTTATCACCCGCATCACTGACAAGAACGGCAACGTGCTCGCTCGATTCGAAACCGAAAATCAGCGCGTCATGTCCGACCAGACCGTGGAACATTTGATCAACATGCTGCGCGGCGCAGTCGACCAAGGCACCGGGCAAGCCGTGAGGACGCGGTTTGGCGTGCGCGCCGATGTTGCGGGCAAAACCGGCACCACGCAAAAAAATACCGACGGCTGGTTTATCTTGATGCATCGGCGTCTCGTCGCCGGGTCATGGGTCGGCTTCAACGACTCGCGGGTCACCATGCGCAGCAACTATTGGGGCGAGGGCGCGCACAACGCGTTGCTGGTGGTCGGCGATTTTTTCCAGCACACGCTTGCCACGCGATTGATCGACGGCGGCGCTGAGTTCCCGTTTGCCAGACCGGACGACTCGATCTGGGAACCCTATCTCGACGCAGCCAAAGAGTGGTTCGGTGGCATATTCAAAGATTGGTTTCTCGGAGAGAGAGCCAAACCGTCACCGTTGCCCCAGCCGCCGCCACGCCGCGACATACAGCGTGAAGCGCCGCGATCCGAGCCAACGCAACGCGAACAAAGGGAGTTGGAAAGGCAACTCACGAAGGAGCGGCTGCTGGAGCGATTAAGGCAGAAGCGCGAGCAGTGGGAGCAGGAGCAGCTGGAAAGGGAGTGATTCAGAGATCTGCGGGCAAGATAACGGGAGGAAAAAATGGTTTGTGCGCTCGACTCGGCGTGCGTGCAATTTCTAATCGATTTCGCGCCCCAAACTCCAAAGATCACCAAACCATTAGATGCTGCGCAGATGATCGATCATTCATTGCTGCAAGAAGGGTTGGCAGGGAAGAGTTTCCAATCGAAAAGCGGATCGAGGTGGAAGACGCGCTAGATCCGGTCGTCTCTTTCCATGCGGGCGATATGAATCCAGGCTTTCTTCGAAAAACAGCAAATCTACGGGTTGTTGCCCAAATGACTTGAATACAAACTGCTCGTTGCCGCCTGACCTGCCTGAAAATATGTTCAGCCCGGAATGACTGAAAACCTGTACCTCTCTAAGATATCGGCTAGAACGTTTGCGTTTCTCGGATCTGACAAGGCTCCAAGCTTGCTGGTGGTAAGCGCATCAGCGACATGGTCATAAAGGGCACATGCAGTTAGTGCAGGATCATGGCGTGCCCGATAATATAATCCATCCGGCTGGGACGGATGATTACGCAATGCTTTCGACCATGTTCGGGCTATTTGATGGTCGCCGTCGCATAAACGACCATCTGCAGCTATCCGTGCTAAGCCCCCAGTACACACGAGATCTATAAGCTTGATCTCCCGAGTTGTGTCTATGCGGGCAAGACCTTTTGCAGACAGTGAACTTGCCGTGACTGCCCTGAGTCCTGTTAATTGACCAAATGTTTCAATGAAAGCACAGTGTTCGTTCTGAGCCAGGTATAGAACCCCATATTCACCGCCCGGCGCATCAAAGCGATTATTAATCGCACGGCCGAAGTAAAGCGGTTCTCGATCAATTGGATAAATTCTAAACCAACTCTGGCGGGTCACATAAATCGCGGGAGTTAAATCTGCAAGATCACGCGGGGGATCAGGATGCGGCCCCGGATAAATCATCAAGCAGCACCGTGTTCCCCATACGCGCTAGCTGCTGCAAGAACTGCATCGATATTTTTTTCCTTTAGCAGGGCAAGTGGATTCCGTCCCTCTAGCCTTGTGTTTGGACTCAGCATGAAAATGATCTGCATCCAAGGATCGTGCTGACGCAGCTTACCAAGGACATCTTCCAAGCCACTGATTGTTCCAGTCTCGTCAAACTGCCATATGGGATAAGCATAGCCGTGTCGCCCTCGGGTAACACCTATCAGGCGACCGGAACGGCGTCTCTTATCTACTGCTTGCCGAGAAATTGAGAGAACTTTGGCAGCCTCGTCTGCAGATATTGAACCCCCCTCGGCCTCGAGCAATTTTTGCCTCATTTCGATGCCACGTAATCTGGCAGGCAACAAAGGATCTGATTCCTGAAGCTTTTCAGTAGCTTCAGGATTTTCAAGAGCTCGAACTAATACAGAGAAATCGGAGGGCGCAGCCGATGCTGTCTCTAACGCGATGTCCTTCATTCCTTCACTAAGATGTGCAACAGCGTTCAAGGCGCGTGTGATAAAAACTTTTCTAAGTGGCTGTTCTGCCGTCTTTAGAACGCGCCAAACCGCCTCGCACGTTTCAGCTGAAGCCTCCATAGAGAGTATGTTTTTCCAGTATTCACTTAATTGGTGTTCAGCAAGTTTCAATTCCAGTTGGTTTTCCTTAAAAGTTGCTGAATGAGAAAATGCTTTGATTTCAACTGCCAAAATTACTTCAGAGTGTCGGCGCAGTGAAAGGATATCTGACCCAAAATCTACGCGGATATTCCTTTTATTTAGCTCAGGCAAATTTGCTCGGAACACTAGCCAATGCCGTTGTCTCGAAATGCTTATCGACTTTGGAGTCCTTTTATCGAGGAGCCTAATGGCCCTTAATGACTTCACAAAGACTTCGTGTAACTCTTTTAAGTTTTCTGGTTCTTGTATAGTAAACATTTTACCAAAAATCTCCAAGGTTTACGATTTACTAGACTAGCCAATAGACATTACTTAGTCAACCAACCCGGTTACTGCAGTTTGGGCGCTTTCGTTTGGCTTGTGGCACCCATTGATAAGCGACCGCCATCGGCCATATGGCGGGATGTCGCCTCGGATTAAGTAATTCCGCGACAGAAATTCCGAATTCCGGGGGATACAATACTAATTTTCATGATGCTACCTTGAGTGGTCGTCCTGGTTTTCGCAAACGCAAATCACGCCGGGTTAAGTTTTCAATCAACTTCACAAAGTGATCGCTTCCTGCCGGCCGACCTGACCGGATCGACTTGGGAAGCTGCGTTTGAGTTGCCTCGTCGCTTCACACAAGATGATCGGTCCAGTCCTCCACTAGCCCTAGCAGAGTTCTGTCCTTCACCAGAGGATCGGCGGCGAGCAGCCCAAGATGAAACTGCGCACTGGACCATGCATATTCTTCGGCCTTAGCAACCATGCCAGCATGTACCGGATTGAGCTCGATGTAGCGCGCCGCCGCTAGCAGATGACTTTCATCCAGAACACAAGAACCAAAGCGACCTTGGAACAGGTAACCACGTACGCCCTCCGCAAAGTTTTTCATGCGAGTATAACGACGGTGGGCTTCGCCGATTGCTCTGGCGAGAACAGCCAAGTCTTTAGGAACCACGATCAGATGAGTGTGATTTGTCATCAGACACTACGCCAGAACCTCAACGCTGAAGCGGTCGAGTTGCTCGGTGAGAATATCAAGATACGCACGACGATCTTGATCGGTGTTGAAGATTGGTATTGACCGGACGCCTCTTTGAGTGACGTGATGAGGATAGCCGGAAACTACGACTCTCGAAATCTAGTCATACGGCGGAGCTAGTCGATTTCCACTCTTCTCGTCAAGGAGAAATTAGTATTGTGTCCCCCGGAATTACGACCAAAGGAGGAGATCATGTTGACGACTTCTACATCCCACTGGCTTATCGATGACATGCTCGATTGCTCCGGCATTACGGACCTTGGGAAATCATACGTCGGCGACAGGCTGCTTTTTTACCTTGACGAAGTAGAAGCCCGCCACTCGGCTTTGCTTCTCTTCGTTACACAACGGATCTTGACCGCTGCTGCTGGCTTTGACGCAGGCGCGGCAGGACATCGCGGCCATAACCTGCGATGAAGGCTTGTTGGTCCGGGCCTGCCGAATGGAAGAACAGATGATCGAAGCCTAGATCGATGTAGCGCTGGGCGAACTTGATATGATCCTCGGGATCTCCTGAGATACATACCCCCTCTCTGATCGTGTCGGAGCCCACGACCCTGCCGTTTTCTTCCGACATCTGCGGCGTGTAAATTCTCTCGGTAAATAAAGCCGGCACAAAAGTTCCGGCCCAGTAGGCTTTCCTGCACTCAATGGCTTTCTCCTCGTCATCGGTGTATGCGACGGCGAGCTCTGCGATCCGCGGCATATATGATGAATTCTTTCCTGCCTCTTTTGCCCCGGCGTCAAAGTTTTCAAAGATCTTTTGATATGTTTCAGGCTCCTCTCCACTCACCGTAATCAGTCCATCACCTTGCTTTCCAGCGAACCGGGCACTGTTAGGGACCATCGTCGAGATATACACCGGAATAGGTTCGCGCGGCAGGGTATAAAGCTTTGCTTGGCGAGTCTGGTAGTAAACGCCTTTGTGTGTGATCTTCTCTCCGGTCCACAGCGCGCGCATCAACTCAATCGCCTCCGCCATCTGAGCCTGCCTGACCCTATAGCCGGGCCATTGACCAATCGCCGAATATTCATTCAACGCTTCGCCGGTCCCAACACCGAGAAAAAAGCGCTTTCGTGCAAACCAGGCCACAGTCGCGGCCGCTTGCGCGATAACGGCAGGATGATATCTCAAAATTGGACAGGTGACGCCCGTACCGAGAGTAATTTTCTTGGTTCTAGCGGCTACTGCGCCGAGCCAGGTCCAGACAAAGCATGCCTGTCCTCGCTCGCTCCAGGGATGAAAATGATCGCTGGCACCAACGGAATCAAAACCGGCTTCTTCGGCGGCGATTGCATAATCGAGGAGCTCGTCGGGTGGATACTGCTCGGTTCCGGCTTTCCAACCTAACTGTAACATGTTTGCCTCCTGCGCGTTTTACCGTATCTCGTGAAACAAGCCGCAAAATGTGTGCCTTCGAAAAGTCCTATCGTTTGTTCGGGGAAGTAGCTGGCTTGTAACTGAATCGCAACAAGAGGAGACGAAAAATCCCAACATCAATACAGCCCCGAATTTCGGCGGTTCGTTTAATTCGGTGGGAATTCGGTGCCACGCGGTGAGTCACAAGGAGGCGACCGGCTTATTCGTAGACTCTTCCGGGGGCAGCGAAGGGCGAAGAGCATAGACTTTTTAATTGCGCTCGGCCAGGACGTTGAGATCACCGTCAGGCGGACTCGCAAAGAACACGGTCGGGTATCGATTGTCTTTGCTTGATCATCACCGCGCGGTTCCCGGCTTGAAGAAGTGATTGTCTTTGTTGATTTGTCAAAGCCTGACCCTGGCGACGGCCAAAATTTCGCGAAACTCAACACCCGCCGATTCCGCAGATTCGAAGTACGCCCGATGTTCTGCTAAACTTATCTCTATGCCCCACCGCGACATCCTAGCACCGTGCCCAATCTAGATTTCCGAACCACTCGCTTGATTGACGTGATTTTATCCTCTACTGAAAACACCCATCGTGATTAAGATCAACCAACTTTCTAAGTCGTATTTCGCTCGGGAGCTTTTCACTGACGTCAGTTTTCAGATGAATGCCGGCGATCGCTTGGGTTTAGTCGGACGAAACGGCCACGGCAAATCCACCCTCTTCAAACTCATTTTAGGAGAAGAAGAGCCGGACTCCGGAGGGATTACTATCCCGCGAAACTATCGCATCGGTCATCTCGAGCAGCATTTACACTTTACCCAGCCGACGATTTTGGCGGAAGCGGCTTTAGGACTGCCGGAAGAAGAATCCCATTCCATCTATAAGGCTGAAGCCATCTTATTCGGACTGGGATTTTCGCATGCCGATCTTGAAAAAGCGCCTCGCGAGTTGTCCGGCGGTTTTCAAATTCGTATCAATTTTGCGAAGCTCCTACTCTCCGAGGCCAATCTGCTTTTGCTCGACGAACCGACCAACTACCTCGATATCACATCGGTTCGTTGGATCGCCAGATTTCTGGCCAATTTTAAAGGCGAGCTTATCTTGATTTCTCATGATCGTGACTTTATGGACAGCGTCACGACGCACACCGCGGTTATCCATCGCCAGAAAATTCGCAAATTCGAGGGCGGCACCGCCAAGGCGTATGCTCAAATCGTCCTCGAAGACGAGATTCACGAAAAGACCCGCGTCAACGAAGACCGCAAACGCGCTCATGCCGAGGCCTTTATCAATCGGTTTAGAGCGGCGGCTTCAAAAGCCAAAATGGTTCAGTCGCGCATCAAGATGCTCGAAAAGCTCCCCAAACTCGACGGGCTAGCCGACATTGAGTCATTGGATTTCGAATTTAGACACGCCGCCTTTGCCGCCAAAACGTTACTCGAGGCGCGGAATATTTCGTTTGGCTACACGCCCGACCATCTTTTGTTTCGGCATATTAACC
>JBOHVS010000177.1:0-3788 GCA_050735975.1 Binatia bacterium | reverse complement strand
GCCAATGAGCCCGCCCGCTACCGCCGCGCCGGCGCTATCGAATACCGTCCCACCGATGATCGCGCCACCCAGGGTTCCAACCGTCGCACCGATAGCCGTTTTTGGATTCTCGCGGACAGCTTCCTTTACCGTGGCGCAACTCAGAGTGGAAAACATCAAGAAAGTCAGACAGAAAAACAGCCCAGCGCACTTTCTAAATCTAAAAGTATTCATAAAGTCCTCCGTAATTTGTATTCAGTACAACATCCCCATCCCTTGATGTAAAAAATGGGGAAGTTGATCGCATTAGCGGGTCCTTCCCCATTTCGCCATGATCCTATCGTCCCTCTTGTTGCCGTTCTTGCTGTCTTTCGGTCTGCGCCAGGGTTTCAGGCATGATGGGCGGTATTAAAGCCCATTTCATCGTTTTTTTTCTTTCCATTTCTCCCATCATTGTCTCTTCTCTTTGCTTTCTATGGTTTCTGACTTTGTCGCCGTTCCGTGTTTTTCTTTTCGAGTTGATCGATGTCTGTGTACGTTCTTACATCGCTGCTTCCTCCCTTCTTTTTTGTGGGTTCGTTTCGGAGTGTAGGATGGGTTGAGCGGTTATCAAAGACGGATAACGCAATTGAAGTGCCAGCCGAATGAACGCGAGCCCGCGGGAGGGTCGCTGTGCAGAATGAACACAGTGAAATTCTTGACATGTATACAAACAGGCAACGGAGAATCGCCGAGCGATAAAGAACTCTCGTTGTATCCGGTGCGCAGTTATCGGCGGATGCATAATATTCACACACGCACAATGCCGGGCTTTCGAGCGCTCCGTTTCTTTTCCTCTCATTATCGCGACAAAGAGCCGAAAGTTATGTGTCAGCGGTGCGATCCCTACGCGACCAAGTACATCGAAATATGAGATCGAGCGCGGCCGCGTAACGACCGATGTCGAATGGGGCACCGTGTTAGCAGGCAAACAGTATGAATAAACGCGGGCTAGAAAGAAGCTTGGCGGCGCGTTCCCGGAAAGGGCACACAGAAAACCACCAGTGCGAGTCGGGTTCGAGATTTTAAGCTGACAAAAGAATCGGCTACTTGAATGTAAAGGGGATACGAATCGCTCCGAACTTCGCGCCCGTCCGAGCGTTGATCAGATCGGCCGTGAACGCTATGCGCTTTAAGCGTCTGTCCGCTTTCTCGAAATAGAGAAAGCCCCATATATGCCCCTCTGGTTCAAGCACGCCTTCCACGATCGCTCTCTCCAGCATGTCTTGAGTCGGCAACGGACGGACCCACAGGTTATAACGGCTGGTGTAATAGAACTCATCGAAATCCCAAGGATGGCGCCACGCCTTTGCTCCCGGAAAGTAAGCTTCATAATGCCGCGCGACATAAAAACCGTCATAATAGGTTTGCGGCAGAAACACAGGTTCGACCACGGTGCCTTCCACCTTGTAAGGCGGCAGGGCCGAAGCAGTAAACCCTGCCGGACCGACGAGCGCGAACTCGTTATAGCGAATACGCAACGGCTGGCCGCTTCCGTTCTCGATCGTCACGCGCAACGGCGTGACGACGTCTTTGAGATCGGCGGGACTGCCGGACCATCGATTCGGCATAACCACCATGCGCACTCCCCCAGCCTCGGCGACTGCGGCCGCCTTGTTGCCTGGAAGCGTATTCGCCCCCGGCGCGGGCGCCAGCGTTACGCCACACCCGATGAGCAGAAGGGCAGGAAGAAATAAGATGGCGTTTCGAAAATTCACGACGGCTCACGTCACCGCCGCCGCAGGTTGCAGCCGATGCCTCGAGTCGCGCCGCTCCAGCACCAAAGCCCCGAAGCCGATCAGCAAGACGATCAATTGCACGATGCCGCCGATCCACGGCAGCGACATGAATAAGGAAACTACCAACGCGCCGACCACTATCCGCATCCACGGTGAGGCACCCCGACGATTGATTCGGTCAAGCAGCCATCCACCGACGAGATACGCCACGAACACGCCGGAAAGCAGGATTGCAACCACATAAAGCGCCAGCAGGACGACCGCCAGCGGGATACCGATGATCGTTACGAGCAATAACCCGGCAATAATTGGCACCAGCAATAAACTGAGCATACCGATCAGCGCGGAAGCGCCCGGCCTTTCACTGATCTTGGCCGCGACGCGATTCGCCCACAGCGGCGACAACGTCACGGCGGCAAAGCCAAGGACCAACAAAGCGGCAAAACCGAACAACCACCACAAGAGCCAGCTCCATTGATTTCGCTCCGGAATCTCATTGAATCGGACCTGCCCCAGCACCTTTGCTTCCGGTGAGATTTCCGGCGCATAGGGACCATGCACGAGGAGATCGCCGCGGATCACCGCGCCCGGCAGCACTCTCAGGCGCTGGACACGCGCTTCAACCGAACCGCCGACCTCCGAGCCGATTTGCGCGGTCCCAGCGACGATGTTCAAATTCCGTTCGATGGGTGCTTCTATACCAGCAGTTCCAGCCGCGATGCGCGCATCACCGCGCACGGCGGCGCTCGAATGTAGATTGACTTCGCGTCCCGCCAGCATCGCGTTGTCTCCGATGGGAGCGTTAACTTCAATGGATGCGCCGGCGGCCCACAGATCGTTGCGGACGGGACCGTTCACGTCGATGTTTCTGCCGGCCGCCATGGCATAGCCGTCAACTGGTTCTTCGATGGCCACGTCAGCGCCGGCAACAATCAGGTCACCGTTTATGGCTGCCCGGATATCAACTCTCTGGCCCGCGGCTATGAGATCATCATTCACGGGTTTCTTTACGACGATGGTGTCGCCACCGGCAGTTTCAACTGCCCAGGCTGCAGCAGAGTTTGCCCCGGCGGCAATGAGCGCAATAGCGATAGCGACAAGCCGCAATCGGAGGTTCTTCATATGTGCTCCAATAGGGGGCTAAACTTCTCCCGCGAGAGCGAGGAGGAACGAGCGGATCCGGTTGATCCTCGTAGTGGCCTTAGCCCCGCTCTCCGGTCATCGCGCGGAGCCGCGCGATGCGTTCTTCGAGCGGCGGGTGGGTGCTGAAGAGCTTGAGGAGGCTTTGGCCGGAAAGCGGGTTGACGATGAACAAGTGCGCCGTCTGGGGTGAAGCATCGAGCGGCCTGCGCTCGGAAGCGGCGCCGAGTTTCCCTAATGCGGAGGCCAAACCGTGCGGGTCGCCGGAGTCGCGGGCGCCGGTCTCGTCGGCCGCGAACTCTCGAGTGCGCGAAATCGCCATCTGAATCATCAGAGCTGCTATGGGCGCTACGATCGCCATGGCAAGCAGTCCGATTACACCCCCTCCGCCCTCGCGGTCCCTGCCTATGCCGTCAAAGATTGCTGACCAGCGCGCCATAGTGGCGATCATCATGATCACGCCGGCGAGAGTGGCGGCGATCGAGCTGATCAGAATGTCACGGTTTTTAACGTGAGACAGTTCGTGCGCCAGCACGCCTGTGAGCTCACGCTCATCCATGATTCTCAGAATTCCTTCAGTCACAGCCACGGTGGCGTGCTCGGGATTCCGGCCGGTGGCAAAAGCATTGGCCGCCTCGGAAGGGATGACATAAAGCCTGGGCATCGGCAGGCCCGCCTGCACGCTCAAGTTGTGGACGATGCGGTAGAGCATGGGGGCTTGAGATTCGTTGACCTCGCGAGCGCCGTACATTCTCAACACGATCTTGTCGGAGAACCAGTAGCTTCCGAAGTTCATGATAATGGCGAAGACAAAGGCGATAATAAGACCACTGAATCCTCCGAGCCATTGGCCGATGCCCATGATTATGCCGGTCATAGCCCCGAGTAAAA
>JBOHVS010000176.1:0-3918 GCA_050735975.1 Binatia bacterium | reverse complement strand
GGGCAAGGTGACTTCATTGAGGCTGACAGAGAGAGGACCATTGGCAGCGTCCACAAGTCGGCTGCCCGGGGGCAGCGGGGATGGAATTCCTGGTTGGAACAACTCAGCCGGTGATGAGGTTATGTGCCTGATGAACCACGGCACGCACCTTGGTAATCGTCACTGGAGGGCCTTCCTCACTGCAACCTGTGCGCGCAACCTGGGGTCAAGCGGCGGACTCTCACAAAGGCGGCGCCTTGACCAGCACGCTGGAATCGATGCCCGCGACGGTGGGCCTGCCGCACTTTGCCATCGTGATCTCAATCTCCTCGCGAAGAATTTCCAACACCCGAACTACTCCTTGCTCGCCGTCCACGGCGAGGCCCCAAAAAAGCGGACGACCGATGAAGACGGCCTTGGCCCCCAATGCCAGGGCTTTCACCACGTCCGCGCCGCGTCTAATGCCGCCATCAAGGAAGATCTCCAGGCGCCCTTTAGCGGCGGCCACCGCTTCGGAAAGCACCTCAACCGTCGCCAAGGTGTTGTCGAGATGCCGGCCGCCGTGGTTTGAGACGATTACAGCGTCGGCGCCCGCCTCGGCACATAATTCGACGTCCTCGCCCGTCATGATGCCTTTGGCGAGAACGGGAAGTTCGGCCTGCGCTTTGATCCACTCCAAATCCTTCCATGTGGCCGCGGGGTCTGTTCTTCGTTCGCGCCGCAACGGCCTTCCGTCCGCATCGACTTTCGGAGTCTCGTTCGGGGCCGCTTTGGGATAATTGACCCCTCGGTTCCCTCTATAGTCGTTGCGGATGTTGCGCTCCCGCTTGGGCGGCCACTGGGAATCAAGAGTGACACAAACCGCCCCGTATCCGGCGTCCTTCGCGCGTCGCAGCCAGCTTTTCGTTAGTTCCCGGTCACCAAAGGGATACAACTGGAGCCACAGATGACCTTGGGCGGCCTTGGCCAATTCTTCAAAGACAGTCGTGGCGTTAGCGCTGACGGCAAGGACCGTACCGCAAGCCGCCGCCGCCCGGTAAGTGGCGAATTCGCCCTCGGGATGCGCCCTCTTATGGCCGCCGCAGGGCGCCAGAAGAACCGGAAGGCTCACCTTGGTTCCCAGCACCGTAGTGGACAGGTCAAGCGCGCTTACGTCCCGCAACACGCGTGGGCGCAATGCCCACGACTCGTACGCCCGGCGGTTCCGTTCCACGCTGATCTCGTCGGTGGCGCCCCCGGCGATGTAGTCGTACTCCTCTTTGGGCAGGCGCTCCTTGGCGATGGCCTCAAATTCGAAGAGATTGATTGGTTGTTGGACTGTAGTCACAAAAACCTCCGGATTGTTCACCGCAGAGACGCCGCGCTCCGCTATGTCTTATGTAGAGCCGCATAGATTTTCTCGGACGTCAGCGGCAGGTCGAAAATCCGCACGCCGACGGCGTCGGCAATGGCATTGGCGACAGCGGCAGCCGTGGGGACGTTGGGGATTTCCGCTATGGCCTTGCCCTGAAACGGCACCGGCCCGGTGGGGCTTTCCAACAACAATGTCGTTAACTTCGGCACATCCGCGGCGGTAGGAATTTTAAACTCGCCGAGATTGAGAGTCGTAATCTTTCCATCGGCCATGCAATGATCCTCCATCATCGCAAATCCCAGGCCGGTAACCACCCCGCCGTCGACCTGTCCCTGGTACGTCAGATGATTTAGAACTCTGCCGGCATCGTGCGCCGTGGTAAGTCTTTTTACGTTGACTTGGCCGGTGGCGCGATCGACCTCGACTTCCGCAACCTGCGCGGCAAACGAAGTTATCGCCGCGCGCGACGGTTCGTAAACGCTTAGATGGGTAATGGGGCCGTGATTTTCCTCGACGGCAAGGCGCATAAATTCGTCCAAAGACATCGCCTTTCGGCCCGGCGCGACATAGCGGCCTTTCTCGGCTTTGATGTCCTCCGGCTTGCAGCCGATCCGGTTTGCCGCCAGAGCCAGCGCTTTTTCCTTTATTTCGCGCGCGGCCTGATACCCGGCATGTCCGACGCTGTTAGTCGACTTGCTGCCGCCAGTCCCGGAGTCATACGGGGAGGTGTCGGTGTCCTCGACCCGGACATTTACGCGCTGCCGATTGATTTCGAGCACTTCGCTCACGATCTGTTGAACCACGGTGTGAATCCCCGGACCCACATCGGGTACACCCACGAGCACTGTGACCTTGCCGTCGCTTTCGATGGTGATCGCCGCTCCGGAACGGCCCGCGCCTGAGGGGCGCTCATAGACCGCTACACCGCGGCCGACATTCTTCGTTTTGGGTTTTTTCCAGCCGGAAGCGCCGATCGCTTTTTCCAGGGTTTCGTGGGCAAGAACGTTTTGCAGCTTCTGGCCGAAAGGAGTGGGCTCGCCGTCATTGAGCAAGTTCTTCAAGCGAAATTCTACCGGGTCGATCCCCAGTTCCCTCGCGATAATGTCGATCTGGGATTCCATGGCGAAAACAACCTGCGGGCTCCCCGGCGTGCGGGTCTGCGTGCAAGACACCTGATTGGTGTAGGCGCATAAGGTTTCGACGCGAATCGCAGGGATCCGGTAGTAGCTTGCCACCCGGCGCGGACCTTGAACCGTCACCTCGGCGTTGGCCTTAAGGGCTGCATAGGCGCCACCGCTAAAAACGACCTTGGCATCGAGCGCGCAAAGCCGGCCATCGCCATCCACGCCCGTGCGCAAGGTGATCACCGCGGGATGGCGGTGCGGAGCGGCCGCCAGCTCCTCGGCGTAGTTGAGCACCATTTTAACCGGCTTATGGGTCCGTTCCGCCAAGTAGTAACAGAGCGGCACCTCGATGACCGAAGTCTTGCCGCCGAAATCACCGCCAACGGGGAGGATGTGTACCTTGATCTTTTTCGCTTCGAGACCCAAGTCCCGCGCCATCCGATCCCGCAACGTAAACGGTGACTTATTGGAGGCCCAGATTTCGATTTGACCCCCTTCATCAACGCGCACGACGCAAGCGTGCGGCTCGATGTAGGCGTGAAAACCGAGCGGCGTGCGAAAGGTGTGTTCAAAGATACGAGCCGCCTGCTTGAATCCGGCCTCAACGTCGCCGTTGATCCACTTACCTAAGGACTGCACGTTAGGAAGCTCGGTGGAGCGCTCGGGCGCATTCGTGTAGCCGGCCGGATTCTCATGCAATACCGGCGCTCCCGGCCGGATCGCTTCGAGCGGGTCGGTAACAAACGGCAGGTCTTCGTACTGAACGTCGATCAAACTCACCGCCTCCTCGGCGATTTCGGGGCTGTCGGCGGCCACCGCCGCGACCGGTTCTCCCACATAGCGAACCCGGTCACGGGCGAGAACCGGCATATCTTTCATTCTCAAGCCCACCAATACCGGCGGTATATCGGCGCCCGAGATCACCGCGCGCACGCCGGGAATTTGCGTCGCCTTCGAACTATCGACTTTGAGCATCCGCGCGTGCGGCACGGGGCTGCGCAAAATTTTTGCCCAAAGGGCGTCCGGAATATCAACATCCGCGGCGTACCGTGTCCTGCCGGTTACCTTTTCCGCTCCTTCAAGTCGGGGCACCGACTTGCCGACGATCTTATATGACATAGAATTCCTCCCGTTGAATCAGGCGACCAGTCGTACCTCGGTTTGAATCCGGGATGCCGACCGTCGCATTACATCTATATCAGATTGTCCGACTTTTTTAGAAGTCCCAACGCGGAATCTCCGGCCCTGAAAAAATTCCGCACTGGAGTGGAATGAATAGACAAAACGTTTAGAATGGCTGTATGGAATACGATTCTCCTAAAAAGGACGTGATCGGCTCAACCGTGCTCTGTCCCTGCAAACACCCGAGTCACGGGCCCGAGGGCTGTAAGAGCCTGATGGAGGCCGATGCCGAGGAAGACAGGTGCCCGTCCTGCGAAGATCACGTACCGTATACCGATA
>JBOHVS010000175.1:0-3654 GCA_050735975.1 Binatia bacterium | reverse complement strand
GCGATAAAATAGCCGAGAATCCACAATGCAATGTGCGCAGTCCTTTTATTGGTTACGCTCCGCGGCAGCTCGGGCTCATGCGCAGCTTCGAAGTCCCCCATGCTAGGTACCTGCGATTGTTTCTCTTTTCCTATAAGGGATTGAATGAGCTGCGCCGCGCATAAAACCAGCATCGGATAACCGACGGCCCAAGGAAACAAGCCCGCCCGGTAGCCGAAGGCCCGGCTCTCCCACAAAGCCCAAGCCAGACACGCAATGAGAACAGAAGTGAAGACGACGGTTCCCCAGTGAATCTTTGAAGTGTCCTTCTCCTCTGGTAAAGGGCGCGGAACTGGACCGATCGGGATTTGCCTATTCCTTTTTAACCACTTGTCTTTTACGACCGGGTAGAAGATTCCGAATAACGTGATGACCGCGAGTATTATGACCCCGGGCCGCCACAGCCAAGCCGCGCCGTAATTATCAGTGGACAGGAAGAGCCGATTCTCCATTAACGGGCCGAGTACGAGACCGAGAATTAGAGGAGGACGTTGCCAATCGAGTTTGACCATAACCCAACCCAGAGCGCCGAAAGCCAGCACGATGGCCACATCTTGAAAGGCATTCTTCTCGGCAAAGGCGCCAAGATAAACCAGGAGCAGAATAAAGGGCAGCAAAAGACTACTGCGAATCCGGGTGATCTTGGCGAGGTGGTTAAGAAAAAGAAAGCAGATGGAAACGGTGATCACGTTCGAGAGAACAATGATCCAGACAAAAGAGAACGTCAGGTCGAGTTTGCCGGTGGGGGGCGGAAGCAACATGTCCGGTCCGGGCACGATGCCTTGAATGATAAATGCGCCAAGCAGAATAGCCGCTGTTACACTCCCGGGTACGCCAAAGGCGATCGTCGGGATTAAAGCTCCGCCCAGAGTCGAGTTGTTGGCTGCCCCGGGTCCCAGCACGCCCTCGATCGCGCCTTTGCCAAATTGCTCTTTGTTGGCCGAGCTCTGTACCGCGTGCGCATAGCTGATCCATTGCGAGACGGCGCCGCCCATCCCGGGAATAACGCCGATGTAGGCGCCAATCGCGCTGCATCGAATCACCAGCCATATATGGTGAAAGGTATCTTTGACGCCTTGCAGGACGCCGCCAATTCGACCGATTGGACTTTTTGAGATCGCCCCGCCATGAGTTGCAAGCTCGATGATCTCTGGAATGGCGAAAAGGCCCACGGTGACCGGCACCAGGCCGATTCCATCCCACAGATAGAGTTGGTTGAAGGTGTAACGCTGGATGCCGGAGATCGGGTCCAACCCTATGGTGGCAAGAAAAAAGCCCAGCCCACCCGCAATCAGTCCCTTCAAGACCGCTTCTCCGCTAAGGGATGCCACAAAGGTGATTCCTAGCAGGGCCAGCATGAAAAACTCGGGTGATCCAAAAGTGAGCACTAAAGGCCGGACAACTGGAATCGCCAGAGCGAGGGCGAAGGCGCCGACGATTGCGCCGACCAACGAACTCATGAGAACGGCTCCCAACGCTCTGCCGGCTTCGCCTTTTTTGGCCATTGGGTGGCCATCGACGATGGTTGACGCGGTAGTGGGCTCCCCCGGAACCCCGAATAGGACCGAGGTGATATCTCCGGTGGTCGCGGTGACCGCGCTCATGCCCAGTAGAAAAGCAAAAGCTTCGACAGCGGACATCTTGAAAATGAA
Source organism: Binatia bacterium (assembly GCA_050735975.1). Lineage (GTDB taxonomy): Bacteria > Desulfobacterota > Binatia > UBA9968 > UBA9968 > DATMBL01. The sequence goes on along the minus strand of JBOHVS010000175.1, from coordinate 1,963 downwards.
CGGCAGCATGAGCGCCAGAGTTGTTGGTCCTCCCAGTCCCGGCAGAATGCCCACCATGAACCCAACGGCGATGCCAATCAGCATCAAACTGAGGGTTGACCATGCAAAGACTTGATAAAAGCCTAATGCGAAAGATTGAAAAATATCCAACACAGGGAAGGATCTCCCTTGCAATTATCTTCCGGCGACCTTACAGCGGGCGCTTCCTAACTCCGAGGCGCGAGTTGGCAAAACCTAGCCGATTGACAACCAAAAATCAACGGGAAATTCTTTAGTAAAAAAGCCAGCTTGTTCCACGTTCGCCACCGCCCGGTCCACTCCAAGGGGTGGTAAGTCCACCGGTCCGGGCCTGAACGCTTCCTTCACGTTGGCGTGCCCGCGCTCTGGATGACCCGCCCTTCGGTCGTCGTAGGTTTACTAACCAATGAACTCCTTAGTAGAATACGAAGGTGCCGAGTTTTGGGTCGACCCGGGATTGGGTCGAGCCAGGCGGAAAGGAGCTCGGGGCTATGGCAGATCGATTTAATAATTACATTGATGGCAAATGGGTCGAAGCGAGGAGCCTGCGAACATTTGAAAACCGCAACCCGGCCAATCGCAACGATATTCTCGGTTTGTTCCCCGCCTCCGGAACAGCAGACATCGACGAGGCGGTCCGCGCCGCAAAGAAGGTGTTTACCACCTGGCGACTCGTGCCGGCTCCCAAGCGCGGTGAGGTCTTATACCGCGTAGCCGAGCTCTTGCGCGGACGCAAGGATGAGATTGCGCGCAGTATGACGCGGGAAATGGGCAAGATTCTGAAGGAGACTCGCGGCGACGTTCAGGAGGGCATCGATACGGCTTTTTACACGGCGGGTGAAGGCAGACGTCTCTTCGGCGAGACCACACCTTCGGAGCTTGCCGACAAGTTCGCCATGTCCGTGCGAACGCCCGTCGGCGTGTGCGCCTTGATCACGCCCTGGAATTTTCCCATGGCAATTCCAACTTGGAAGCTTTTCCCGGCGCTTCTCTGCGGCAACGCCGTTGTCCTAAAACCGGCTGAGGATACGCCGCACACGGCTGTGAAGTTGTTTGAGGTTCTTGAGGAGGCGGGCATACCTGCGGGTGTCGTGAACTTGGTCCATGGCCGCGGCGAAGAAGTGGGAGCGGCGCTGGTGCGACACCGGGATGTGCAGCTGGTTTCGTTTACGGGATCGGCTGCCGTCGGACGCGAAATCGCCTCGGCTTGCGGCCACAATCTAAAGCGCGTGTCGTTGGAACTGGGCGGCAAAAACGCCCAGATCGTCATGGAGGACGCGGATCTCGATCTCGCGTTGGAGGGAGCGCTTTGGGGCGCCTTCGGCACTACCGGCCAGCGCTGCACGGCCACGAGCCGTCTCATCCTTCATCGCGACGTCAAGCAGACATTGACGGACATGCTGGTGGCGCGGGCCGAGAAGATCAAGATCGGCGACGGACTGGATGAAAGTGTCGAGATGGGTCCGTTGATCAACCAGGCGGCTCGGGAGAAGGTCCATCGCTATGTTCAGATCGGCAAGGACGAAGGCGCTCGATTGCTTACGGGAGGGTCGATCTATGAGGAAGGGAAATGGATCGACGGCTACTTCTATCGGCCGACGATCTTCGATCAGGCGACACCGTCGATGCGCATCGCTCAAGAAGAGATTTTCGGCCCGGTGCTTACCATCATTGAAGTAAAAAACTTCGAGGAGGCGATTGAAATTTTGAACGGTACCGCTTACGGTCTTTCGAGTTCCATTTACACCCATGACGTCGGGAGAGCTTTTCGGGCCATGAGAGATATCGAAGCAGGAATCACTTACATCAATGGTCCGACGATCGGCGCCGAAGTTCATCTTCCGTTCGGTGGCGTGAAAGACACCGGCAACGGTCACCGTGAAGCCGGCACAACCGTTTACGACATTTTCAGCGAGTGGAAGTCGGTCTATGTCGATTACTCGGG
>JBOHVS010000174.1:0-10447 GCA_050735975.1 Binatia bacterium | reverse complement strand
AGTGAAAGTTGGTCATGCCGGTGAACGCCGGCATCCAGGTGACGGACAGCGTCCGTCATACCGTTGAAAAACGGTATCCAGGTTAAGGGGGATGGACCCCGGTTTTCACCGGGGTGACGATAACGCCTGCGTGACGGGATTAAGAGTCGACTTCCAGTCGACAAATTCAGAACCCCTCGGCTTCAGGCCGAGGGTCGTTCAGCTCTGATTCGTTACATCCACCTGAATCCGGTGAGATCTAAGATGATCCGCATGTTGCCATTGGATATGTCGATAGAGACCGAGATCCGGGAATAGAGAAACATCTTCGATTCTACCCCTGGTCAAGAGACCTCCTGCGGAGCTCTACTTTGCGGGTGAGCGTTTGCTGGAGCATCCTTATACATTGACAAGGAGAGTGAACCCAGTTATTCTCGACACCGTCAACCCCTAAATGCTGAAGTCTATGCCTATCCTTATAAGAAAATCCTTTTTGTTGATGGCTTTGATTCTCGTCGTTAGCGTTCTCTTCACCTCTATCGTCTACGCCTGCTCAGGACTAGCCTCTGTGGGTATGGCACTACACGATTCCGTGAACAGCGGGAATGGCATGAAGGAAGATACTGTAGAGCGAGGCCCTTGTGCGGAACATAAACAGGATATTTGCCAATCAGTCCGTGACCGGATGCTCTCTATTCAACCTTCACTACCTAAAGCAGACGATGCGCGGCCACTTTCACTTGCTCCTTTGCCGCTCATAATCGAATTTATCGAACAAACGGTTCTTCCTCGAGGACCTCTCGAATTAAAAGTTTTTTACCATCCTGTTTTCAAACTTTCTTTACCCTTGTCTCTCCTCGTTCTTCGGATCTAATCGCTCTCCCGTTTTATCAGTTCAACTGTGACACCATTGGACTATCGGTCCGATGGTACCCGCTTGCGTTTGCGGTTTCGAGGAAGGAACCCTTATGCAAGCTGTCAGACCGCTCCGAAAAGGAGAGATCATGAACGGAACTGGAACGATATTAGCGATAGTTTTCACGATGTTTCTATCGACGCTGAGTCATCCAGCCGATGCCGGTGCTCAAGAGCTGAACGAACGGGCGGTACTCGGCCTTTCTCAGGCCATAGCAGAAGCCTTGGAGAAAAATCCGGAGATTCGAGCAGCGCAAAGCAAGCTTGCGTCCGTTCGGGCACGAGGTAAGCAAGCAACCTATTTGGAAGATCCGGAGATCAACTTGGAGGCTTGGGGAGTTCCCCTCAATCATCCTCTCAAGTACCGAAGCGCCAACCCACTCATCATCGGCGTGCGTCAGAAGCTGCCTTTCTTTGGCAAACTTGCGTTGAAGGGCGAGATGGCCGGCCAGGAAGTGAGAATGATCGAGGAGGAGCTTAGAGCCAAAGAGCAAGAGATTGCCGCCAAGGTTAAAGCGGCCTATGCGGATTATTTCATGGCTAGCAAAAGCCTCGAGATTTATAACGAACTTTTGGAATTAGTCCGTCACACCGGCACTACTGCGGAAAACCTTTATGGCGTAGGAAAAGTACCACAGCAGGATGTGATCAGAGCACTGCTGGAGCGGACCGAAATCTTAAATAAGCTGACGTGGGCGGAGAAAGATTTAGTGACGTCACAAGCGAACCTCAACACGCTTTTGAGCCGCCCTCCTGATTCCGCTCTCGGCGATCCAGGAGAGTTGGCCATAACTCCTGTTTCTCTCCAGTTTGCCGATTTGGAGAAACTTGCTTTTGAGCAGCGCCCGGAGCTCAGGGCTCTGGAATCGAATATCAGTCGCGCGGAAACAGCCATACAGCTGGCGAAAAGAAATCGGAAGTATCCCGACTTCATGGTGGGTCTGCAGTACTGGGTTGCGCCCGACCAAAATCCTCGTCACATGTACGCGCCTATGCTGACTTTAACGATCCCCTTTTCTCCCTGGACAAAGGGCAAGCACGATTACCAGATCGAAGAGGCTCTCGCGGAGCGGCAGGTCGCTAAGGCCAATTTGGCGGCTATGAAAAACATGGCTTTGCTTGAGGTAAGGGAAACATTGGCAGAAGTAGAGGCAGCGATGAAAGCGGTCTCGACTTATCGGGATGGATTGCTTCCTCAAGCGGAACAGTCGTTCCAAGCAGCAGTGGCGGCTTATCAAACGGGCGGCGTGAATTTCATGACGCTTTTAGACGCGCAGAGAACGATACGAGATGTTCGCATGGGCTACTACAAAGCTTTAGTCGATTATGAGCAGAGCCGCGCGGATTTGGAGCGGGCGGTGGGTAAGGAATTGCAGTAGATGGCGTATGGCTAATGGCATATAGAGCGAGCCATAGGCCATATGCGATCCGCCCACATGGAGGAATAAATGATAATCGCAAAAATACTAAGAGCGCTTGTGTTGATGCTTGTAGCCGCGGGAATCTTTACCGCGGGATACTTCTGGGCTTTAAGAGGAATGGATCTTGGGACATCGGCCACCGCGAAGGTGAGCGATGCTGCAAGCATGAAGGGAATGGAAAACATGCCCGGTATGGAGGGCATGAGGGGCATGCAAGGCACGAGTGGAATGGCTCCCGGTATGGTCATGGTGAGCCCGGAGAAGCAGCAGCTCATGGGTGTGAGGATCGCAACGGTCGAAAAACGACCGATGGTCAGGACGGTGCGCACCGTCGGAACCATTACATACGACGAGACCAAGGTGACTCACGTCCACAGTAAGATCGAAGGATGGATCGACAAGCTCTACGTCAACTACACGGGGAAGCTAGTCGAGAAAGGCCAACCGTTGTTTACGATTTACAGCCCGGAGCTACTCGCAACGCAGCAGGAATATCTTCTGGCCGTCAAAGCCAAGGAGCGCCTGTCAACGAGTTCTATTCCGGAAGTGAAGTCGGGAGCCGTGTCGCTGGTCGAGGCCAGCAAGCACCGGCTCGCCCTTTGGGACATCTCGGAAAATCAAATTCGTGAGCTTGAGGAGAAAGGCGAGGCGCAAAGAACATTGACGCTCTACGCCCCTCACTCGGGTTTTGTCCTTAAAAAGGAAGCTAATCAGGGCATGAGAATCATGCCCGATAAGGAACTGTACACCATCGCTGATCTCTCCAATGTATGGGTAAACGTCGATATTTATGAGAGCGAAATCCCCTTTGTCCGCCCAGGGCAAACGGCCAGCGTGGCTCTCTCGTACGATTCGAGTGGCGCCTTCAACGGGAAGGTTTCTTTTATTTATCCCTATGTCGATGAGAAGACGAGGACTGCAAAGGCTCGGCTGGATGTTCCCAACCCCGGCTTCAAGCTCAAGCCCGGTATGTATGTCAATGCCGAGATAAAGATCGATGGCGGAAGGCATTTGGCAGTGCCGGAAGAGGCAGTCTTGAATTCGGGCATCCGAAAAATTGTCTTCGTCGATAAAGGCAACGGTCATTTTGAGCCGAAGGAAGTCAAGCTCGGAGCCAAGATGGAAGGGTTCTATCAGGTTGTATCAGGTCTGGATGAAGGTCAAAAAATTGCCGCCAGCTCGGCGTTTCTTCTGGATTCTGAAAGCCGCTTAGCCGAGGCGATGGGGGCGATGGCGGGTATGCCGGGAATGGAAGGGATGAAGGGAATGGAGGAGATGCAGGGGATGAAAGGCCCGGAAGGCATGAAGGATATGAAGATGGATGCGCCAACGAAGGCCGGGCCGGCGGAGAAGAAAGTCGGGGACCTGACGTTAAACCTTTTCACGAGTCCCGAGAAAACCAAGGCGGGAGAGAATATGCTCAGGCTCAAGGTAACGGATAAAACAGGAAAGGTCGTGAAAGATGCGGATGTCTCCTTCAGCTACACGATGACCATGCCTGGGATGGCACCGTCGAAGACAGAGGGAAAATTGTCCAAGGATGGGTTTTACGAAGGCAAGGCCAATCTGGGCATGGCCGGCGAGTGGGAAGTGACTGTGGCCGTTCGTCGCTCCGGCCAAAAAGAGATTCAGGAAAAATTCAAGTTGGTAGCCCAGCAGTAAGTCGGGAGTCGTGTTTCGTGGCTTGAGGAAAAATAGGAATGATCGAAAAAATTATCGAAGCAAGCGCGAAGAACAAATTCTTTGTCTTTCTCCTGATCTTCTTTCTTAGCGCATGGGGTATCTGGGCTTTAAGAAATACTCCCCTGGACGCAATTCCCGATCTATCGGATGTACAGGTGATCGTCTACACCACATGGATGGGCCGAAATCCCAGCATCATGGAAGATCAGGTCACTTATCCTATTGCGACAACGATGCTCGCGGCGCCGAAAGTGAAATTTGTGCGGGGCTTCTCCGACTTCGGATACTCGTATGTCTACATCATCTTCGAGGATGGGACCGATATCTATTGGGCAAGAAGCCGGGTTTTGGAATACCTCAATCAGGTATCTGGCCGCCTTCCGCCTGGAATAACACCCGTCCTTGGCTCGGATGCCAGCGGGGTTGGCTGGGTCTTCCAGTACGCCCTGGTCGACGAGAGCGGCAGACATGATCTGGCCCAGCTCCGTAGCCTTCAAGATTGGTATCTTCGCTATCAGTTGTCGAGTGTCGAAGGAGTCGCCGAGGTGGCTAGCTTAGGTGGCTTCGTCAAGCAGTATCAGGTTAATTTGGATCCGAATAAACTTGCCGGCTACCGGATTCCCATCAAAACGGTCGTTGACGCCATACGTATGAGCAATAACGATGTCGGAGGGAGGTCTATTGAGCTTAGCGGCACAGAGTACATGGTGCGGGGAAGAGGCTACATACGCTCGATCAAAGATCTGGAAACCATTAGCCTGGGCACCAACAATGGGGGCACTCCGATTCTGCTCAGGGACATCGCCCAGATTTCCTTGGGTCCTGATATGCGTCGAGGTTTAGCGGAGTTGGATGGGAAGGGAGAGGTGGTTGGCGGGATCGTCGTCATGCGCTACGGGGAGAATGCCCTGAAACTCATAGATCGAATCAAACAAAAGCTGAAAGAGATCGCCCCTTCGCTTCCGCCAGGCGTAAAGATTGTCACCACCTATGACCGCTCGGACCTGATCGAGAGGTCGATAGCCACTCTGAAGGAAAAACTTATTGAAGAGACCATCATTGTCAGTCTAGTCAGCTTGATCTTTCTCTTTCATGTTCGGAGCGCGCTAGTCGCCATCTTGACCCTGCCGATTGCTATCCTGTTGTCCTTTATCAGCATGTATTATCTCAATCTGACCTCCAACATCATGTCCTTGGGTGGCATCGCGATCGCCATTGGGGCCATGGTGGATGCAGCGATTGTCATGGTGGAGAATGCCCACAAGAGGCTTGAAAAGTGGGAAAAGGAAGGACGAAAGGGTGATCGCCTTCAGGTGATTGTGGATGCAGCAAAAGAAGTAGGTAAGCCTCTTTTCTTTGCCCTCCTCATCATTACGGTTTCTTTCCTACCTGTTTTTACGCTTGAGGCTCAGGAAGGGAGGCTCTTCCGTCCTTTGGCTTTCACCAAGACCTTCGCAATGTTCTTTGCCTCTTTCCTCTCGATTACCCTGGCGCCGGTTCTTATGGTTCTACTGATCCGGGGAAAGATCCATCCCGAAGGAAAAAATCCCGTGAGCCGACTTCTCATTGCCCTATATCATCCCATTGTGAGAGCCGTGTTGCGATTCAGAAAGACCACCATTCTTATAGCAGCGTTGCTTCTGCTCGTTACAGTGCCATTCTTCGAGAAGCTCGGCTCGGAGTTTATGCCCCCGTTAAACGAAGGAATGATCTTCTATATGCCCACTACTCTTCCAGGGATTTCTGTAACTGAAGCAGGGAGGCTCCTTCAACTCCAGGACCGGATTTTGAAGACTTTTCCCGAAGTAGAAAGAGTTTTTGGCAAGTCCGGTCGTGCTGAGACTCCGACGGATCCCGCTCCTTTCAGCATGGGGGAGACGACAGTTATGCTCAAACCTGAGGAGCAATGGCGAAAAGGGATGACCTGGGACAAGCTCGTGGAGGAGATGGATCGGAAGCTACGGCTGCCTGGAGTGGCGAACGCCTGGACCATGCCGATCAAAAACCGGATCGACATGCTTTCTACTGGCATCCGCACGCCCGTGGGCATCAAGATCTTTGGCCCGGATCTAAAAAAGATCGAGGAGATCGGAAAACAACTTGAACCGGTCTTACATGGGATTCCAGGAACGCGAAATGTCTTTGCCGAGAGAGTTGCCGGCGGCTATTACCTTGATATCAATATCCGCCGTGAAGAAATAGCACGTTATGGTCTTATGATTGCCGATGTGGAGATGCTGATCGAGTCAGCGGTTGGTGGAGAAACCATCTCTACCACAGTTGAAGGAAGGGAGCGCTATCCTATCAACGTCAGGTATGCGCGGGAGTTGCGCGATGATATCGAGAAACTGAGACGAGTGCTCGTTCCTACTATGAATGGGGCTCAGGTTACCTTGGGCCAACTGGCGGATATCCAAATCAATCCAGGTCCGGCCATGATCAAAACCGAAGAGGCTCAGCTCGTGGGCTACGTAACCGTCGATATGACTGGAAGGGATATCGGAGGCTACGTCGAGGAGGCAAAAAAGGTCGTAGCGGAAAAAATTAAACTTCCCCAAGGTTATACCCTCGTATGGAGCGGACAGTACGAATACATGCAGCGGGCAAAGGAACGGCTTGTCTATGTTGTTCCTCTCACGATTCTTATTATCTTTGTTCTCCTCTATCTGAACTTTCAGTCTGTCGCTAAGAGCCTGATTGTTCTTCTTTCAGTACCTTTCTCTTTGGTTGGAAGCATCTGGCTTCTCTACTTTCTGGGCTATAACCTGAGTGTGGCCGTTTGGGTGGGTATTATTGCACTTGCAGGCGTGGCGGCGGAGACGGGCGTGGTCATGATTGTCTATTTGGACGAGGTCTATGAGAGGAGACTCAGCGAAGGGCACATGTCCACTATGAACGATCTCTATGAGGCTATCATTGAGGGTGCGGTGCAGCGTGTTCGGCCCAAAATGATGACTGTCACGGCGATTATAGCCGGGCTTCTCCCGATCATGTGGTCTCACGGAGCGGGCGCTGATGTCATGAAGAGAATCGCCGCGCCAATGATCGGTGGAATGGTAACGTCTACGATCCTTACACTGGCTGTCATTCCTGCGATTTATGCCTTGTGGAGAGGTTGGGAAATGAGGAGATTATCTCAGGAAAGGAGTGCTACCGGTAGCACAAGAGACTGGACGTTAGAGTAGTTGTCATAGATAAGAAGGAGATAGCCATGAGAATGATATGGGCAGTTATACGATCGGGTAAGGTTGACTCTATTGCGCGGGCACTAAAAAGCATCGGAGTGAGCGGATGCCCGTATACCCCGTCCGCGGTTACGGAGAGGAATGGCATCTCTACGAGCCGCTGATCCACGGAGGTCACCACAAATTGGAGGCGATTGTCGAGGAAGGTCAATTAGACAACGCTGTAAGGGAGATCACGGAACATGCCTCCACGGGTCTGGAGGGAGACGGAATTCTATCCGTTTTTGATCTTGGGGCAGTCGTTAAAGTCCGCTCAGGGCAACAGATCAAGAACCGTGAAGTCGCAAGGTCATAGCCGAAAATTTGGAATCAGTTTAGGTTATGCCGAAAAAGAGAAAAAAAATTGATTCTTAGTAAATGGCCAGCAACTATCACTAAAGCCGTGAAGCGAAGAGCAAATATTGTAACTGCAATCAGTCTCGTATTGCTTTTTGGCTTTGGAATCTGGTGCGCAAGCCTGGCAAGCCCTGGATCATCTTTCGGGTCAGGCATGCCGGGCTGTTCACAAAGTGCCTCAGGAAAAACGGGGGCCGGCTGCGCGCAGCCGAGTTTTCTTTGCGGTTCTACTCCCTTCTATACATCATTTTCTAAGGGTGTGCCTTCCTATTTGCAGACCGGTGGCCTTTCTGAAGTGGTTCCGTTCCCAATCGGCAGGGTTGTTCCTGTAAGCATGTCTGAAGAGATCTCTTTAGGGTTCAGTAGGCTCCGTATTGTTTCTTCAAGCTATCCAACACAAAAAGTTCCCATCCATCTTTTCAATTCCGTCCTGACTCTCTGATCCTGTCGTCCAAAGTTTCTCTCATAGATTACGGCCCTTTTGTGGTTAGGGGCTGCGAATCTTTGTTTGTCAAATAGCTTCTGTCGAGAGGAAAGGAGAAAGAAATGGATAGTCTTGGCTCTAACCGGTATTATAGGGTTATATGCCGCGGAAGTAAGGAGTGCTGAAGGCGTCATCTCCAAGGTTGCTGCTGGAACTCCTGGCAATTACTGTCACATGAAGTTCGTGGCGATTCGGGAGGAGACTTTACATTGGGATCGTCCGGTCCTCAAGGATGCAAGTTCAGGTGACATCATCGTAACGAGAAATTCCGGTAAAGATTCTGTAGACAGCTCAAGCATCGAGGTTGTGCAGCTTCTTCCTTCGTCCCAGCATCTAAACAAGGATTGAGGTGATCAGAATAGAAACTGAGCAGCGCGGGGTACGATGCGAACACTGATGTCGCTATTTGTCGTCGCCGTCATCGTGAATTATCCATGGGAATTGGCCCAAGCGCCGCTTTATGTTGGCTTGAAACGCTATGATACCGACGTGTTGTGGCACTGTTTCGTCGCGAGCTTGGGAGATGGAATCATGGTGATGATAATTTTTGCGGCGGGCTGGATTACACTGCATCGATGGGATTGGTTTCAGCAGCCGGGTGTTGCCGGTTACGTGGCAATGTTTATCACTGGGCTGACTCTAGCTGTTTTGGTCGAATTTGTGGCCGTCCACATCTCGGGGCGCTGGCAGTACACAGTGAAGATGCCGATCGTGCCTGGGTTTGATGTGGGCCTTGTACCTATTGCGCAAATGCTTATTCTTCCGGCGCTGATATTCCGGGTAGTGCGCATTTTAGAACTGAGGAAAATGTTGAAATCGCCACAGTCATAAAATTTATCACTCTGGAGTGTGGGAAGAGGGAGGAGATAGCCCGGCGATTCTTTGCATCCTTTGCTTCAGGCGGCGCATCTAATTCGATAAAAGCTGAGGAAAGCAGAAAACTACCCGCCTCCCTGCAGAGCCGAAGGGCTATCGGAAAATGAGGAAGATGACACACATCGTCCTGATGGCAGGAACGCAATGGGAGTTGAGATCGGTAGATCGTCTGAAGCTTTATGGAAGGAGAGTAAATCGATGAGTGATTTCTCTGGACATTATGGACACTGGGGACTGGTTGCCATCATGGTGGTGATTGCCTCAGGGTTGCTTTATCGCTATGCGGCGCCCAGGAGTTGGAGGGACTGGAGCGGGGCTGGGCTGGTCCAGGCTTTCATCATCGCCCTCTATGCAGAGATGTATGGGTTCCCACTAACTATTTACCTCCTGACAGGATTCTTCGGGATCGATCTCCCCCTGACCTCTTATAGCGGCCATCTCTGGGCGACTCTTTTGGGATACGGTGAAGTCGGTGCAATTATCGAGATGTTGCTTGGCCTTGTTTTCGTTTTCTTCGGCATCGCCCTTCTGGCTGTAGGATGGCGCCAGGTGTATCAGGCAAGGCACCATGTTCTTCCCGCGGAGTGGGCAGTGGCGTGGGCTTCTGGACGCAATGGGTTCGCCTGCTGGAGAGCAACCAGCGAGACGTTGAGCAAACTGAGCCGAAAGAGAGGATAGAGATATGGATTGGACGACATTGCTTTGGATCATCGGCATCGGTCTTTTTGTTGTCGTAATGATACGCGGCTGCGGCGGCATGGCGAGAGGATGTGGCATCGGAAAGAATTCGCGAAAGCGCGACCGAGCGCCCGACGAGGTCGAGGTGAGGCGCGAGTAATGGGGTCATCTCGACCTGACGGATGAGCCACTATCCTCTTACGGGCCTCATTGACTTTCAGTGAATAAAGGCTAACCATAGATAAGGTGAATCGAGTGCGAACAAATCTCATTGCTTCCGCTCTGGTAATCTTTTTTGCTCTTGCGGTATGGTGTGCCGGCCTGTGGGCCCCTGCGGAGGCTTTTGCTTCGCAGATGCCGGATTGCTCCTCACCCGGCTCGCTTGCAGATCAGCCGTGCCAGCCGCTTCTTTGCAACCTTTCTACTTCCCATAATTCGCTTTCCGAGGGTGCGGTTGTTTCGACCAGGTCATATGACTCTGCCAAAGATGGGCTGCTCCTGTTTGCAGCCCTTGTCCCTGCACCTTCACATAGTGATATTTCGCTGGCAGCCAAGTGGCTTCCTGGGATTTGGCGTGATTTCCCTCAAGCAAAAGTCTCGGTCCACCTTTTCAATTCCGTTCTAACTCTTTGATTCCTTCTCCGCGCTAATTTCTTAGTCCAGGGTAGTGGTGTGTGCTGTCGCGTTTAGCGTTTTAATAGCGTGAAGTCCATTTTAAGGAGAAAAGTTATGAGAAAATTCCTTTTAGCATTGTTGGTGTCTTCTTTTGTCGTCTCCGGAGTTGCCATTGCACAGCAGTCGGGCAAACCGGAACAAAGTTCGTCCATGCA
>JBOHVS010000173.1:0-5260 GCA_050735975.1 Binatia bacterium | reverse complement strand
ATAGGCGTCGTGCGCCTCGGTCAACCGTTCGATCTCCCGCGCGCTGCCCACTGCATCCACTGTCGCGTACAACCACAGCGCCATCAGAATCTGGGGGTCAATGGCCGGGCGACCCGCCCCACCGTCTGCCGAGCCGACCTCGGCATACAGCGCCGACAGATCCAATCTCTCAACGAATGCCCACACATTGCGCACCGCATGCTCCGGCCCCACCGTGGCCTCAAGGTCCATGGGCCGAAGCGCGATCTGATTACGCTGCGCCATCAAGACCCGTGGCGCGGCAGCTGGGGTTGGCGCCTGGAAGGCAACCGAGCTGCTCTCTGGCAGCGATGGGAAAAAAGACGATTGCTGATTCATGACACGACAATCTCATAGGAGCGTTTGCTTGGCTAGTGATTTTTTCACAAACTCTGAGGCTACCAGGCCCGATCGCACCGGATTTTGCAGAACGTAGCGAAGCACCATCAGCAAATGTTCGTCGCGCTGCACCGGAAAACTTTTGAAACGGCCCTGCCAAACATGCCCACTGCTCCCGTAATGTCTGTGATAGCGCCGTACCGTGACTGGTCAAAAGCCATTGCATGAATTGGCTTAGAGACTGATGATGCGAAGCTTCAATCACGAAGTGAAAGTGATTCGGCATCAAGGAGAAGGCAAAGAGCTTTACCGGGTGCCGCGCCTTTGCAAGAGCGAGGATGGAAAGAAAGGCTTGGTAGTCCTGAGCTTTGTGAAATATGGTAGCGCGGCCGTTCCCTCGATTGATGACATGATAAACAAATCCGGCCTGCTGCCCGAGCGGGATTCTTGGCATGAGCAGGCTCTATCACAGCGCCGCGCACGATCGCAATGTGAAAAAGTAGCCTGTTCCCCTTACCCCCCGCAGCTGGGTTGTTGGGCGTTATTTCGGCACAGGAGCCAGCATATTGGCATCACGCGCAAGCACCCATCTGCCGCTTTCCTTCTTTAGGATGGTCAACGTATGACCTGCACGCGTCATCGATTGAGCGCCTCCGGGCGGGGTAACTACGACGGTGAGCTTGGTCCACATAAAGGCCCAATCCCCGAGAATCTTGATCTCTTGAATCTCACTTGTGCCGTCAAATTGAGGAGTCTCCTGGCCGCACTGAGCTCGTGCTGCTGCAGCGAAATCGGCTTTCCGCATGACCGGCTGGCCCGGCACGAGAAAGACGACGTCATCCGACATCAACGATAAGACCGTCTCGACATCCCCCGCTTTGCTTGCAGCCATCCAGGTGGAAACGAGCTGCCGTATTTCCTGTTCATCGTTCTGCATAGGCTATCCTTCGTTATGACGCCCGACGTCAAAGCACCCCCGGGTTAGGAGCTTGATGCATTATCTTCGCGTGTCACCCAGCGGTCTCGGGGGCGGGCGAGGAGTGGGGTCAGTTGGCGAATCGTCTCGGAGTCCTGATATTTTTCTCGGACAGCGTCCGCATCTGCGCGGCTCCGCCACGTGGCGAGAGCGACTATGTGTCCTGAAGCATCCAGATCGATGAAAATTTGATGCGAGACATAACCGTCAAAGCTCTGTATGTCCGACCAGACTTGACGCGTGAGGCGGAGCCCCTCTTCTTCCGCACCGGGTTTCAGCCAAGTATCCCAAACGACCGTGATTATTTACGTCCTCCTGTATGTTACGCAATTCGCCCGCCTAACGCGATGCCGCTGGGCCGTCATAAACAATGTAGTTAAAATGAGTCGCCGTTAGGCAATCGCCGAATCAAACCCTGGCGCTCGCCTTAGTGCTGCTCGAGGCTCGCGATATCGATCACAAACCGGTAGCGCACGTCGCTCTTCATCATGCGCTCGTAGGCCTCGTTGATCTGTTGAATGGCGATCACCTCGACATCGGAGGCCACGCCGTGTTCGGCACAAAAATCGAGCATTTCCTGAGTCTCACGGATACCGCCAATGAGCGAGCCGGCCAGGCGGCGACGTTGCACGATCAATGGGAAGGCGGCCAGTGGCGTTGGATCGGGCACTCCCACCAGCACCATCGTGCCGTCACGCCGTAACAGGGTGAGGCCTCGTAGTCGTGCCGGGCCGACAAGGTGTCGAGAATGAAGTCAAAGTGGACGATCTCGTGACCGGGCACCATGGGGAAGATCGCGCCGCTCGATGAAGAATGGCGTCAAGGGCGTCTTTGCCGAAGCAGCCGCATAAGCCGCAGATATGCCGCGCGTCGCGCGGACTGGGCGGCCTGATCGTGCTCAGAAGGGCTGGAACAGCTCAATCGGGTTGGCCGACGGATCCTCGATAAGGATTTGCTTGCCGCCGCTGCCGGTCACGATCTCGTTCCGGAACCGCCCTCCTGCACTCTTCAGTTTCTCGACAGTGGCTTCCAGGTCCTCGACTTCGATCTGGATTCGGTTCCAACCACCTGGGGCGGGAAGCTGACCATCCGCCATCGCTTGTCCAGCTCCACCGGCACCGGGTCGGTTGAGCAAAAGCTGTAAATCCCCTCGCGACAAGCTTGCGAAGCCCGGCGCCGGATGCATGTCTAGTTTGAAGCCGAGTATGTCGGTATAGAAGGGGATGGCGGCATCGACATCGCTAACGATGTATCGAACACTGACTTTGCTCATTATTTCCTCACCTCCAAGAAATGATTTTGAGAATTACTGCACTGCTAGACGTTCCTGCTCGCGCAAATTAGAGTCGACCGGGCTCTTTGCTGGATGGACCAAAACCGAGGCCCTGGAAAGGCAGCGGACTGCCAGTCTCAAGAAGGCTCTTGAGGCTCGACATGATGGCCGGCCAACCATGACGCGTCGTCTCGAACGTCGCGCTGCCTGACTCGAAATCCTCGTGGGTCAAAGTAAGCTTCACGACGGAGCCCATCGGCTGAAGTTCGAACGTAATCCGAGATGGCCGTTCCCCCCGGTGCTCGTCGCTAATGTGCATGTGAAACGTGTAGGAAAGCAACCGCGGCGGCTGCGACCGCAGAACCTCACCCTGCCAGTCGATTCCGCCATCTTGCCTAACGTGCCTGACGGGCGAGCCGACATTCCAGTCGGATAGAATGCGCCTTCCACCCCAATATCGTGGAGTGAATTCGCCATCCGTCAACGCTTTCCACAACTTCTCGGGCGTCGTGGCGATGTACGACACATAGACAAACGCTGGTCTATCCATGTTTCGCCTCCTCAAGACTTTTCTTTAACTCATCGAGCGCGCGCAGACGGACATGTTCGTACTTCCCGATCCACCGATCATAAATCTCCTGTAGCGGCACCGGATTGAGGTAGTGCAGTTTCTCGCGCCCGCGCCACACGGTGACGACAAGGTTCGCTGCCTCCAGCAAACCTAGATGCTTGGTCACCGCCTGCCTTGTCATGTCCAAGTGCTCGCAGAGCTCGCTCAAGGTCTGACCGTTTTTTGCGTGCAACTGATCGAGCAGTTTCCTGCGACTCGGATCGGCCAGCGCCTTGAACACATTGTCCACCTGCACGGCCATTGCGCTAAAGACATTATGCAACTTTTTGGTTGCATGTCAAGCGGTGTGCCTGTTTACCAGACTTTCAGAAAGACCGCCCGCTGTCCCCAAGAAATCGGCTAGCTTTTCACCGTGAGCCTGTCGCTCTGGTGTTACCGGCCCGAAATCGTCAAGACCGATCTGTTCCCACGGATCGCGGGCGGCGAAACACTGATGTTGATGATCTCGAAAAGGCGGTCGAGCTCTACCGAACCGATTGAACAACTGGAACTATTGGAACTGGCTGCTGCATGGAACCATTTGGAACTGGTTTCTAATGAAGTGGCTGAATCAACACCTCGCGCTGGTCCGACCCAGGGCTTACCTCCTGGCAGTACGCCCAAGCCGGATAGAGCTAAAGGGACGCTGTTGACGGGAGCTAAAGGGACGCTGTTGACTAACTGGACAAACTGGGATACGGAGAGGGAATCTGGGGGGTAGAAAGGTATGCCGAGGCAAGCAAGACTCGATAGTCCAGGGATCCTGCACCACGTGATGGTCCGAGGCATTGAAAAGAGGCGAATTATCGATGACGAGACGGATCGAAGAAATTTTGTGCGACGACTTGGAGCCCTGGCTGAGGAGACGAGGACGGCGATCTATGCATGGGCGTTGATGAGCAACCATGCACATCTGTTGCTTTGTAGCGGGGCTTTGGGATTAGCCAAGTTTATGCGGCGACTTTTGACGGGTTATGCAGTGAGTTACAACCTACGGCATCGCCGACACGGGCATCTCTTTCAGAACCGGTACAAATCGATTGTATGCGACGGTGATAGCTATTTCACTGAACTGGTGCGCTATATTCACTTGAATCCGTTAAGGGTGGGGTTGGTTAAGGATTTGAAGGAATTGGAGAAATATCCGTATTGCGGGCATGGAACGATCCTCGGAACGCCAGCAAGGCAGTGGCAAGACTGCGAGAGTGTGCTGGTGCAATTTGGGAGGCGAGCTTCTGAGGCGAAGGAGGCGTACCGGCGATTTGTTGCCGAGGGAGTTACGTTGGGGAGGCGGCCGGACTTAGTAGGGGGTGGACTGACACGATCGGCCGGGGAATGGTTTGCAGTCAGATCACAGCGACCCCGTGGAGCACGGGAGTTATCTGATGAGCGGATATTGGGGAGTGGAGAATTTGTGGAACGCATCCTTAAAGAGGCGGATGCACGAGCGGTGCGGCAACATGGAGCGCGAAAGGGAAATCGTTACACCGAGCGTGTTGTGGCTGAGGAATGCAAGAAGAGCGGAGTGTCGCTAACGGAACTCCGAAGCGGGAGCCGTCGGGGCCGGTTGCCTGCGGTGAGAACGAAGATAGTTCGAGGACTCGTGGAGAATTACGGAGTAGGGGTCGCCGAGGTCGCTCGTCAAGTGGGAATCTCGACCTCCGGGGTTTCGAAGATCCTAACGAGAACTTTGTCCAGTTAGTCAACAGCGTCCCTCCTTTCCCGCTCCTTTCCCTCCCCTGAGGCGGATCGACCCACAGAAGCTCGCGGCGGCGGCACCGGTGGCCTGGGCGCAGCGGCTAGGCTACCTGCTCGAGCATGTAGGAGCGGGCGGGAAGGCCGCCGCCTTAAAGGACTATGTGCGCCGGCACGCCAAAGAATCGACCGCGCTCATGCCCGGCGCGGCGCGCGCGCGCTCCCCGCGATGACGGCTGGAAGCTCTACGTCAACACCGACGTGGAGTCGGAGTTGTGATCCCGCACGACTACATCACAGAATGGCGTGCCCAGGCTCCGTGGGTGCAGGATTTCCAGGTCGAGCAAGA
>JBOHVS010000172.1:0-16257 GCA_050735975.1 Binatia bacterium | reverse complement strand
ATCTCGAAGTCGGTTCGAATTTTTCTGAGATCTACCGCCGACAGCGTTCCGCCCCCCACGGGTACGCGGACTTCATGGAGCTGCCCGCGATAGCGTAAATCGATCGATCTTTCCAAAGACATCTCTTGCGGTTCGATCCCCTCGGACGCGAGCTCGTTTTTCGTTTCCGTTTCCAGGATTTCGAAAATTCGGCTGATCTCGCCGCCGCCGTCGCCCGTGAAGACCATCGGAGAAGACATCTCTTTGATTCGCAAGAAGTCGCAAGTCGCTATTCCACGCGCGGAGAACACCGACGCGGTAGATGGAATAATCACGGTCTTGGCGCCGACGTCCTTGGCGTAAGCCGCCGCATGAGCGGGCCCGGCGCCGCCGAAGGCGAAAACAACGAAATCTTTCGGATCGTAGCCGCGGCCGATCGTCATCCTGCGGATGAGATCCGCCATCCGGGCATCGATGATCCGGGTGATGCTCACCGCCGCCTCTTCGACACTGACGCCCAGTGGATCGGCGATCTTCCGCTTGATGGCCTCGCTCGCCTTGTTCTTATCCAGCCTCATCGCGCCGCCTAGAAAATAGTCCGGATTGAGCCGGTTCAGGACCAGATCGGCATCCGTGACCGTCGGCTCGTCACCGCCGCGGCCGTAGCAAGCGGGACCCGGTTCCGCGCCCGCGCTCATCGGGCCCACTTTCAAGTGGTTCGTGCCGGGCTCGATCCAGGCGATGCTGCCGCCGCCGGCGCCGATGGATTCCACTTGCAGCATCGGGATTCTAAGATGGTATCTTCCGACGATCGGCTCGCGCGCGTACTGGGGCTTTCCGTCGATGATGATGCCCACGTCGAAGCTCGTCCCGCCCACGTCGGTGCATAAAATATTTCGATAGCCCTTTTCTCCTCCCGAAAGCAGGCATGCCATGAGGCCGCCGGTCGGGCCGGAAGAGAGCAGTGAGACGCTTTCCCTTCGCGCGCGCTCGAAAGTGACGACGCCTCCGGCGGACTGCATGATCAGCGGGTGCTTGCCGAGGCCGTTTTTCTGGAGTTTTTGCTCGAGGTTTCCGAGATAGCTCGATGTGACTCGATTGAGGGATGCGTTGATGGTCGTGGTCGCCGCGCGCTGGTACTCGCCGAGCACGGGAACCAGCTCGCTCGACAAGCTGACTTCCCTTCCCTGCGCCATCTCGGTCAAAAGCTTCTTGACCCTTTGTTCATGAAGGGAATTTTTGAACGACCAGAGTAGACACACCGAGAAGGCCTCGACCCCCTCGTCCAGAAGCTCCTGGATGGCTTTGCGGGCTCCGGTTTCGTCCAGGGGAACGATGATCTCGCCTTCGCGGTCGATTCTCTCCGAAACGCCGCGGGTTAACGGACGCGCCACGAGAGGCGGCGGCTTGTCGAGCCGGGCGCTGTCGCCTATTTCCGCTTCCGTCAGACCCGCCGTCTTCTGGAACGCGCCCCTCCCTATTAATAAAGTGTCCTCGGCTCCTTTGGTGGTAATGAAACCTGTTTTAGAGAAGCGGCCGGTGACAAAAGCATTGGTGGCGACGGTGGTCCCGTGGCTGAAAATGGCCGCAGCGTTCAAGACCTCCTGGAGGGAAACACCTCTCTGCCTTGCTGCTTTCTCTACGGCCTCGATGACGCCGACAGAGAAATCGCGTGGAGTCGAGCTAGACTTCGCCCGTATAAACCCGCCCTCGCTGTCAATGACGACACAGTCGGTAAAAGTTCCCCCCGTGTCCACAGCTACGATATACTGCATTCATTCCCCTCTGTTTTTCCTCGCCTTACGGCCTGCATACGTTGTCAAGCTGTAACTCCTCACGCGATTAGCGTCGTTTGTTTTTTGCGACTTTCCGACCCACGCTACCACCGCTCCATCCCCGTCTCTTGTATTCCAGGTTTACAGAGCTCACCCAAGGAAATTCCTCCCGCCAGCTGTACGGCCGACAAGCGTCAATGATGATGCATGAGGAGACCGATCGGTCTTCGCATTCTTTTCCGGCGGCTCAATTTATCCATAGCCTTGTGATCGAGGGGCCGTCACGCCCATCAAAATTTTCAGATGGGCATCCTGGGTGAGGGCGATGTGATTTCTCATCAGCTCTCCGGTTTTCTCGCGATCTCCGCGAAGGAGCGCCTCGGCGATTTCAATATGTTCCTGGTTAATTCGTTCGAGCCTGTCGAAAGATTTTCTGAAAGGTATGCGAGTCAACTCGATCAAAGTCTCAATGCGATCCAAAATATCTTTCATGATCTTGTTTCCGGCGGATAAGAGAATTGCTTTATGAAGTTCGTCGCCCACTTTTTTGACTGATTCAAAGGAGGAGTCTTGCCCAGTTTTCAATTGCTGAAGCCGTTCCAAAATCCCGCTTATTTCCTTTTCGTTCACCTTGCTCGCCGCATCCCTCGCTGCAGCGCTTTCCAATAACAACCTGACCTCGTAAATATCGTGCACATCCTTCTGTGAAAGCTCTCTGACCAACACACCCTTATTCGGAATGGCGACCACCAGCCCCTCTGCCTGTAAGTGTGTAAGCGCGTCGCGCACGGGTGTCCGGCTGATGCGAAATTCACGGCAAAGCGTTTCTTGAATCAGGACGCAGCCAGGAGGATAGTCTCCGGAAAGAATCGCTTTTTTCAGTGCCCGATAAACCCGTGCCTCGGCGATCAAAGGCGCGCGTTGCCTTAATTTCTGAGCTCGGAGATTGCGTACCGCCATACTTCTCGACTTTAATTGAATACGATGCAGCTTGTACCACTGCCTGTATACATCGTCAAGTCGTTTGCGGTAGCGGCATTCTCAGCAATAGCAGTCAGAAACCAGAGGTTCATATTGGATTGCTGGCACAAATCTATGGTGCGCGTCCACAAGGGTCGACCTAACGCCTTCCGCAAAGCGTTTAGACCCCAAATTGTTGGATCTCCTTCCATTGTATGTAAGCAGTAACGAAATGGATCCGGAGGAGTTTCGAAATCTTTTCGGACTGCGATAAGTCCATCAAAACCTGTTTCCGTTTTTCCCAGCGAACAGAACCCTCAGTGCACTAGCACTAGCGCGAGTATCAATCCCTAAACACCTCCGAAACACTGAGCTGTGCCATGCCGCGGATGCCAAGCGCGCGTTTTTCTAGACATAGTCACGCAGTCAACAATTTACTGTGGTAGCAGTCAAAAAACTTAATTACCCCAACAATCTCTTTTGATATATAATACGTCATTCGAGAGACCAATAAAGATGAGGTATCAATGAATCACATCTTTGCTTCCTTGCTCATGTTCGCACTTTTCGCCGTTTTCGCCCCATTGTTGGAGGCCCAGGACCAAATACGAGACCTGGTGGTAAAAATTCACGCCGTGCATCAAAGACCGGACGTGCTCCGGCCCTGGACGAGAAACAGCCCGCAAAAGGTAAGCGGCTCCGGTGTGGTGATCGAAGGGAAACGCATCCTGACAAACGCACACGTCGTCCGGTACGCCAGCCAGATCTATGTCCAACCGAACCAGTCCGCGAATCGCATTCCGGCGCGTGTTGAAGGAATTGCGCCCTCGATCGATCTGGCGGTACTTAGCATCGGCGATGAAAAATTCTTCGAAGGGCGCGGTTCGCTTCCGTTCGCCGATGAGTTGCCCCGGGTCAAGGACACCGTCAACGTATACGGCTACCCGACCGGCGGGACCGAACTGTCGGTAACCCAAGGCATCGTGTCGCGGATTGAGTTTAACGATTATTATTACCAGACGAGCGGGTTGCGCATTCAAGTCGATGCCGCGCTCAACTTCGGTAACAGCGGTGGCCCGGCCGTTTCGGACGGGAAACTGGTCGGTCTGGTGTTCAGCCTGATTCAGAACGCTCAGAACATCGGTTATCTGATTCCTGTCGAGGAGATTCGGCTGTTCCTGGCGGATATCGCGGACCGGGTTTATCACGGCAAGCCGCAGATCTACGACTTCCTGCAGACGGTAGAAAACGACGCGCTGCGGCGAAGACTCGGCCTCCCTCCCGGGATCAATGGCGTCATGGTCGCCGACCCTTACCGCATGGATCCCCAATATCCGCTTCAAGAATGGGACGTCATAGTGAAGATCGGTGACACGCCGATCGACAGCGACGGCAAAGTGGCGGTTCGCTATGACCTCCGTTTATCCGCTTTGTACCTGGTGCAAAAATACGCCAAGAACGGTCAAGTTGACTTGACAATCTTCCGCGACGGCCAACTCAAAAACATCAATTTTCCATTGGAGCCCCGCAGGGAACTGGTGGTACCGTACCTGCTGCACAAAAGGCCGCGTTATTTTATTTCCGGCCCGCTGGTCTTTTCACAAGCGACTCAGGACTATTTGGAACGGCTCGGCTCGCAAAGAGCATTATCCCTCAGCCAGCAATCGAGCCCCCTCATCACGCGGCGTTTCGACAAGCCGACATTCCCCGGCGAAGAGCTGGTGGTCGTCTCTTCGCCCCTATTTCCGCATAGGATCACCAAAGGCTACGACGATCCAAATTATGCCGTCCTGAGCCAGGTTAACGGCGTGCAAGTTCAAAACCTGCGCCACTTAGTCGAGACCTTGCGCGATACGAATGTTCCCCAGATCACGTTCAAATTTGCCCGGGCCAGCAAGCTGACTCACGAGACAATGGTCTTCGAACGCGCCGAGTTACTGGAGGCCACAAACAAAATTCTGGAAGAGAATGGAATCCGTTCCCCGTATTCGTCGGATCTCCGATCTGTTTGGGAAAAATCCGTCAGCGCCGTGCCCGCGCCGGTACACGGCGCGTGTTGCGCCGTCTATTCGCCGAAGGTCGCTCCGTTGACGACGCCAGCAGAGCAAGTACCATAGCACGAAATCCTGTAATTCCGTACAGAGTCCGGAGTAGTGGAGTCATGGAGTAATGCATTTAATACGCAATACTCCGATACTCCAACACTCCATTTCGCTCAATGGTCCCACTAATTATGAAATTACTTCTGAGCCTACCGATGTTGCTGGCTCTAGCCTGCGGAACGGCTCACGATCAACCAGCACCAACCCCGCCCGGTTTAGTTTCCGAAGTCGTCGCCCGGGGCTTAAACACTCTCTGGGCCATCGATTTCGCGCCGGATGGCAGAGCTTTCGTTTCGGAACGGTCCGGCGCGATTCGTGTTATCGAGCGAGGACAACTCCGCGCCGAGCCGTGGATGACGCTCAAGGTCGAGGAAGTCGGTGAAGCTGGCCTTTTGGGTTTAGCGTTGCACCCACAATTTGCCCAAAACCGCTTCGTTTATGTTGCTTATACTTTCCGAGTTGCCGACCGGCGTTTACAAAACCGGCTTGTCCGTCTTCGCGAAGACCCCAAAACGGGCAAAGGAGTGCTGGATAAAGTGCTGATCGATAAGGTTGCCGGAGCCAATAATCACGACGGCGGACGTGTCAAATTCGGTCCCGACGGCAAGCTCTACTGGACGGTCGGCGATGCCCAGAATACTTCGTTTGCGCAAAACCTTAAGTCTCTCAACGGGAAAATTCTCCGTCTCAATCCGGATGGCTCGATCCCGGACGATAATCCGTTTCCGAATTCATACGTATACTCCTGGGGTCACCGAAACCCACAGGGCCTGGCATGGCAGCCTGCGACCGGCTGGCTCTATTCTACAGAACATGGGCCAAGCGGCTTCCAGGGCTGCTGCCGCGACGAAGTGAACCTGATCGAAGCCGGCAAGAACTACGGCTGGCCAGAAATTCGCGGCGATGAAACCAAAGAAGGCATGGCGCCGCCAACTATCCATGCGGGAACGAACGAGACCTGGGCCCCGGCTGGCGCCACGTTCGTCTCACAAGGACCTTGGACGGGCTCGCTGCTTTTTGCCGGACTCAGGGGACAAACGCTCTACCGGGTTATTCTCGATCCAACAAACCCAACTAAAGCAACCAAGCTCGAACGGTATTTCTACCGGAAATTCGGTCGTCTGAGGGATATCGTTGAAGCGCCTGATGGTAGCCTCTATCTCTTGACCAGCAACCGCGACGGGCGCGGCAGTCCCGCGGCCGATGACGATCGAGTTATACGGCTGCGCTTCAAAATGACATCCGGTTCTGAACCTGCTCCACGTGCGCATTGATCCCACAATCTCGCTGAGATAAGATCGCCGCGTCGTTACAAGTCTACCTGCAGAAGCATAATCCGTAGGTAAGTACGTAACCAGTCGAAAATCCTGGCCGTCGAGAAGGCGGTGAGCGCAAGGCGGAGTGGAGGGTGCGCGCCGGACCGTACACGAACAGTACGTGAGGATGCGCGGCCGAAAAACGCCCCCTTGTCGACGGATCAGGGCAGGAGGCGCGCGATGCGAAAGACGATATTTCCGTGGTTAGGGCGTGAATTCATTGCATTGTCGGCTGAGGCCATACCGGCGAGTACCGCTACTGAAGAGGCGCAGAATTTGTTCCGCCGTTTTGACGAGGAACTGCGTGGCCTGCGTCTTAGCCTTGACCACACAGTCCGCACCAGACTCTGGGGCAGAGACAGAGAAAGCCGTGACCATGGGAGCAACGAACGAGTCAAAATACTTTCAGGCAAGGCACGCTCGGCAAGCTCGAGCTACATCTCGCCGGTCTACTTCGACTCCCAAGCCAAAGTGGCCGTCGACCTGCTCGCAATGCGGCCGGCGCGTCCGGACTCGGGGAAAACCATCAGAGAATACGAACCTCCCATCGTCCCGATCCGTTTTCTTGTTTATGAATCGGTCGTAGTTCTTTCCGGCGTCACGACGGTTTTGCCGAGTTTAGACGAGCAGCTCGACAACATCCTCCCCCGGATTGCAGGCTCACTAAAGGACGCGGGGAGCTCTTGGGATCGCGTAGCCAAGGTCTCTTTCTTCCTGCACAGAAGTCAAAAGGTTGAGATCTTAAGAGAACTCTTTCAAAAGCATGTAACTGCTAAGGTCGCCGAAATGGAATACTGTCACGTCGACGGCTATTCTTCGGAAGGCAAGTTATGTGAGATCGAGGTCACGGCAACGTTATGAGCGCGGATAAATTTCACGTATTCGTTCTGGACGATTTCGAGGAGCTGGCCGCCGGCGTCCCGGCCTATCAGAGACTTAAAGCGCGCGCCGATGTGACGATCCTGCGAGAACGGCTCGACACTCATGAAAAGATAGCGCAAAAGCTCCGTGGCGCCGATGCGGTCTTGCTGATGCGAGAGCGCACTTCGTTTACGGATGAGGACTTCGGCCGCTTACCGGCTCTCAAATTCATCGCTCAAACGGGTCGTACCAGCAGACACCTCGATCTGCCGGCAGCCACGCGCCGCGGCATCGCCGTGGCCGGAACCCCGAGCGATAAGGGCACAAGCACGAAGGAGCTCACCATAGGTTTGATCTTGGCGCTGCTGAGAAGAATCCCTCAAGTCGATCAACGCATGCGCGAGGAGAGCTGGCCGCCGATTCCCGGACAGCTGCTCGAGGGGAAAACCGTCGGCATTCTCGGTTTCGGCAGAATTGGAATGGAAGTCGCGCGCATCCTGAAAGTGTTCAATAGCAGGGTGCTCGCCTATTCCCGAACTCTCACTGCCGAAAAGGCCGCACAAGCCGCAGCCGAAAGCGCCGGCATGCAAACCCTATTGAGAGAGTCGGACATTGTAACCATTCACGTTCCACTGGACGCCAATACACGCGGGATGATCGGGGAGAAAGAGCTGGCTATGATGAAGCCAGGAGCGATGTTGGTAAACACGGCTCGCGGGCCGATCGTATCAGAAGCTGCGCTGGTCGCAGCGCTGCGCAATGGCCATCTTGGAGGCGCCGCTCTCGACGTGTTCGACGTCGAGCCATTGCCGATGGAACATCCGCTGCGTCGCCTCAATAATGTCATTCTGCTTTCGCACCGAGGCTATGCAACGGTTGAAATACTGCGCGAGCGGTATGAACAGGCGATGGAGAGCATTGTGGATTTCATCGATGGCAAAGAAGTCAACCTACTGAACCCGGAAGTGCAAGTCGCCAATCAATCCTAAAACAATATGAGCGCAATGCCTGCCTGTGCGTCGCACGCAGACAGGAAGCATATGAGTCTTTTTCAGCAGCCTGTCAGCCTAGGAGACATTCATGAGTTACCACAATATTCTAACCGAACGAATCGACAAAATTGCGTTCATCACTTTGAATCGCCCCGAGAAACTGAATGCGATGAATTACGAGCTGGCGTGTGATCTCAATGAAGAGCTGACAAACATCGAGAGCGATGACGACGTGCGCGTCGTCATTCTAACAGGCGCGGGGCCGCGCGCGTTTTCCAGCGGCGGCGACATCATCCAAATGGTTGGAATGACCGCCGAAGACCTGGCGGCGCGCTCGGAGCATCGCAGCCAGATCAACTGGCACATTGCGACTTTTGGGAAGCCTATTATCGGCGCCATTAACGGCTTGGCCTACGGCGCCGGCGCCATGCTCAGCTCGATGCTGGACATTCGCATCGGTTGCGAACTTACGGAATTCCGCTTTTTAGCGGCCAGGTACGGTCGCGTGAACTCGACGTGGTCGTTGCCGATGGTCGTTGGCATACCCAAAGCAAAAGAGCTGCTCTACACGGGCCGCCCGGTTAAGGCCGATGAGGCGGAACGAATCGGTCTGTTGAATCAAGTCGTGCCATCCTCCGAACTGCGCGATGCGGCGATTCAACTGGGCCGGCTGATCAGTGAAAACGACCCGCGCATGGTGCAGGGCATCAAACGTCTTCTCCACGACGATATCGGCATGCCTTGGCGAGACCGCTACGACAGCGAACAGAACGCGCGGAAGAGTTCACTCAAATCCAACCATCCGCGCGAGGGTTTCAAGGACTTTCTCGCTAGGAAGGGCATCCGAACGTGAGAGAGTTTTAGATTTTACGCTTGTTGGTTCTCGACGCTGCCACGTCTAACGGGCCGGTAGGCGCCGCGGTGGATGATCAACATCGAAGCGGCGTTTAGCCGTGTCCCCGGTCGTCACAATCAAGCTCCCATCACGGAGGCCAGTTCCTCGAAATCAGAGACGATCACGTCCCAATCGTCCTCTGGTTTGAGATCTGACGTCTGGCCCGGACCGTACTCTAACGCTCGCCGCACAAAGGCGGTCCGCATGCCGTGAGACCGAGCTGCACTGAGGTCGTAGTTATGAGCCGCCACCATCATGATCTCCTCAGGCATCAAGGCGAGGAGCTCGATTGCACCCCGGTAGACTTCCGGATCGGGTTTGTAGTGGCGGAAGATCTCGGCGCAGAGGATACAATCCCAAGGGATCCCCGCGTCCTTCGCGATGTTGACCAAGCAGGCAACATCGCCGTTTGACAGCGTCGACAGCACGTACTTCTTTTTAAGACGCGTCAATCCATCCACAACGTCCGGCCAAGGATGACATCGACGCCAGACCCGGTTCAGACGCATTTTCTCGGCTTCGCTGAGACCTCGTATGCCATGTTTGACGAGCAGAACTTCAAGCCCTGGACGATAAATGGCGTCGACGTTGGTCCAGGGCATCCTACCCGCGCGTACCGCGTCCATACCGGGACGGTAGCAACGTTGCCAGTCATCGACGAAGGCGTCCCAGTTGATGGCAATGCTGTTGGCACCTCCGAACGCGCGCAACTCCTCCAAAATGCTGCCACGCCAGTCGACGACAGTGCCGAACACGTCGAACGTCATTGCTTTCACGCGGTTCAAAGACATGTCTTTTTTTCCGGGTCGCCAGCCAAAGCGGGGATCGCGCCTTCCGCTTAAAGCCGTCCGAGCGGACCAACTACTAAAGCGAGCGTTTCGGCGGTCGGCACTGCTGACGGCCTATCTCAGGCCGCTTCCGTTCCTTTGAGCAAAAATTGCCTTTCAATATCCCTCATTTGAAGAAATCCTGTCAAGTGATCCGGGCGGAATCGCCAGGAGGCCTATTCCGCTATCGCGCCTATCTCGGGGCAGATCATCACCACCGTCGCTTAACAGGTCGCTGAAAATCCTCCGTTTCCCTACGTCCTGCTCAAGCCGAACGCAAGGCACTTGAAACTTCTATAGAGTTTGCGGCCATACTGAGCGAGTTTAGCAGAGTGAGTTGGCTTCCTTGATTGAATCTGATGCGGAGGCTTGTCATTATTCGAGCTGAACTCGACGCGGCAACCCGACCGTTTGTTTGCGCAGAATGCGAAAACGTAACTCACCACTGCTTACCCTTGAAGAATTAGCCAAGACGTCATCGGTCACGCTTCGCCATTATAACGAACACGCCGAAAGTTTTTGGCAGGGCACTCGGGATCATGACGTAAGCCAGAACCGCAACGCTCTACTCCAACACCTCGGCGATCAAGGCCCCTATCGCATTCTGGACTTTGGTTGCGGGCCGGGCCGCGACCTGAAGATCTTTAAAGAATTACGGCATGAAGCGATCGGTCTGGAGGGCGCGGAGCGATTCGCCGAGTTGGCGCGTGAATATAGTAACTGCGAAGTGTGGCAGCAGGATTTCCTCCGACTTCAACTCCCGCCGGAGTACTTTGACGGCATATTTGCCAACGCCGCGCTCTTTCATGTTCCCAGTCAAGAGCTCCCGCGCATCCTGGAAGAACTCCAGGCAACCTTGAAGCCGAACGGAATCCTCTTCAGCTCCAATCCGCGCGGTGAAAATGAGGAAGGCTGGAACGGCCAGCGTTACGGCGTTTACTACAACCTGGAACGTTGGCGCGAGCTTGTCACCGCCGCGGGCTTCCTCGAAATCACGCACTACTATCGCCCGCCTGGCTTGCCGCGCTATCAGCAGCCTTGGCTCGCGTCAATTTGGCGGAAAATAACGGTTCCAGCCGTTTAAACCGTTCAAGTTGTTCAAGCAGTTCCGTACGGGAGCGAGGCGATCGAGTGTAACGACAGGTTTTGTGAATAGGCATTGCTCGTGCTTCGACTTGGCTCAGCACGAACGGTCGAGCAATGTCATTTCCGATAGTAGCCAATCGCACCGTCGAAGAGTCGTCGGCTACTTTTGACATGTACGAAGCATGTGAGCCTTTTTCAGCGGCCTGGCTAAACGCACGGGCCTGGCTAAACGCACGGGCAATTGACACTCTACCCGTCCGTCGCATAAGCTGCGCCTAGCGCAACGAATAGCTCACAAGGAGGAAAAAAACATGGCGGCAGGAAACGGTCACGGCCAAGGTATCAATGGTGTCATCATTTCATCGGACTCCCACGTGATGGAACCGGTGGATCTGTGGAAAAAAGGCGTGCCGGAAAAATATCGCGAGGACGCGCCGCTCTTTCCTCCCCACAAAGTCGGTGAGGGATTCCAACATCACGCCGGTGGTTGGGATCCAACCGCAAGGATCAAGGAAATGGAAATCGACGGCCTGAGCGCCGAGGTCCTTTATCCTACGCTCATGCTCGATCTCTTCGCTCTTGATGATCCCGGCCTTCAAGAAGCCTGCTTCCGTGTCTACAACGACTGGTTGATCGACTACTGCAGCGTAGACACGAACCGGCTGATCGGCGTCCCGGCCGTTTCCGTTTACAACATCGATGCGGGCGTCAAAGAATTGGAACGTTGCCGTAAGGCCGGCCTAAAAGGCGCCATTATCTGGCAGGCGCCACATCCGGATCTTCCGTTCCGCTCCAGTCATTACGATAAATTTTGGGCAGCGGCTCAGGACCTGGATGCGCCCGTAAGCCTGCACATTTTGACCGGACATAGTTACAATAAGGATAAGGACAGAAAAGGCGTTGAGCGTTATCGCGGCAGCGTGAATCTAAAGCTCATGGATATCGCCAACGCGCTGTTCGAGCTGATTTTCTACGGCGTACTCGAGAGAAACCCGAAGCTCAAGGTCGTCACGGTTGAGAACGAAGGCGGCTGGCTGCCCTGGATGGTGCAGCAATGGGATTACTACTACCGCCGCTTTCGCGGGGTTAACCCACCCCCGTTCACCAAGGATCCCGGCGAATACGTCCGCAATCAGGTCTACTCATGCTTCTTCAACGATTCGGTTTGCGGCCACAATCTGGAATGGTGGGGACAGGACAACATCATGTGGTCCAATGACTTCCCCCATCCCAATTCGACATGGCCCAACTCGCTCAAAATCATCAAGCGGGATATCGGACATCTGCCGCTGGAAACCCAGACCAAGGTTCTGGCAACCACCGTCTGCAGGCTCTACAAACTGGATCTAAAGAAAATACCGGCGGGAATTTCCACAGCCGCAGCCGCCGCCGCGCAGGCATCGGCCTAGCAAAGCGAAGATCAAGACAACGGGAGACAGGTATGGCGAAAAGGATTCGGCGAGTTTTACACGCGACGGATTTCTCAAAAGCATCGGAGCGCGCTCTGCAAGAAGCAGTCGATCTCGCAAAGCAAAATGACGCGGAGTTATGGGTGGTTCACGTTAACGTGCCGTTGACTTACGCTGCGGGAGAGTTCGATGGTCCCGAGCTTTATGCGCGGCTCGAAGAAACAACCAGAAAAGAAGCGGAAACTTCAATGGCCAAGCTGATGCAAAAGCTGCAAAGGTCGAATGTCAAGGCCAAAAGCCTTTTGCTCAACGGCCAGGCGCATGACCAGATCATCAAGGCGGCGAAGAGCAAAAAAGCCGATGTGATCGTCATAGGCACCCATGGCCGCACGGGCCTGTCCAAGCTTTTCATGGGAAGCGTTGCCGGGCGAGTCGTCTCGAGCGCGGAATGCCCGGTTTTGACAGTCCGTGGAAGATGAAGATAAGGTTCAGGTTGAGACTTCCCTCCTCAGCCTGACCTAGCTGCTAGTTTCATCTCCCAATCCAGGTAGCGCCGCATGTCCTCTTTGTTGCCTCTGACTGAAGGCGACAAGACGACATCGTTCGGCTCGCTCAGGCAGACAGCAAGGCCGGTTTCGGTAGGAAAACCGGCTGAAGACCAAGCATTGATCCCGCCCGACAAGACGAAAGCGTTCCTATAGCCCAACTGTTCGAGCGCGTAAGCGGCAAGAATTGAGTGCCTGCCGTTTCGACACGACAGCAGGATGCACGCGCCTTTATCGGCCAAATCGGCAGATAGCTTGATCTCCAACCAGCCACGGGAGATCCATTTTGCGCCCGGGATATGAGCCGCTTCGTAATCACGGCTGCTGCCGACATCCAAAATCATGGTGCACTCGCTTTGCACGAGCCCCTCCGCCTCCTCGGCAGTAATCATGCGGGCTATCTCGCGCGCCTGCCCCAACCCAAGGGGATCATTCCCATCCCAGCCAGAAATGACCGACCCGCTGTTTGCGCGCCATGCTTCGAGCCCGCCTCGCAGAACTCGGACATCTTGATAGCCCATGCGCTTATACCAGTAAGCAGCCATCATCGCGCGCGACGACTGATTGCTAATGAAGACAATTCGACCGTTTCGCACGGCGACGAAGTCATCCACGCGCTGCACGGCCTGCCCGCCGGGAAGACTGAGCGATCCCGGTATGTGACCGGCCTCGTACTCATTTTCCGACCTGACGTCAAGGAAATAGACGACTGTATCAGCTCCGGCGAGGGAAATATTGGAAAGTTCTTGCGGCGAGATCAGCGGGATCTGCTCCTCTTCCGCCAGCCGCAGCGCGGCCGCGCGCGCCTGATCGCGGCTGTCGTCCGGCACCGCCGGCGACTCTTTGGCGGGCTTCGATTCCAATGCGAAGCCGGCCAAAACCCAACCCATTGTGCCGTTCTTCAGAGCGCGGACATGATTCACGCCCAACCGCCGCAACGCCGCCGTGCCGATGATGCTCCGGGTGCGGCCGGCGCAGTTTACGACGACCGACCGATCAGGGTATCGCTTCAACTCCTCCGCCCACAAGATCAGGTCCCCGCCGGGAACGTTGAGGCCGCCCGGAATACAGAAGCGTCCGTATTCCTCCGGGGTCCGGACGTCGAGAATCATCAGATCGGTTGCCGTTCGCCGCAGACCGTCCAATTCTTCCGGAGTAATTTCCGGAACGTGCGTCTCAGAGTGAACCTTTTCACCAAAAGTCTTGCTCGGAACATTGAGGCCGCTTGCGGTTGGTCCGCCGTCCTCTTGCCATGCCGTCAAGCCGCCGTCCAACACCGAAGTCTGCTCGTATCCAAGCTCGATCAGCGTCTTTGCAGCCAACGTAGCTCTTTCGCGGCCTTCGTCATAGACAATGATTGGAATATTTGCATTCGGCACGAGCCCGGCAAGACGAAATTCAATCTGGCTTCGCGGTAAGGATGTGGCATTCGGAATCTGACCGTCGTTGAACTCGCCGCGCTCGCGGACGTCGATCACGGCGTACAACGAATTTGATCTCATCAATTCCGCCAGCTCGCGGCATGAAATGTTTCCACTCATATTATCTCCCCGCTGCAGTCTGCTAACTAAACTCGCCCCGCCGCTGGCCAGGCACGAGAAAAGCGAACAACGCCACAGTAACCGCAAGCAGCGCTATGGCGCTTAGCGCGAGCGACCAATGGACGCCGATCAAACCGCCCATCACACCGACCGTTACGCCGCTAAATGCCCGCAGCCCCATGCTCGCCATCGAAAATAGCCCGATCAACCGGCCACGGAGTTGCGCCGGAGCCATGAGTTGTACAATCGTCTGCGCCATGGAATAGAAAGCCAGGTTGAGAATGCCGGCGCAAAATAAAAGCGCTAACGATAGATAATAGGCGTAAGAAAAAGCGAATCCGGCAATTACGATACACCACAGGATCGCGCAAATGATCGCCGTTCTGACCTTCGGCTGAAGCCAACCCTTCCCTTCCAGCAAGAATCCTCCCACAACCGCACCGCAGGCATTCGCCGCGAGCAATGCGCTGTAAGCAAAGTCGGCCTTTTCGGTTCCGAGATCGTGCGCGAATTCCGGCATCTGAGCTTGAAATGCGCTCCCGACAAAAAACGACGCGCAACCACCCAGCGCCACCATGGTAATGATGGGGCGATTGCCTGACACTTCGCGAATGATATCGATCGCATCCCTCCAACTAACTGCCCGCCGCGCCGGCGCGGCTCCCTCCCTGGAATGGCCGGTATAAGGAACCGTCATCAACCATATCGTCAGTGGTAAATAGATAAGCGTGTTGATGAACAGCCCCGCAGCCGGACCAACCAACAACATCAGCGCGCCGCCTACCGCCGGACCGAAGAGAACTCCCATCTGCCGGCTCGTGGAATTGAGCCGGACGGCGCTTTGTAGTTGTTCCGAGCCAACGATGTCGTGAATCAGCAGCTGGCTCCCCGGTCCCCAGAGAACACCGGCCATTCCGTGAATCACGAGCAGCATGCATGCATGCCAAACTTGAATCGTATCCGTGTAGAAAAGAATCGCCCATGCCGCGGACACGCCTATATACATGATCTGCGCGACCTGGATGACCTTCCGGCAATCGTAGCGATCCGCCATGGCGCCGAAATAGACGGAGAAAAGCAGGAAGGGCGTCCAGTGGCTGATAACGGCAAAACCCGCAAGCACCGGAGAACGGAATTTCTCAAACAACAGCCAATAGCTGATGATATGCTCGATGTTGTCGGCCATCATGGCCAGCATGGTGGCGACGAAATAAACCCGAAAATCCTTATGGTGAAGCGCGGCGAAGGCGACCTTTTTTGTCGGATTCGCGGCATTTTCTGCGTGTCGCGTCGCGTTCTTAGAAACCAATCTCCCTCCAGAACAAAAGTAGCTGAATCCTACTCCGCGGTAAAATTTAGAAACTAAACCACGACGTTAACGGATAACCAAAAGGTACGCAAACGACAGCGGGTTTTGACGAGCCAAAGGAAGGCCGGCGAAACTCTAACCCCGAGGTGCTTTGCGTAGAGTCGATCCCGCGGACATAGAAATGTTTCCATTTGCCGGGTTTCAGAAGCCTGATATAGTCGAGCGTATCTATGGGAAATTATCGGATCGGCGTTCTGCTAGGCGATGACATCGGACCTGAGATCGTTCCTCAAACAGTGGCTATACTAACTGCCGCGGTCGAGGTCTCGCCGGGACTCAAATTAGAGTTCGTCGATGTGCCCATTGGCGCCTGCGCTTACAGAACCACCGGCTATACGCTTCCTCCCGGAACGCTGGAAAAACTAGCGGAACTCGACGGATGGATTCTAGGGCCGCTGGGGCATGCCGCTTATCCCCGCGACGATCCGAACGCCATCAATCCCCACCCTGTCATCCGTCGTCACTTCGATCTCTATGCGAACATCCGCCCCAGCCGCTCTCTGCCGGGAGTGAAGGCGCTCTATGACGGCGTTGACCTGGTGATCGTGCGCGAGAACAACGAAGGCATGCAACCCGACCGCAACATGTACCGCGGCGGCG
>JBOHVS010000171.1:0-20817 GCA_050735975.1 Binatia bacterium | reverse complement strand
GCAGAGGTGTTAAAAGATTCTTTCCATGGTCGCATAGCTCAGCTGGTTAGAGCGCTCGCCTCACATGCGAGAGGTCGCAGGTTCGAGTCCTGCTGCGACCACCACGATTCTGACGACTTACCGCTTCGCGCTTTAACTCTGCGCTAAGGCTCCTTCGCTTTCTCATCCGAACACCTCCTTCAGGGGTTTTTCTGCCCTTTTAGGCGTCCGTCAAACCCGGGTTAGCTCACTTTGACCCCCGGCGGTACATAACAACCTAAGCTGGCTCGACATGATAACCTAATAATGGTACAACGTGATAACCTAATCGTGGGACAACACGAAACCCTAACGAAGGCGCAGCGCCAAAACCTAATGGTAGGACACAGTTTATGGCAATGCCGCAGGAGAAACTGGCCGCATCCCTGGAAGCCCTGAGGTCGCTTCAGGACCGGGGTGTCGTCGCGATCCGCGCCGCCGACCTCACACGGATCCACCGGGAGCGCCTGCTCAAGAACGGCTTCCTGCACGAGGTCATGAAGGGCTGGTATATAGCCGCGAGCGCGGATGAGGCCGCCGCAGGGGAGAACGCAGCCTGGTATGCCTCCTTCTGGGCCTTCTGCGCCGCCTATTTGCGCGAGCGCTTCGGCACCGACTGGTGCCTCTCACCGGAGCGCTCCTTGTCCCTGCACGCCGGCAACTGGACCGTGCCGCCGCAGCTTGTGGTGCGCTCTCCGAGGGGCGGCAACAAGGCCACGGCGCTGCCCTACGGCACTTCACTGTTCGATGTTCGTGCCGCTCTACCTGAGGATATCGAAGAAAGGGAGGGGCTGCGGCTGTTCTCGCTGGGCGCGGCCCTGATAGCCAGTTCGCGCGGATTCTTCGAGAATAATCCCACTGACGCACGCACGGCGCTTGCGACCATTCGCGATGCCTCGGAAGTGCTGAATCGCCTTCTGGAAGGCGGGCACAGTAAGATCGCCGGACGGCTTGCGGGAGGGTTCCGCAACATCGGACGCGACCGGATCGCGGATGAGATCCTGAAGAGCATGCGCGCTGCCGGTTATACCGTGCGCGAACAGGACCCGTTCAAAAGCAGCATCGATATTGTGCTGCCGGGGCGCGAGGCGTCCCCCTATGCGGGCCGCATACGCCTCATGTGGCGGCAAATGCGCGAGGCAGTGATTGAAAGGTTTCCCTCGTCGCCTGGCCGACCGAAAAATATCGACGCCTATCTCAAGCACATGGATCAGGTCTATGTTGCCGACGCCTATCACTCGCTGTCCATCGAAGGCTACCGCGTCAGCCCGGCGCTGATTGATCACGTCCGCGGCGGCAACTGGAACCCTGACATAAATGAGCAAGACCGCGAGCAGCGCAATACGCTTGCCGCCCGCGGCTACTGGCTCGCCTATCAGGCCGTGCGCAAGAGCCTGCGGAGGGTGCTGCGCGGCGAAAATCCAGGAGCCGTTGCTGATGAGGATCACCGCGCCTGGTACCGTGAGTTGTTCGCGCCGAGCGTCACCGCGGGATTGCTGCGGGCGGCCGACCTCGCCGGTTACCGCAATGGGCCTGTTTTCATCCGGAGCTCAATGCATGTTCCGCCTAATCGCGAGGCGGTGCGCGATGCCATGCCGGTGTTTTTTGAGATGCTGACACGCGAGGCCGAGTCGTCAGCGCGGGTCGTGCTCGGCCACTTCATCTTCGTCTACATACACCCGTATATGGACGGTAATGGGCGTATCGCCAGGTTCCTCATGAATGTGATGCTGGCCGCAGGGGGATACCCTTGGACAGTGGTGCCGCTGGAACGGCGGGACACCTACATGGCCGCTCTCGAAGAGGCAAGCGTGCGACAGAATATCGTGCCATTCGCGGATTTCCTTGCAAAGCTTGTCGATGCGGGGCTTCGCGGCAAGACAGTAGTCAAAGTGCCGGCAACCGGTGATCGGAATTTGCCGAACCCTGGTTTGACAAGGTCTAAGGCGTAGCATAAGAGCCGCTTGTTAGGAATGCACGGGCCCAACCGCGTCTCTTCTCTCCCCCCCGAGGTCTTGACATTTTAGACAGTTGCAATAAATTTGCAATTGCAACAATTATCAGTGCGCATGAGTGCTCGAGCGGCGGCTAATAGGCTAATAATGGTAGACAAACATGAGAAACTGAAACTGCTCGAAAGTTTATGTCGCCGGCGGGGACTGCCGGTGACGGTTCAACGTCGCGTTATCCTCGACGCCTTGCTCGACCACGACGATCACCCGACCGTCGACCAGATTTTTGCAGCCGTGAAAGATAGAATCCCCGGGGTGTCCCGGACAACCGTGTACCGGACTCTGCAAACTCTCGTCGAGCTGGGAGTTGCCGAAAAGGCTAATCATTTCGGAGCGGTGGCCAGGTTTGACGGCAACACGGATCATCACAATCACCTGGTATGCGTCCGGTGCGACAAGGTGGTCGATTTCGACGAGCCGCGCTCCGGCAGGCTCCGCTTGCCCGATGTGCGCCGCACGGGATTCGAGATTGCCGATTTTTCGGTTTACTTCAAGGGCTTGTGCTCGGATTGTCGAAAGGCCGCAGCCAAGCCTCGATCTTCCGCTGCACCAAAGAGTAAGCGTAAGAAGCATTAAGCGATCGCAGACAAACGGACCGCCCAAAAGGAAGGATTCCCATGAGCCACGTTCCCGCTTACGACCCCACCGATACGAGATATTTCGACAAGAATGACCTGCGCTCGGAAGTCGAGCGCGTTTTCGGCCTCTGCGCGGACTGCCGCCTATGCGTCAAACTCTGCGGCAGTTTTCCCAAGATGTTCGACGCCATCGACAGCTATTGCACCGAAGAGAAATACGCCGAAGTCGACACCAAAAAACTCAAGCCGGAGGACGTCAACCAGATCGTTGACGAATGTTTTCAGTGCAAGCTTTGTTACATCAAGTGCCCCTATACTCCCGGCGATCATGAGTGGGCGATCGACTTCCCGCGCCTGATGGCGCGGGCTAAAGTCCAGCAAGTAAAGGAGCGCGGGGGCTCTCTCGGCGACAAGCTGTTGGGGAACCCGGACCTGGTCGGAAAGATCGGCACGATGACCTCGTCGCTGGCAAACTGGGCCAACGAAAGCCGGGTTCATCGGCAATTCATGCAAACTCTGCTGGGCATCCACAAAGACAAAAAGCTTCCGCCGTTCGCGGCCAAAACGCTCGCTTCGCAGTTCTCCTCGCATAAAAAAGATCCGCAGGGCGCGCCCAGCGCCAAAATCGCATTTTTCTCCACGTGTTATGTGAATTACAATCAGCCTGAGCTGGGCTTGGATACATTGGACGTGATGGCCCGCAACAAGGTAGACGTGACCCTTGCCTATGAACGCTGTTGCGGCATGCCGCTTTGGCACAACGGCGATATAGACGCGGCCATCGAAGCGGCGCGTCGGAACGTTCAGGGTTTACTCCGCTTCACCCTGGAGGGTCGCACCGTCGTAGCGACCAATCCGACCTGCTCGCAAATGATTCGCGTTGAATATCCTCGGCTGCTCGGAACGGAGGACGCGAAAAAAGTCGCCGCACAGACGATGGATCCGATGGAGTTTCTGGCGCGCTTGGCAGCCGACGGCAAGCTCAACAAGGATTTCAGGACCGGGGCCGGCAAGGTCAATTACCACATGCCGTGTCACTTGCGAGCGCAAAACATCGGCTACAAAACGCGCGACGTGCTCTCGCTGCTGCCCGGCACGCGGGTAAAAGTGGTTGAAGAATGCTCCGGTCATGACGGCACCTGGGCGATGAAAAAAGAGAACTTTCAAAACTCGCTGAAATGGGGCGGTCGCGCGTTCAGAGAGATGGCCGAAGGTGAGCCGAACGTAAGTTGCTCCGATTGCCCGCTGGCCGCAATTCAAATCGAGCAGGGAACCGGCCGCCGGCCGCTTAACCCGATGCAGATTCTCGCAAGAAGCTATCGTGGGGAGCCGATCGAGTAGCAAAGAGCAAAGCGCAAAGAGCTAAGGGGTAAAGAGCTAAGAGTAAGAGCAGGGAGCAAAGAGCTCGGGGTTCCGATTTCTCCCCCTCTGACATCTGCTCGTTGCTCCTTGCGCGTCTACGGAAAGGGTAACGCAAGCCACGGCTCCGGCCATGGCACGTGGAGGATCTGCTCGAATACGCCGTAAAGAAATGCGCAAGTTACGGCGGTGAGGAGAACGGCCGTAGCCCAACGGCCGCCGTAAATTTTGACGTATAGAAAGACGAAGAGAGGCAGGGCGATCGGCAAACCGATGAGATGGATCGCGAAGAAAAGTCCCCAGAGCCAACCCCAGATCTCAAGACTGCCCCAACGACCTTGATGCTCGAGCGCTGCAACGTCAAAGGTCGGTCGCTCGGGCTTCGCGGCGTCTGCGGGTCTCTTGAGATCGAGAAACAACTGAACCGCCGCCAGAAGCATTCCAACTCCTCCCAACAGTAGAATGACTATCGAGGCGCGCAACGGCCAATCCTTGGCCACGAAGAGAGCAAGCCCAATCACGAATCCTATGAACAAAGTGAACAGAATTTTTTCGTTATCGCGAAAGATCATGTTCGACACAGCGTTGACGCCTTCAGCCTGGTTTTCTCCGGGGCGTTTTTTTATCGTCTCGCGGTAATGATCGGATAAATGATCGAAGCTATCAGCAACGCGGTCAGCACAAGCACCATCGGGCGGGTGAGCCACTCAAAGCCGTAGCGCGTGTAAGACAACCAGAGGTACAGCTCCATTTTTTTGCCCAGGACCACCCCCAGCACCAAAGGCGCTCTCGGCCAGCCGTAACGTCTCATAAAAAAGCCAAGCAGGGAAAATATCATCAGCGCCAAGAGGTCATAGCTGTGAAAATTGGCGGCGAAGGCGCCGATGAAGATGAAGGCGACGATGGGCGGAACGATGGCGTAAAAAGGCATAAAGCAGATCCTGGCGATCGGCTTCGCGAACAGCATGCAAACCGCGGTGGCAACGATGTTGCCAATCACAAGCGTCCAGATAACGGCGAAGGTCAGGTTGAGCTGGGAGGTGAGCATGTCCGGTCCGGGCTTGATGCCGACGGCGATAAAGGCGGTAAGAACCAGGGCGGTGGAGGTGCCGCCGGGGATGCCGAACGCGAGGGTTGGAATATAATCGCCGCCCTCTTTGGCATTATTAGAACCCTCCGACGCGATGACGCCGCGAACGTCGCCCTTGCCGAAATTTTCGCGATTCTTTTCAGTTTGCACGGCATGCGCGTACGCGAACCAATCGGCGACCGAGCTTCCAAGGCCCGGAAGAAAGCCCACCCACGCGCCGATGACCGAAGCACGAAGCAGCAGCCATCGGTGGCGGAACACATCGAGGATCCCTTGCAGGTAACCGCGGCCGAACTCCTCGGCCTTTGCGATCGTGCCCTTGCGGCCCGCGAGGTCGATCACTTCGGGAATGCCGAAAAGACCGAGGGCGACCAGCACAAGGCTGATCCCCTCCCATAAGTACCCGACGTTGAAGGAAAATCGTTCGATGCCGGATTTCGTATCCAGTCCTACCGTGGCGATCAAGACCCCGAGGATGCCCGCGAGGAGCCCTTTGACGGGAGCATTGCCGCTGAGGATCCCGACCATGCTCACGCCCCAAACAGTGAGAATAAAGAACTCCGGTGAGCTGAAGCTGAGCACCAGAGGCCGGAGCACGGGCAATGAAGCGAATAGGACCAGAGCGCCAAATAGGCCC
This sequence comes from Binatia bacterium, assembly GCA_050735975.1. Classification (GTDB taxonomy): domain Bacteria; phylum Desulfobacterota; class Binatia; order UBA9968; family UBA9968; genus DATMBL01. The sequence continues at coordinate 15,123 of JBOHVS010000171.1, read as the reverse complement.
CCCAGTAGCGACGAAACAAACGAGGCGCTGAGGGCCCTGGCGCCCTCGCCGTTCTTGGCCATAGGATGGCCGTCCAAAATCGTCGCCTGAGAGCCGGAGCTACCCGGAACCGCGATCAGAATCGATGTAAACGCGCTGGAAGTGTTTCCCACCGCGTCCATCCCCACCAGAAGCGCTATGACGAGCAGCGGGTCCTGCATCGTCATGACGAAGGGGAGCATGATTGCGAGCGTGCTCGGCCCGCCGATTCCGGGCAGAAAGCCGACCATGCTGCCGATCAGCACTCCCAGGCACATGAAGGCAAGCGCTTCGGGCCGAAGAACCCCTGCCAAACCTTCAAAGGCGGCTTCGAACATGCGCTATCTTCAAACGATTCGAATCGCGGGCTAGCTTTTTGCCTTGCCAGTCGGCAGACCATATTTCTGCCGCATTTTTGTGATAAAGTCCTTCGCCTCTTTGGGAATGTCGATCTGGTCGCGAATAACGGCCTCGATTTTTTTCGCCGAATGAGGTTTCCACCCGTCGCCGAAAAACTTGTCTCCTTCTTTGTCTACTTCCGGATCTTTCATGACTTTCACAAAAGCTTCGCGCAGGATGTTTACCAGGTGATCCGGCGTGCCGTCCGGCGCAACCATGAACTTGTCCAGTTCAGGAGAGCCGGCCCAACCGAGGTAAGCCTGCCAGGCCAAGCCCGTGGGTTTTTTTGGGCCCAATAATTCGAGAAACGTAGGAACGTTCGGAAAATCCTCGCGCCGCTCATCCTCTTCCGTCACCAGCACCTCTACCACCCCTTCACGCACTAGATCTTTGACGAGCTTGGCATTCTGCGTGGACCACATGTCGATCTCTCCCTGGCGTATTGCCAACTGCAGCTCTCTGCTTCCCGGGTACCCATAAATCCACCGCAGGTTCCAACCGAGGTATTCAGCTCCCCAAACCGTCATCGCCACCCAGCTACGAATACCGTCCGTGTCGCCGACCACAACCGGCTTGGCGCTGCGATCTTTGAACCTTGCCGCGGCATCTTTTCTAACCATCAGAAGGCTGCCGGGCCGGGCGACGGCCCCGATATACTTATACTTTCTCGGATCATACTTGATCCTCGAACCGCCGCGAATAAAGTTGCCGATTCCCGAGGAGGAATCCTGCATGATGGTTAAACCGTCCGGTTTTACCTCGTTGGCGAAGTAGTTATTGGCGATTGTGCCGCCGCCACCCGGCATGTTCTGCACAATTACTTTCGGATTTCCCGTAATGTATTTCGAGATATGGCGTGACACCAGCCGGGCCGCTGTATCAGTCCCTCCTCCGGTGCCGGAAGAGACAAGGATTCTGAGTGTTTTGCCTTCGTAGTAAGGTTCTTCTGCGGCAAAGAGCCTCGGCGCCGCCGCAATTGCGAAACCCAAGAACCAGACAGAAAAAACAAATGCCGGAGTTTGTCTTCCCATAAAAGTCCCTCCTAACTCTTTATTGCGAACGGTTGAAAAGATCCAGGCTCAGAAACCATCAAGAATGTAATTGGCAAGGATGACTGCATCGTTGAGCCATCGAGGGGCGTATTACTATCATACCCACCTCTTAAAACAAGAACCGGTTGTCAGCTATGGCCGGTGGCAAGGTAGTGCTGCCAAAGATGCCGGCAGCGAAATCCCAAAATCTTTTCAGCTTTGCTTAAATCGAGCCCACCCCAATTGCCTGTTAAGCCGTCCCTGATGTGCTTGAGATCAGGGATGAACCGATGGATCAGCTCTTCTGTCGGCTCTCTCATCGCGCTCGTCGGGGCCGCGACGTTGAAGATCTCATGACCGCTAAAATCGGCCTCGAGCGCAAACCGGCAAGCCGCCGCCGCGTCTCGAACGTCGATATAAGTCCAAAAACCATTGCGTCTTTTTTCCGGATACTGCCATCTCTCCGAAAAATTTTGAAAGGACAGGTCAAAATTGATGCCGGCAAGGCGCAAGCTGCTAATGGTCATTTCGTGCGCTGCGGCAAACGATCTCGCTATCTCCTCCCCTACCAGTTTCGATAATCCATAAGGGTCTTGCGGCTTGCAGGGGTGGTTCTCATCTAACGGGAGATATTCGGGAGTCCAAAAATGCGGCGCATAGAGGAAACCGTACGCCGCAATGCTGGAGCCGATCACTACGCGTTTAACCCCCAGGTCGCCGGCAGCTTTTAGGACGTTATACGTCGCCGTGGTGTTATTGCTAAAAGTTTCGGTGTCCGGAGCTAAATTCGGCGCCTGATAGGCGCCAAGGTGCACAATTCCACCGGCGCCGCGCAAAGCCTCGTAAAGATCTGAAGCGCGTCTTAAATCCGCCAACCAGGAGGCGCAGAGCATCTCTGGAGGAGGAGTTCGGTCCAGACTTAAGACCTGATAGCCATGTTCGAGCAGATCGCGGATCACGTATCGACCCAGACGCCCGCTACCTCCCGTAACTACGATCTTCATATGGTTAGCCTCCCGTCGGGCGGTGGCGCTCTGCGAGCTACGAAGTGGATTGAAGGAACTCTATGAGCTTTTTCTCTCCACCCGATAGCGTCTTAGGACGGCGGAAGATCAGTTTCGCTTCCGGATGTGGAAAGGACTTATCGACGCTCATCGAGCGAAACCGGCTTGCGTCTTCGGGGTCGATGCATATGTTATGAATGATGCCGATGCCGATATTATTGGCTACATAGCGTTTTATCTCGACGCAAGTGCTCGTCTCCATTCCTATCTTGAGAGCCAGGTTCGCTTTGCGGAAGGATCCATCGATAACTTTCCTCGTGGTTGTCCCCGGTTGCAGTAGAACCAGCGGATGCTCGGCCAAGTCATTCATAACGATCCGTCGCTTAAATGCCAGGGGATGACGGTGCGGGACGATAACCCTCAGTTTGGGCGCAACCAATGACATCTTCTCCAAATCGGGCATTAATTGGTCGAACAAGCCCATCGCAAGATCGGCCTCGCCTGACGAGACGGTAGAGGGCGCATCATCGTGGCTCCGCGCGAGAATGGTGAGACGTATGGACGGATAGGCGGCGCGAAAGCGCGCTATGGCCGGCAGATAAAAGTTTCTCAGGCAGGCGGGCGCAACCAGGGAAAGTCTTCCCGTGAACTCACCGGTCTCGGCAACCGTTCTTTCCGTTGCCTCGCGGACGGCCGCTAGAATTCTCTGCGCGTCCTCGTGCAGCGCCTCTCCCTTTTGAGTAAGAAGCAGTCTTTTGCCCGCTCGCTCGAAAATTTTTATCCCCAGTTCTCTCTCGAGTGTCTTAATTTGGAGCGAAACGGCTGATGACGTCAGGAAAGAACGCTTAGCGGCTTCCTTGACGCTGCCGTATCGTGCGATCAGACACAGGCTGTTGAGCTGGCGAATTTCCATTAAAAATATCTTGACAATCAGTTAAATACTTCAAGATTGACATGACTTCAAGCAGATACTAAACGTTAGGAAAGGTTCGCTTGGGCGGCGCTGTTTTCATGCCGAAAAAATCGATGAATAGATCATCAAGGAGAACGATTGATCCAGCGAGATCCCTATAGGAAAGACGAGTTCGATTCGATATGAAGCATAGCGAAGGCCTAGTGGATTTAAGGCGTTTTATAGACGTACTGGAGGAAGCCGGAGAGCTGCGCAGAGTCGCGGCTGAGGTTGACCCGAAGCACGAGCTCGGCGCTATCTGCAAGATTTTCAACGAGCGAGCCAACAGTCCCGCCCTGCTCTTCGAAAACATCAAAGGCTCGGCGTTCCCCGTCGTCGCCCAGCTTCTGGCGAGCGACAAGCGAGTCGCTCTTGCTCTGGGGCTCTCGCAGCAAGATGTTTTCCAAGAGACCGTGCGCAGGGCGACAAACCCGATTCCCACGAGACTCGTTCCGAGCGGTCCGTGCCAAGAAGTTGTGTTCGAAGGCGACCAGGTCGATTTGACCGAGCTCCCCATCTGCACGAACAATCCGCGAGATGGCGGTCCGTACATCACCGCAGGCCACGTCATCATCAAAGACGCGGAGTATGGTAAGAACCTTTCAATTTACCGGATGATGCTGGTGTCGAAAAATGAAGTGACGATCCGCTTCACCCCGGGCCACGACGGTTACGACTTTATGAAGAACGCCGAGAAGCGAGGTCAAAAGACATTTCAAGTCGCCGTCTGCATCGGTGTTCCTCCCGCGGTTTACATCGCGTCGCAATTCGAGCCGCGCATCGGAGTCTATGAACTGGAAATCGCCGGCGGATTGGCAGGCGTGCCTATCGACGTCGTCAAATGCCGCACGATCGATCTCGAAGTTCCGGCGCTCTCTGAATTTACTCTCGAAGGCGAGTTGACGATTCCCGCCAAGTTGGGCGACGAAGGTCCCTTCGGCGAGTTCTGCGGGTACACCACCCAGCAAGTACCGAATGAGCGGATCATGACGGTCAAGGCGTTGACGCATCGGAAGAGCCCGGTGTATCACAACATCTGGCTGGGGAAACCGCCGCACGAACATCTCTATGTCGACGCCCTGACCTATGCTGTGGCTGCCTATCAGGAACTGAAGCCCGCCTATCCCGCGCTAAAGAAGGCGTATGCGCCGCCGTGGGGAGTCTCCATCGTTTTGGTTTTGCAGCTGGAGAAGCGCTTAAAGAGACCGGGAATCGTGGACAACATACTGGCTGCGTCATTGTACACGAGAAGCGGAAAGTGGAAGCACGTGATCGTGGTGGACGAGGATATCAATCTGTACGATCCAAACGAAGTTCTTTGGGCGCTTACGACCCGTTTCCAGCCGGCGACCGATATGTACGTTATACCGCGAGGTATCACTAGCACCTTGGAGCCTTCGGCAACGGCAGAGGGGGTTACATCGAAGCTGATGCTCGACTTAACAATCAAGCACAATTTTCGCGGCGAAGTGGCTGAGCCAACGGAGAGCATGCGTGAGAACGTTTTAAAAAGATGGAGTGAATACGGTTTCAAATAGTTCCAGACCCGGACTAGCAGACGGTTCAAATCGTTCAAAGCGTGCGCGCTGGCATCTGAGCCTTTTTGATTGGTCTGGAGCCCGGCTTTTTGAGGTTAAGAGGAGATCTAGACTGTGAAAGCGGAACCCAAGAGAAGAAGCAAGAAAGTCACTCTGGGGGATATTCCTCACGTGGGTCGTGGCACGCCCGCCGGTGAATGGTTTCGCCGCTACTGGATGGCTGTGGGAACGACGAAAGACCTCTACGAGATTCCCCAAGCCGTCAAAGTTCTAGGCGAGGATCTCGTTCTTTTCCGCGATGAGCAGGGTCGGTTGGGTTTGTTAGGCCTGCACTGTTCGCATCGAGGAACCTCTCTGGAGTATGGCGATATCGAATGCGGCGGCATTCGCTGCCCGTACCATGGCTGGCTTTACGATGTCACAGGCCAATGCTTGGAGATGCCGGCGGAGCCGAAAGACAGCAAGTTTCCACAAAAAGTGAAGCATCTGTCGTATCCCGTAAAGGAACAAGGCGGCTTGATCTTCGCCTACATGGGACCCGGCCCGGACAATCCGCCGCCGCTGCCGAAGTACTCGCCATTGATTGACCGCGGCGGCCGGCGGCAGATCGAGCCGGTTCGCCAGTGTGACTACAATTGGTTCAACTTCTTCGAGAACTCGGCGGATCCGGCGCACATCTGTATTCTCCATCGGCACGCCGGTTACGGCGATCAGACCTGGGGCGATCACTTCTTCAGCTACAGAGAGATGCCGGATTTCAATTTCGTTGAGACGGACTACGGCATGAAAGTCGTCATGACGAAGCCGGGGCCGGATCCTGGAACCGAGTTTGCAGACGAGATGAGCTTGGCCCTGCCGAGCCTTATACAAGTCGGGGACACGGAGTTTGTTCACGCCAAGCTCGACGCGGCGGCACTGATGCGCGACGGCTCTCAATGCGAGCACATTTTGTTTTTAACCCCCAACGACGACCATCATTTCATGATTTTCACTGTCGACTACTACACGGGTCCCGATCATGAATTCTTTGATACGCTCAAGCGCATGCGCGCTAAAGAACAGCCCGGGCAAGAGGTCAAGGAGTACGATCGGCGCAAGTACATGCCCTTCAAGGGAAACGTTCGGCAGGAAGACGTGATGACGCAGTCCACTCAGGGCGTGCTGGGCGAGCGCGAAGAGCAGCTCGGGGTTTCCGATCGCGGCGTCATTCTTTTCCGGAGGATTGTGAGAGACGCCATCGCGGCTGCTTTAAAAGGAGAGCGGCCTAAAGGCGTTCTCCCCGAAGGGCGCGAGGAAGAGATGATACGTCTCGACTCGTTCGCCGGCGTGCGGCCCAAAGAGCTGTTTTAAAACAGGAGGAGCCATGATTAGAGGAATTCTCATCCCGCTGATCACGCCCTTTGACGAAAAGGAGCGCGTGGATGACCCGATGATGCGGCAGTTGGTTGACTTCTACGTCAAGGCCGGTGTTCAAGGACTGTTTGCTTTAGGCTCGTCGGGTCAGGGGCCGGCCATGTCGATTCCCGAGAGGAAGCGAGCGGCGGAAATAGTCATCGAACAGGCGGCGGGTCGTCTTCCCGTTATTATTCACGCCGGCACGGCTGACGCTCAAAGCACGGTGGAGCTGGCCGAACACGCGGCGGCGAAGGGGGCCACGGGAATCGGCGTGATTCCTCCGTACTACTATTCGGATCACACGGAGTATGAAATTGTCGCTCACTACCGCGCGGTTGCGAAAGTGGTTTCGTTACCGATCCTGATTTACGAGAACCCAAAGTATTCGGGAATATCGATTCCGCCTCCTTTCGCGGCGAAGATGAAGCAGGAGATACCGACGATTCGCGCCATCAAAGTTGCCTATGGTCAAGGCGCGCTGCTCGAATACGTACGGCTCTTTCCCTCTGACGTTTCGGTTTTTACCGGAAACGCCGATCTCTTCGGCCTGGTTCCCTTCGGTCTCGCGGGAATGATCAACCCGCCGACGAGTTTTCTTCCCGAGCTTTGCGTTGAGCTGTGGCGCGCGCTGGATTCCAAGCAATATGAAAAAGCGGTGGAGGCGCAACGGCGGGTCGATACGGCGCAGCGGCTCGTGGCCGGCGCATTGCGGCGCTATGGACGCGGCGCGTTAGGAGAGGCTTTCCGCACGCGCGGTTTCGCTATCAAGCGTTTTCCGAAATGGGAAACCGAGCCGATGCCTGCACAAGCGCGCGAAGAGCTTTATAGAGGACTCAAGGAAGCAGGGCTCTTCTAGCCCGCTTTATTCACGGGCGATGGAGAAGGAGCGTAGGCCGCCGCCCTTTCAATCAGGTTGAGGTTAAGACTGAGGTTTAGCGGGGAGGTCTCAACCTAAACCTGAATCTGAACCTTAAAGTATTCCGGATCGGAGCTCGCCCCCTCGGCAAAAGGAAAGCCGGGACGATACGAAAGCCGGCGCACTGGTTTCAGCAATTTGCGAGACACTGCCAAGGAGCTAGCAAATGGCTTATTACAAGAATCTTCTGGAATATGTGCAGATTTTGAACCGGGAGGGCTTGCTCTTCAGAGTTAACCGACCCATCAACAAAGATACCGAGATGCATCCGCTCGTTCGCTGGCAATTCCGCGGCTTGGACGAGGAGCAAAGAAGAGCTTTCTGCTTACAACTTGCTTACCGTGGGCACCCGGTACGGCGTGCCGATGCTACTACTGGTTAGTGTCTCCGTCGGGGATGGTGGAAACCCCTCGCCTTGAGGCGAAGCACGGTGTCATTTCGAGGCGAAGCCGAGAAATCTATCAAGGTGACAAGACCCTTCGCTCACGCTCAGGGTGACTCACTGATCGTGGGGGAGGGCGGTAGGTTATAGTCGGCTTTTAGCCGACCGGATCGAACCTCCCAGCTTGAAGCTGGGAGTGAGTCAGTTTTATTGGCAGTATGCACGCGATCAAACAACCGGTAGCCTTGCTGTTTACGGGCGAGTTCACCGTGTGACCATCATAATTAAATTAACTCAGGAGGTAAACAAAATGAGACTTTGGCGTCCCGGATTCATGAGAGCTTTCAGCGTCGCGATACTGGTGACCACGGTCTTTTTTGTCGGCTCGGCCGAGGCGCAAAAGATACGAATCGCGGTTTCAAATCCCGACATGTCGTTCCTCAGCGGCGGAGTCGCCAAATTTAAGGGCTTTTTCAAGGAAGAGGGGCTCGAGGCCGAGCTCATCCAAATGAATGCCAATGTTTCCATAGCAGCTCTCGCTGCCGGGAATATCGATTACAATTTGATCCTGCAATCGATTGTCACCGGCAACTTGAGAGGACTTCCAATTAAGGTCGCTGGGATTCTAATCGAAAGACCCAACCACGTGGCCGTGGTCAGTCCAAAGATTAAAGCGTACGCGGATCTCAAAGGAAAAAAAATAGCCGTAAGCTCGTTTGGATCGCTGACTGACATTCTGGCGCGACTTACTACAAAACACTTCAAGCTCGATCCGAATACGGATGTGCAATTTGTTGCAGCAGGGAGCAGTTCCGCCAGACTCGCGCAGCTGCAGTCGGGGTTAGTCGACGCTTGTTTCGTTTCCCCGCCCGCTAATCTTAAAGCTGAGAGCCTGGGATTCAAGTCGCTGGTCTACGTCAGAGATATTCTGGTTTTTCCGGTTAACGGGGTGGGGGTTCACGAGCAGAAGCTTAGGAACAATCGGGGCGAAATCAAAAAGACTCTTCGGGCTCTGCTGAAGGCCAACCGGTTTATTTTGGATAACCGTAAAGGTGCCATCGAGGTCCTCGCAAAGTGGGGTCGGACGAAATTGCCGGACGCCGAGGAGGCCTATGATGCCACGGCGACGAATTTTAGCCGAAATCTGATAGTTTCGGACGAAACACTGGAAAAAGTAATTAATAGCACAAGGTTAAACATCAAGCTCAAGAGAGAGGTGCCCCTTGGCGAGGTGTTCGATTTGAGCATCGCCCGAGAGATTCTCAAAGAGATGGGTGAGTCGGCAAGTTAACGCCATAGTAGCGCGTTGATCCCCATAGAGTCCAAGTGAAAGAAATCACCAAACGTTTATCAATGCCTACGCTGGCAAACCGTAAGTTTGTCGGGCGACCCATCCCGCGGCTCGAAGGTCCGGATAAGGTATCGGGGCGGGCAATCTATGCGACGGACGTGGTTTTGCCAGGCATGCTCTGGTGCAAAGTTTTAAGAAGTCCCATTCCTTACGGGATGATCAAAAAAATCGATCTCAGCCGCGCTTTGGCGCTGCCCGGTGTGCGTGCGGTCGCGACCGGCGACGGCGTGAAAGGTCTGCTGATCGGACGGAAAATCTACGACATGCCGGTCCTTGCCGATGGCATCGTCCGCTTCATTGGCGAGAAAGTTGCCGCCGTTGCGGCGGAGAGCGAAGAGATTGCGGAAGAAGCCGTGAATCTCATCGAGGTCGAGTACGAGGAAATGCCGGCGCTTCTCGATCCTCTCGAAGCGCTCAAGCCGGCGTCGCCGCTTCTCCATCCGAATGTCGCGAGTTACCGCGGCCTTCTGCACCCGATCAAGATACCGTGCAACGTTTTCGTTGATATGAGCTGGAGCAAAGGAGACGTGGAGGCAGGCTTCCGGGACGCCGAAATTATCGTCGAGAACACTTTTATTACGAAACCGGTGCATCAGGGTTACATAGAGCCGCACTCGTGCGTGGTGAATGCGAAAGACAAAAGGGGCGCCGACATCTGGGCTTGCTCAAAAGTTCCTTTCGCGCTCAGGGAGCAAGTTGCCACGGCGTTGGGAAAAGATCTCGAGAGCTTTATCGTCCACCCCTGTTACATCGGCGGTTGTTTCGGCGGCAAGGGCGACTTCATGGATGTGCCGGTCTGCTACGTGTTGTCTTTGAACAGCGGACGCCCCGTGAAGATGGTGATGGATTATGACGAAGAATTTCTCGCCGGCAATCCGCGGCACGCCGCCATCGTTCGGGTCAAATCCGGGGTCAACAAAGACGGCCGGCTTGTCGCTCATCGAATGGAGTACGTATTCGACAGCGGCGCGTATGGAGCCTTCAAACCGCAAGGGTATCTCGTCGGTCCGAAAGAAGCGGCGGGACCGTACAAGATACCGAACGTCTTCATCGAGGAAAAGATTGTTTACACGAACAAGATTCCCTGCGGACACATGAGGGCGCCGGGAGATCCGCAGGGTTTTTTTGCCAACGAGTCGCAGATGGATCTTGTGGCGAAGCGGCTGGGGGTCGATCCGGCGGTTTTCAGGCAAAAAAATTTGCTGCGGGATGGCGACGTTTCGCCGATCGGTCACGTCATCCCGCACATCAAGAGTGGCGAGATATTGCAAAAGGCTGTCGAAGCGTCGGGGTACCACCGGCCGAAATCGAAACATACAGGGCGTGGCGTAGCCGTCGCGCAATGGCTGCCGCTGGGAGGAGAGTGCCACGCCTTCGTGACGATCGACGCGCAAGGGAATGTCACGATTTCCACCGCGATGTTGGATCAGGGGGCGGGGACACACACGGCGATGCGGCTGGTCGCCGCCGAAGAGCTGAAAGTTCCCGTGGAAAGGGTTTGGATCGAGACGCTGGATACGAGCCAGGTCGGGCCGGATACCGGAGTCGGCGCCAGCCGCGCTACGCGCATCTTCGGCAATGCCACACGGCTTGCGGCTGGTGAGGCGAAAGAACGACTCCTGGAGGTCGCGAGCAAAACCCTTGGCGTTCCCAGAGAGCAGCTTCTATTAACTGGCGACGGAGCGGTTCGTACGCCGCGGGGAGAAGGGATCGGCTACGGCGAGAGCGTGATCGCCATGGGCGCGCCGATTCGCGGTCATGGCTTCTACAAGGGTTTCGAATCGGGGCCTGAAGCGGCGGTTTGCGCGCAAATCGCCGAGGTCGAGATCGATCCGGAAACCGGCCAGGTAACGCTCAAGCAGTTCACGACGGCGCATAGCACGGGAACGGTGCTGAACCCGCTCATGCATCAGGGCCAAATCGATGGTGGAGTGGTTATGGGTTTGGGCTACGCGCTTATGGAGCAGGTCTTGATTGACGGCGGCAAGGTGATCGCGACCAACTTCGGCGACAACAAGATTCCCTCGATCCGGGACATTCCACCGCTCAAAACCATCGTGCAGGAAATGCCGGTTGGAAACGGGCCGTACGGCGGGATGAGTATCGGCGAGCCGCCGGTTGTGCCGGTCGCGGCGGCGGTCGCCAACGCTGTGCATGACGCGGTAGGCGCGCGGATCTATGAACTGCCGATCACCGCGGAAAAAGTTCTAAGCGCGCTGAAGAGTGGTGCGAAGGCATCTCAGAAGTAGATCTGTTCGCGCCACTTCGCCACCACATGCACGCTTGCGCGACTCGAAGTGAGTTTTCTCTATCCCATCGGAGACGGTGTCGTAATTCACTGTTCGCCCTTCGACTTGCTCAGGACGAACGGCCGAGAATCGTCTTACTAGGATTCATCTCCGTTCGTGGTGAGCCCGTCGAACCATGAACGGAGATGCGACGCAATCTCTCAAAAGACAGGAAGTCCTAACCACGCGAGCCTAACGGAGCGACTGACGAGAGCTAACCTGTTGCAGCGAAACTCATCCGTTGATAATGCAAAGTACGATCTATGACAGATGAGCTGGCAAAGAGACTTGTTCAGAGTCTAAAGGACTCGGGCATCAATTTCGTCACATACTTGCCTGAGACGAGGCTGAGTCAAATCATTCCGCTTATTCGCGACGATCCGGATATGGAGTTGGTGCCGGTGGCGAGCGAAGCCGAAGCCGTGACGATCGCCGCGGGCGCGACGCTCGGCGGCAAACAAGCCGCGATATATCTGGAGAATACCGGATTGTATGTATCCGGCTATCCTCTTCTGGTGCTCGGTAAGCAGTTGGGCGTGCCGCTGTTACTGGTGGTGGGATATCTCGGCGGTTTTCCTGATCAGCGGAACAGTTTTCTCTATGCGACAATCGGCAATCGCACCGTACCGCTCTTGCAGGCGTTAGGCGTCGAGCACGTCGTCCTCGAAGAGGGCGCGCGGCTCGAGATCAAGGTAAAAGACGCGGTGCGCGCGGCGAACTCTTTGCGCAGCCCGGTGGCGCTGCTCTTCGGCGGGGAGTTTACCGTATGATTCGGTACGAATGCCTGGAGCTGCTTGCTGCGCGCGTGACGAACCAACTAGTCGTGACCTCGCAAAGCGGGCAGCGTATCGAATGGTCGCATCTTTCGAAACACGAGGGAAACCTGCTCGTCGGCATGATGGGCTGCGCCGTGGGGGTGGGCATGGGATTAGCGCTGGCGCTGCCGCATCGAAAGGTCCTTGTTCTGGACTCCGATGGCAGCATTCTTTTGTCTTTGTTTAATCTTGCGACGTTGGGAAACCTGCAGCCGAAAAACCTGGTCGTCTATGTGTTCGACAACGGCGTTTACAGCGGCAGTCGGATCAGCTATCCCACGGCAACGGCCGGCAATACGGATTTGGCGGCGATGGCCAGGGGCGCGGGAATTAAGAATGCACAGACGATTCAGCAACTGGATCAGTTTAAGCAGGACGGGTTGGCGGTCCTGGAAGTTGACGAGCTTGGCTTTGTAGTTTGCAAGGTCGAGGAAAGCTTATTGCACCGCGAGATCCCGCGTCCGGCCACGGACCTCGCCGAGAACAAGTACACGTTCGTACGATATCTGGAGCGGACTGAAAACAAAACGATTCCCTTCATAGGCAGGGGATAGCTCCGTCTGAATGTTTACATTGCGAGAGCGTCTATATAACTACTGGGAGGTTTCATGATCAGAACATTTAAACTGCTTTTGGCACTGGTGGTTGCCCTCGGCGGCGTTGCGGCGAGCGCGATACCCGCAAAGGCGCAGGACTTCTACAAAGGCAAAACGATCCATTTTATCGTCGGGTACTCGCCTGGAGGGTCGTTTGATCTCTACACCCGCACGATTGCGAAGCACTTTCCGAAACACGTTCCCGGTGGTCCGGCGACCGTCGTCGAGAACATGACCGGCGCGGGCGGTATCATCGCGGCCAACCATCTTTTCAAGCGCGCGAAACCGGATGGGCTCACGATCGGCGCATGGGCGGCGCCTCTGGTGTTGCAGCACGTCATGGGAAACGCCGCCGTGCAATTCGACGGTCGCAAATTCGGCTATCTCGGCGTACCGAGTCCGTACGATACCGTCTGCACGTTCAATGATAAAAGCGGCGTCTCGAATATGAATGATTGGATCAACGCTAAACGACCCATGAAGATTTCCGCGATCGGCCCCGGCACCAGCACCTCGGACATTCCCAAGCTGCTCAAAGTCGCGTTGAATTTACCGGCGGAGGTGATCGACGGTTACAAAGGAGGAGCTAAGGCGCGTCTCGCCGTCGAATCGGGCGAGGTTGACGGTTACTGTGGCTCGTGGCAAACCGTTGAAACCGTATGGCGATCGGCTTACGAAAGCGGCAAGATTCACGCAGTTTTGCAGGTGACGCTCAAGTCTCACCCGAAATACACAAAGGTGCCGCTTGCGATCAACTACGCCAAGACCGGGCAAGCTAAAGAGCTATTGAGAATCGCCGACAGCGCCCACGGAGCGCAATTCCCGTACTCGGTTCCGCCCGGAATGCCGAAGGAGCGGCTTGAAACTTTGCAGAAGGCCTTCGTGCAAACGCTCAAAGATAAGGAATTTCTCGCCGAGGCGAACAAAGCCAAGCTTGATATCGAAGTGATTGACGGTCCGACGATTGCAAGGACGTTGGCGAGTCTTTACGAGGCCAAACCCGAAATCGTGGCCAAGCTGAAGGAGATTTTGTTGCCGAAAAAGTGATGAGTCTTTCCGGGCTGGTGAAAAAGGCGCATTTGCTTAGCCGGACCGTGTGTAAAATCTCTAACCGTGCTTCGACCAAGCTCACGAGCGGCTCGATGGTTTCATTACTTGGCCGATCGCCCTGAGACGCTGTCGAAGGGTGCGGTGACGCCTGCTTCCCCTTGCCATCTTTGTCACGGTTGCCGTGTTTTGTCACTGCCATGATCGTCTCCGCTCCCTGGTTTCCCCCGAACCGGCGTCGGCTGCCTTGGCATTTTCCTTGCCTTTCTCCGCTTGCCATGCGAGGTTTGTCCGAACCCTGGAACTTTGCCGCCGGTCTTATTCGCGTTCACCTGGCCAAGATACTGCGCTGCCTGGGTTTAGGTCTACTGGCGTATGGGGTTTTCACATACACGGAACTGCCAGACGTAGGCTTTTACCCGGCGGCGATCGTGCTGATGGCTGCGAAGGGGAGCCTTGGGGAGTGGCAGCGATGGTCTCTTGCGAGAAAAGGAGAGTCGGAGCTTACCCTCGCCTTGCAGAGCCTCCCTGAGGAATACCTCGTGCTGAGTTCCCTCGCGTTGCCGGACAGCATGGGCAATGTCGATTATTTACTGATCGGTCCGAACGGCATCTTTGCAATCGAGACCGAAAACTACTCGGGATACGTGAAGTGCTATGAAGAACAGTGGTTCGTCAACGGCTACAGGATGCGCAGCTTCAGCAAGGAAGCCAAACGCAACAGCATGGCCGTGACAAGCAGTATCGCCGGCTTGTTTATTGGCAATCGCAGTAAGACTCCATCCGTCGTTCCGCTCCTGCTCTTTGTAAACCCACTCGCGAAGCTCAAACTTTACAGGCCTACGCTGTCCGTTTTGAGAGTCAAGGATCTGGTGGATTTCATTCGGACTTACGACGCCACGCGGCCAATTACCGAAAACGAAAAAAAGGCTATTGTCGAGCATCTCCAATCGGTTCAGCCCACATTTGGGGAACTCTCGGACTACGCCGCAACGTCGGAAGACGGCTTATGAAATAAATTTTTGCGATCAGGTGAAAGATTCTCGTTGTTCCATGCCTCTTGCCTCCCGCCTGTCGCAATCTCCTGATTGAGATTGTGAGTTGTGCTACTTGTTCCTTCGATGTTTCTCAATGATCCATACCTTCCTTGCTATTTTTCTCTTGCCATTATGACGCGTATCCGTTTACACTCTCGCGGGTGAAGACGTTGCCGCTGAAGTCATTTGTTGACCTTGAAGCGGCAGCCCTCCGGGAAGAAATGATTTGCGAGTGAATCCGACCGGACGTTTGTTTGAGCACTGGTCGCCGATAACTCCTCGCATACAAAGCGTTAACTTCGAGCGAAGTGTGGGGAGCTACCGTGGCAGACGAAGCAAGCTTTAGTTTTAACC
>JBOHVS010000170.1:0-5167 GCA_050735975.1 Binatia bacterium | reverse complement strand
GCGCATTAAAGCACAATCCGGCGATGGCAGCAAAGCGTTCCATGGCCGGGATTTCCAGGTTTGATCGTAATTAGGACGTTGTTGGGACCAATTTTCTTGGTCTTTATACCAGAAGAGTCTTAGAAATATACTATAAAAGTCTTAGAAAACCCGCAACACTGCCCTAAAACGACCCAAAAATCATACTTACGGCTTATTGATAGGCTTCCTGAACTTGAAGTACAACGTGCGGGTGTGACTTTGAGTCTCGATAACAAACTTGGAGATTGTCGAATAAGGTTGAGGATCTCAAGAAAGTTGAAGAAGGAGGCAAGGATGAAAGCCAGAATATTTTCTTTTAGCGCTCTTGTCGCATTGCTCGCGATGATCGTGTTCACCGCGATGCCGGTTCGAGCTGAGAGTGTGGACGACAAGATCAAAGCGGTGGAGGAAGAGCTAGCGCGGCTTAAAGCCGAGCAAGAGCAGGTCAAGAACGAGCAGATGGCGTTGAAGAAGCAGGCGACGGAAGCTGCAGCCGCTCTGCCGACGTTCAGCTATCGCGCCGGCAGCGGCATTCTGATGGAGGCGGCCGATAAGTCGTGGTCGCTCCGGTTTCTCAACCGGTTTCACTACTGGCTGCTCTTTCGCGACGGCGAAGCGGATACCCGCGGCGGGCTGGGCGAGTTGTTCGCGCGCCGGATCCGTCCCACGTTTTTCTACTGCGTGAATAATTGTTTTTATGAAACCGAGGTTTCATTTGACCTCGACAGCACCGACGCAGTGTCGCTGCAGCGCGCCGCGACTTTCATTCACTTCGAACAGATAAACCCCTGGCTGCCGACGTTCTACTTTGGTATCGACTCCCCGACCGCTTGGGCGAGGCGCCGGTCGAGCTCCAGCGGCGCTCAGCTGGATTATGATATTCTCAGCCGGAGCAACGGCTTCAATACCGGCTCCCAGGGTTGGAACTATGCGCTGTTGTGGGAGGATAAGCCGCTGGCCGGCATCGGCGCAATTGAGTGGTTTACGATTGCGGTTGGAGCAGGTCCGGGCGCAGCGGGCGATGGAGGTTTCGTATTCTCGGACAGAAAAGATTATGTCACTTCGATCGCGATTTCGCCGTTCTCGCAATTGAAGAACAAATGGCTGCGCGGGTTGGAGCTAAGCTCGGGCGTGTGGTTCTGTAACTTTGACAACAACGTCGGAGGCGAAAAACAGAATTGCGACGACGCGCCCATACGGGAAACGGACGGCCCCGAGCGGGCAACTATCTGGGATGCCAATGTCGATAATACCGGCACCGGCGACGGAACGCATCATTTCATTCAGAACGGCCTTCGCTGGAGAATCGGCCCTTACCAGTTGCTCGCGAACATCGGTTTTCAGCGTTACGAGGGTAGCTCGATCCGGCACAGGAACTGGTTCATCGGGCATGAGCTTTATGTCTGGAGTCCGAAGGGCTTCTTGACCGGCTCCGCGAGCACCCCGGGCTCTATTCTCCTGGGCACGCACTTCGAGCGTAGCGATGGCAGGTGCGGCAACGGCGCCTGCGAAAATGACGGCCAGTACAACGACAATCACATGACGATGAATAGCGTGGGTCTCTATTACTTCATTCAGCGAGGGATACGCGTCGGAGTCCATTGGAACCATTATCGCGCCCCGAATATCACGTCCGATGTGCAGGAGGAGCTGAGCATCAGGGACGTCGGCGTTCCGGGCAGAGGCGGCAGTTGGGACAATGTGTTCGTTGTGTTCGGATGGGAGTTCTAAACACAGTTAGACACAGGCAGAGACTTTGAGACGAGAAAAGGGGAGCCCAAAAGGCTCCCCTTTTCTCGTCAGCAATCGACTCCCAAGGTGTTGTTGCCGCGACTGAGGACGGTTGCTTATCGCCGACTCAATCGATGAAACCGGTCATGTTTGCGCCGGTGGAGGCTTTTGTCGTATCGAGCCCTATCGATCTCCTCTTCGAATTTTTGTCCCAGCCATTCCGTGCTGGCAACCAATTGGGGCCAGTCGATATCCTTCCCGGCTATCATCTCGAGATCTTTCTGCATCTCGTGTCTCAGTCGCCTTCCCGGGTCCCAGTATTTCCCGTCGCGAGTGTAGAAGTCGATCCATTCAAGCCAGTCATAAAGGCCGCTGATGCCGCTTTCGATATTGTTAAGACCCGACCTGCGATCTTGGCCGCGGGCCAGGGTAAGTCCCAGGTAAAGCTGCGCCATGCGGTCGGGCTCGAAGACGGAGCGGGCTCGTCTTAGAGCCTCGCGGGCCTCCGTGAGGTTCCCTGCGTTGTAGTGAGCGCGGCCGACATAGGTCCAAACGCTCTGCTGAAGAATACTGTGGTTGTAGATGTAATCGGGGTTTATTTGCGCGGCGCGCTGGAAATGGGTCAAGGCCGCTTCGGGTTCTCCGGAGAGAAGAGCATATCTCCCTTTCTGCACTGCTCCGGCCACCTGGAAGCTCGCACAGCCGCAAGGCAGCGCCGCAAGAAGGAGAACCGTTAGCCGCAATAAGCTTGTCATACCCGGGGCTAAGATTGAGTGTAATCTTTCCGGATCTTAACCTTAATCTAAACCTCAACCTGCTTCGGGCCTTCCGAACCTGCCCTACGGTTGCGCGTCGTTGTCATCGCCCTCCCTCAACAACTCCCTCCGCTTATCCCAGCGGACATGTTCGATCTCTTCCTCCATTCTTTTGCCCACCCATTCACCGCCGGCGATAACTTTCTGCCATTCAATATCCTTCCCGGAAAGCATCGCCAGATTCGATTGCAATTCTGAACGGATCTTTTTTCCGGGGTCCCAGAATTCGCCGTACGGGGTGTAGTATTCAACATAGTCGAGCCAATCGTGAAGCCCCTTCATGCCAATTTCGATTTCTTTTGCTCCTTGCGCTCGGTTGCCGCCACGGAGCAGCGTCAAGCCGTAATAAACCTTGGCCAGGTAGTCGTCGTCATTTTGTGACCGGGCCCGCTCCAGCGCCTGGCGCGCCTGCGGGAGTTTTTGCGTGTCGTAATAAGCGCGGCCTATGTAGGTCCAGACTCCCTGTTTCCACACCGTAAACCTGGCGACATAATTCGGATCGATCTCAGCGACTCGTTGAAAATGAGGCAGCGCCGCCTCGGGTTTCCCGAGCAGAAGCGCTTGTCGCCCATGCTGCAGCTCCCCCGCCGTTTGGAAACTGGCGCAGCCGAAGAGAAAGAGACTCATCGAAAAAATCAACGACGAATAAACTTTTCTCATAAAGCACCTCCCGACAAGTAAGATAACTTAGGCGCGACCAGTCAAGAATGTCAATGCACCCATTCGTTCTCTCTGCCAGAGGGAAGCCGGAACGATACGATCGAGCCTGCGCAACCGAGACGGTAGGGTGCCGAGGGACGAGCCATGGAAGCCGCGGTCACAAGGACGTAGAGGTTGAAATTCAGGCCCCGACCGCTGAAATAACCACCTTTGGAGAGGATCGGGCGGCGGCCTACAAGGTACAGGCTCATTGACCGCGGCCGGAGAGGGCTCGTCCCGAAGGTTGGGAACATAGTGCCGTGAATAATCCGGGCTTATCCGAACTGGCGCCGGCCATGGATGGCTCGAACGACAATTCGCCGGAGCCGGGTGCGATTACTCGATATCAAAGAGGGTAAGCCAGATTCGAAGGGCAACGACGCCGATCACAGCGGAATAGACATAACGCAGGGTACGGGGCGAGACCCGGCTATGGCTCTTTTCCCCGGCGATGGCCCCCAGGCTCGCGCCAAGTATGACGACGATCGTCATCAAGAAAGGCACCTGCCCTGTTAGCATCTTGCCCATGAAGCCAGCGAAGCCGTTTAGAACGTGAATCGCGAGACTACTTCCGATGGTGATGCGGGTGGGGATCTTGAGGACGTAGATAAGCAGCGGGACAAACAGAAAATTGCCGGCTCCAAGCAATCCGACAACCACGCCGACTGAAAATGAAATTGCGCCTAGCAGAACGGAAGGGACGACGATGTTTTCAGCGGAAGCCTGTTCCCGTTCCACCGAAGGCGGCGGGAGAAACATAACGGCGCCGGCAATGAGCGTCACGACGCCAAACAAGAATAGCAAGAACCAGTCCGACACCCACTTCGACGCAATACCGCTAATAAACGCCCCCAACGCTGATGCCACTGCTCCGACGATCGTAAGTCTCTTGTGCACTCGTCCTTTGCGCCAGTGAGCCGTGCCACCGATCAAACCGGCAAAGAAAACCTGCGAGATCACCAGAGCAGCGACCGTCTTGGCATCGATGGCGCTCAACCCGAGGTATGGAGGGAGGTAAAGAAGCAGAGGAAAAAGCAAAAGCCCGCCGCCGAGACCGATAAACCCAGCCCCAAACCCAGCCACCCCGGCTAGAGTGAAAAGCGTTAACAGAAGCCCCCCGCTCATCACTCGCCCAGAAAACTGCGTCGCAAACCAATATCGGCGAGAATGGTCAAAAAATAACCGATGCTGACATAAGCATTAAAATCGAAAAAAGCCTTGTTGATGCGCGAAAGATCGTCGGGTTTGACGATTCTGTGCTCCCAGAACAGGATCAGGGACACGAGAACGAGCCCGCCCCAATAGATAATTCCCAGCCGCGCGGTGAGGCCTACCGCGGCCAGGAAGACGACCGTGAAAAGATGGAAAAAGCTAGAGAGTCTCAAAGCCCCCGCAGCGCCGAATCGGACCGGTATCGAGAACAGCCCTTGTTTCTGATCGAATTCTCGATCTTGCAGGGAGTAGATAATGTCAAAACCTGCCAGCCAGAAAAGCACGGCTAAACCGAGAAAAAAAGGAACTGTCAGCTCCTGAAGGGAGCCGGGTGTGCCGGATACGGCCAACCACGCGCCCATCGGGGCCAGTGAAAGGGCCAGGCCGAGAAACAGATGGGATGTCCAGGTAAACCGCTTGGTCAATGAATAAAAAAAGACAATTGCCAGGGCAACAGGAGAAAGCAGGAAGCAGAGGAAATTTAGCTGGTATGCGGCGTAGATAAAGAATATCGACGCTATTGTAGTGACGACAATCGCCTCAGCCACCTTTACTTTGCCCTGGGGCAGTTCCCAGGATTCCGTCCGTGGGTTGAGCGCATCGAATTTCCTATCGGCTAAACGGTTGAACCCCATCGCGGCGCTTCTTGCGCCGACCATGGCGATCAGGATCCAGAGAAAGGATTTTAA
>JBOHVS010000169.1:0-4702 GCA_050735975.1 Binatia bacterium | reverse complement strand
GAAAGCGAACTGTTCCATGTCGATCGTCAAGGCAGTCTTGAGCCGCGCCGCTTCACGAAACAGCAGCCGCACTCGCTCCACGGCAGTCTCCTCGCTGTCGGGATCCAGCGGGTCGAAACGGGCGCAGAGAGAGGAGACCTTGACCGAGACGTCGACCCTCGGGAGCGAGCCGGTCGGACCTTCATCGATTTGCGGCACCGCAGGCCAATCGGCGGCCATGGTCGACAGGTTTCTCAGTAGATCGAGATAGCGCTGCTGCATCGCCAGAGCTTCCTTCTCGCTCACCGTCGCCTCACCGACCACGTCGATCGTGAAGGCCGCGGGTTCCTGCCTGAGAGTTGTAAGGACCGCTTGGAGTACTTCGATTTTTTCCTCGACAATAAAGCGGCGCGCGAGACGGGTCACGTTCTGCCGCACAACGGGAGCGACTAACCAACCCGCATGCAACGCCTGAGCGAGAAACACCAATCTGCCAAAAGCGTGGTCCACTTTGGCAAAATACTCCTCAAGGTGACGGCCAATCTCAGTAGCGGAATCCAAGCTTGGCAGGACGTCGACAAAACGAAATAAAGCGACGCGCAACGATTCATCTTCGAGCGACCACTCGATCATTTTCCCTAGCCAATCCTGAGGATCGAAGATCGACGGCTTGTGCTCAGCCGCCGCACCGTACAGCGACCGCGCTAATTTTTGGACCTCACTCTCCAGACCCGCGTCCGTTTCCATCGTTCCTTCTATCATAAGTTATCATAATACGTTCAGTTGGAATTCTTAACCCGGATGCGAAACTGCTGCCCCCTCACCCTAACCCTCTCCGAGAGGAGACTGTGTCGTAATACCGTTCATGGTTCGAGAGCCTCACCACGAACGGATGGTCGCATTCCAAAAATCAAAGACTGAGCCGTTCGTTCCTTCGATGGACTCAGGACTGGCTCTGAGGTTCTCGAAGGGCGGACGGCTAATTACGACACAGTCTCGAGAGCGAGGGAACAAACGGGCAAGGAACGTGGGGCGAGGAGAGGTAAACCTTTTTCTTGAATTCTTACTCCCTCGCCCGCAAGTGCGGGAGAGGGCAGGGGTGAGGGTCAGAAATGGTGAGCCTTTTTCAACGGCCTGCCTAGCTGAAAAGAACTTTCGCCAGTTCGGAGCGGTATTTGTCCGTCAATGGATCATCGGAACCGAGAACTTCGAAGATCTGAATGATCGCTTTGCGCGCGCCATCGTCTCGAAAGCCGCGATCGGCCTTGACGACTGTCAAGAACTCCGCAAGAGCCTCTTCATACTTTTCATTCGCCGCCAGCGTTTGGGCCAGGTTAAACCTGGCCTCCAAACTGTTCGGATCTGCTTGAACGGCGGCTCGGAATTTGGGTTCGTCCAGATTGCCGTCACCGCCCAGTTTAAGCCGTGCGATCTGACGATCAGCCTCTTTCCTCTCGGCGGAGGCCAACGAAATGTTTTCCAAAGTGCTCAAGGCGCCCGCCTGATCTCCTTCGTCCATCAGCAGCCGCCCCAACCCTAGAAGCGATTTTGAATGGCTCGGATCCTTGGCAAGTATATCTTGATACAAGCTCTTTGCGCCGGCTGTTTCTCCCGCTTGTTGGAGCTGGGCGGCTTCCTCCGCCTGCCGGTCCGACTCCGAAGGGAGAAAGCGCGAAAGCATCTCGCGGAGCATGGGTTCCGGTAATGCGCCGGTGAATTCCCCAGCCACCTCACCCTCCCTAAAAAGCTTCACTGCCGGAATACCTTGAATCCCGAATGCATTGGCCAACCCGGGGTTGTCATCGACGTTGACCTTAGCCAGGATAAAATCGCCGGAATGCTCCTCCGCCAGTTTTTCCAATAACGGACCGAGAACACGGCAAGGCCCGCACCAGGGCGCCCAAAAGTCCACCAGGACCGGCACTTCTTGCGAGCGGTCTAACACCGTTGTCTCGAAATCGTCGTCGCCGGCTTCAATCGTCCACTGATTCATCTTTCTAATGTTAACAGGCTGCTAAAACTCTTTCCATCGGTTTCAAAGATTTTCGTGATGCTGCAGGGATCGAAGTTTGCGCCTTGCCGTGAAGCAGGGTGAGCGCCAATGACTATTTCTTCTTCAACGAGTCCGGATCGAGCGGAGTTCCATTCAACATGAACTGGCGGTCTACGGGAGTAGGCCGCAGAATCGTCTGCATAACGTAGCAACCATTCTCTGCGTTGCGTACCACGGCGGCAACTTTTTCCGGCGGCTCACTGGACTCCAGCTCACACCGCATCTCAAAACCCAAGCCGACGGCCTGGACCGTTTCCCGCAAAACGGAGCCTTCGCTCTTGAACCGGGCTTTGACAAAGACCTTGGCTTTATCGATTTGGGCTTTCATCATTTCCCCGTACCGGGAAATCTGAGTGAGCATTCAAAAAGCCAACGACAGCCCAAAATAGGCCAGCGGCGGCGGGGCGGTATTCTCGCCACCCGTGCGCTCCGCTTCGTCACAATACACGGTAAACCCTCGGGCATGGCCCTCCTTCCGCATCTTCTGCAGCGTTTCGGCGTCGGCCTCGAGTACGATTTCACGTTTGATCTGTATGTCGTCCGCCATGTTTTCCTCCTTTGCCAGCTCCCTCAGAACGGCCTACAGGGTTAGTTGTGCGTGAAGAATGGAGCACCCACTATTCCAACACTCCATTTCGCCTTATCTATGTCTGTTTGATGCTGTATTCCTCCAAATAAACATCGAGCACAGCCGCTAGTAAGGCAATAATAACAGGACCAAGAATCAGTCCCAACGCTCCGAATACCGCCAAACCGCCAAGAATGCCGAAAAAGAAAAACAGCACCGGAATTTTCAGCCGGGTACCGATGAACGCGGGTTTCAAGATATTATCCACTACTCCCACCACTCCGAGGCACCAGATCAAGAGCAAAACGCCTCGTAGCGTCTCTCCCTGCATGAAAAGGTAAATCGAAGCCGGCACTGAAACAATCGTCGTTCCGCCCAATGGCAACAAAGCGACGAAAGCAGTCGCCACCCCCCAAATTACGGCATACGGTACGCCAAGAGCCCAGTATGCCAGGCCTCCCAGTAGTCCTTGAATCATCGCCACCACCAAACAGCCATGGACGACTGCCGTGAGGGCATTCACGATGTTTTGAAACAACCTTTCCTGGCGCTCGTGATCCATGGGCAACAGACGGCGCAACCGATAGCAGAACTGTGCGCCGTCCCGCAAGAAGAAAAACAGAGTAACCAGGATAATGACGAAATTAGCCGCGAAGAGCAAAATATTTTGCGCCACACCGGTGACCTGCGCCAGCACGGCTCCCGATGAGACCTGGGCGCCTTTGACGATCAGCTCTTTCCAATTGATCTGAAAAGCAGCAAGCTCCACGCCGAGCATCTCCCACCAGCGAAGAACCCCTTGCAGCCAAAATTTCTGCTTCCAAACCTCGATTCCATCGCCGTTGGAGCCGTTGAATAGAGCGCGAATCGACTTTGCCAACTCGACGATCTCTTCCGACAAAAACCCGACGATCCTGACACCTGGGATAGCGACGATTAGAGTGATCACAACGATGATTATAAGCGCCGAGGCGGTGGCCCTTCCGCGCAGAAGTTGCAGAAGCTTCGCATAGGCGGGATAGACCAAAATAGCAAGGATTGCCGCCCAAGTAATTGCCTTCAGAAATGGGCTTAGAATCAGGAACGCGCCGTAGAGCAGAGCCAACAAGAGCGCGAAGAAAAACCCGGTAACCAACCAAGTTTGATTCATTTTGTCTTTCTCTAGAGAAATCCTGTTTTAGCCCGATCTGACGCCAGGAGAGCGAATCAGAGGTCAAAGATCAGAAAAAACCATTTCGAATTTCGCAATTGGCCGCGCCTCCCCATTCCCTGCTCTTTTCCGATTCGCAATCGGCAATTCGCAATCCACAATCCCAAATTCCAAAGCCCCCTGCTCCTCGCTCCATGCCACTTTGCTCCTTGCGCTTTGCGATTCGGTACGTCGTAGCGCCTTGGTCGGCCGCAGCAGCCTGTCTGCAGATGCCAACAATCATAAGGACAATACTAGGAGCCTGCAAGCCAGCCGCCTTTGACGATCGGGAGCCTGCAGCCATTTTGCTACAGGGTGTATCAAACCGACTACTCCCCACCCGCTTTCAACAAAACTTTGGTCGGGATCCCCATCCAATTTTTCGCGCCAATTCAATACCTTCACTCTACCAATGCCTTCCCCCATTATTGGCATCTTGCTTGCGCTATGGATAAGAGCGCTGGGCGTCGCAGACTGGAGGTGGCTGAATTTTCGACTTTAGACGACCGGTTTTTGATTTTGGATTCCTATCCATCTTCCCCTCTTCCGCTGGCACGCGGCGGGAGCGGTTTAGGGTGAGGAAAATCCCGCCCCTGAATAAGAAGCTGGGGCCTAGACAGCAGGCAATGCGCCACAGTAAGCTTCGAACCGTTCGCATTCTAAAAGTGAAAATCGCAAGGAGCAAGGAGCAGAGGGCAGCAAGAGCGGCAAGATTAACGGCCAAGGACAATATCGATGCCTGTGAGAATTAACTCCAAGTGGCGTTTCGAAAGCTTCCCGACTTCCTCGGTGAGTAACTCACGATCGAGAGTGATGATCTGGGATGCGTTGGCGACGGAGTCCCTCGGAAGGCCGGTGGCTCGGGCCGGAAGGAGCACGTTGCCGGGAGCTTCCGCCCAACGAAGATTGCTAG
>JBOHVS010000168.1:0-53627 GCA_050735975.1 Binatia bacterium | reverse complement strand
TAGCACACTAGCACAGATAGTTGAGTCGTAAAAGTCTGACCCCATTCTCGCCCCCTAATAAATTATGTACTAATTACTTGTTTTTTGTGATAGAAACGTCTTTCCAACGACTGAATCGGGGGGAACCACGGATGTCTCTAAAGATCCCGCTGGAGGAGAACAATCCATTCTTTGAGCGCCTACTAAAAACCGTTCAGTTGCAGGAAGCAATGGCTAACGCGATTACGGCCGTATTTAAGGCATCGTATCGTGCCGAGATTCTGTCGCTCGATTTTGACTCTGAAACCAGTTCGGATCTCAATGATACGGTAAAAATTCAACTGCAACTGACTAAAAATCCTGCGCCGTAAGATCCACTTGCCAGCTAGCGCGGCATATATACTCAACCTATACCTCACCCTAACCCTTCCCATCGCCGCCTTTGCAGCGGCGAATATCTACGACGCTGACGTCCTGTGCGTGATTGGCGGAGATCCTCTCCAAATCACCGTCGAGATTTTACCGAGCGTGTTCGTTCAACCGTCCATCCACTCGCAGGGCTCGACCGACTACTCAGGTAGTTCGGTCGGGAAAAGGGGATAATTTCCAAATAGTAAAATGAGGAGGCTCTTTAAATAAATTTGCCGGCATGTCCCTGTTGCATGCGTTGCCCAGAGACCTGGCGCGCTGGTGCGTTGATCTGCTAACTTGATAAGTTCGTAGAGTAAAGCCCGGAGGACTTTTCCATGACGAGGGACGAAAGACGCGCACTCGAAAATTTGTTCCAAGTTTTTGCCAGTCAAAAACATCTTTGTACTCCTAACAGTTCGGCGGAACTCAAAAGTTTGCCGAGCTATTTTCCGGGATTGCCGATTGCGTTCCTGACGCTTGCTGGAAAGGACTGGTACCTTGACAATGCCGGGTTCGAGGCTCATGAGAAATTTTTCAAGCTTTTACGGGGAGAGCAAACGCTTGCGCGCTATTACGACAATAGATCGATAGCTGCCGTCATCAGGAAGCACACGCAAGCATATTTGGAAGCGGATTCAAACGATAAATCGGCGCGCGCGGTTGTAGACGATCTATTGAATGAGCTGGCAATCGCCCCGGATGGGGTAGATGTCCATTTCCTGGTGAATGGCCTTAAATTGCTTGATGTCCCCTCGTTCGGTTTCGGGAGAGCAACGTTTACAACCATCGATCAGGCTTACGCGGAAAGACTTTTTCCCGGGAGGTCGCAAGATCCAGAAGATGTGGCGGCTCTTCAGAGGAGAAGAAGCGACATCATGGGCCAGACCGGGATTGAGGTCCTGGTGCGTGGGGATGTATGGCGGTCGCGGCAAGAGGCTTATCGCGAGGCCCAAATCACCCTCGGCGCCCTGGCGGTCTATTGCACCATTTTTTTGTTTGAATCGTCAACACCACGACTATTCAGATTCACGCTTTCAGGGATGGGCCGCCAAGACTTCGGGCAAGTAATAAGCTTCAATGCGAGAACTCAAGCACGAGCGTTTACAATCGGCGGTCTAATATCAGTCCCTGCACTTCAGCTGAACCTTGTAGATGTGGAGCGGTTTAGAGCTTACGCGTGGGACGACGTATCAACATTTCTGCGGGAACGGTCAGATACCAGCGAAATCGATCGAGCGATTGAGACTTCACTCTTTTGGATCGGAGAGGCTGTCGGAGAGAAACTCTTGGCAAGCATGATGAGCAAATATTTCACCGCGATCGAGACGCTGGTTATCGGCCGGCGCCGAAGCGACACAATCGTCCAAGATGTTGCGCGACGGCTGCCGATTCTTCTAACAGCGGACAACGACGATAAAGAGAAAATGAGACGCAATCTTCTGAGGACCGGCGGGTTGTATGATCTCAGGAGTCAAGTCGCTTACGCCGGCCTCTCCGAAATAGAAGATATGACGAGACTTTTCGCTACTGGGACGTTGGCGGCATGGGCAGTGCTCAGGTGTTTGCGCGCAAGAGGTCTCAACTCTTTGGACCAGGCTATTCGTTTACTCGACATTGCCCCCCCAGTCGAGAACGCCGTTGGAAATACGGTTTGGAGACGACGAGCCGGAAGCATCTTATCTTTGAGCGCGCTCAGAGCCAAAATTTTAAGCCTTCTAAGACACCGAAACTGACCGGCGCCGAGCAAATATTGCTACCTCTAATGGTACAAAACAAGCATCATCGAATGCCGAAGGAAGGAAGTTTTTCTTCAAGTTAAAAGTTAGGCGGGCCAAGTAATTTTCGGCGATGTCTTGTCTCTGATCGGGATGATACCGATCACATCCTTTGAGGCGCCAGCGAGGAGGGGTGATGATCTTGAGAGACGCGATCCTGAGTCATCCAAAATCGGTTTCTGCCCATCAGCAAAGCGTGCATAAAGATCCGCAGCCGGTCTCTATCATTCTCGACGAACCTAAGAAACTCGAAGCCCGCATTATTTGCGCGAGCATTGCGTACTACGGCTGCCTCCACTATTACCGGAAGAGCCTCGCTTGAGATTTGCAGGGTTAGCCCTAGAATGTCCCCGTCGGCAAGCTCGGTATCCGTAGTCAAGTTGCATCCTCCTAAGGAGATGTCGCTGACCGTTCCTTTGGCGCTACAATGCTCTCCCGAGATCAACACCGGGAAACTCACCGCCATCCGCTCGTATTCTCTCCGATCCTGATCGATTCGTATGTAGCGAACGCCCGACTGCAGATGTCTAAATCGATGCGCGCAAAGCTGGCACTTGAAGGGATAGACGTAGAACAGGCTAATAAGCCGCTCCACCAAACCGGCAGGTCTCACCCGCTTTACAAACTCCTTGGAACAATTCGGACAAATTGGATGTTTCATTGGGTTTCTTTCGAAGCGGCGCGGCGGGAAGTCCTCCACTTTGGGTTTTGCGATTCTGTTCCTTCGAACGCCTTCACGAACCGAAACTAGGTTCATACCGTTCGCTGAAGGCAATGGTCGTGCCACTGACCCGAGTCAATAAAATCGAATGCTTAAGAACGTCGAAAATGATTCGCCTTGCCAAATTTGTCTTTTTGTCACGGCCGCCACGACCCTCCTTTGTGCGGCCGTAATGAACTCTCTCAAAAAACTTATTGATTTTCTGTCTCTTCGGTGTACGCTTCTGCAATGTCTGGAAGCATTCTCTTGGTCGACGATGATTCACTCTCCCGGCGCAACATCGCGCTCTTCCTACGACGCGCGGGATACATGGTTTTGGAAGCGAACTCCGGGGAGCATGGTCTTGATCTGATCAGAACGATCGACAACTTCGCTCTCGTCATTTCCGATCTCCGAATGGAGGGTATGGCGAACGGCATCGATGTTCTCGCCTGTCAGGCCGAAGTTTCTCCAAAGGCAGCAACCATTCTTATTACGGCATTCGGGTCGGCGGAAGTTAAAGAAGAAGCCACAGCTCTCGGCGCTTTGTATATAGAGAAACCGATCCATTTAGAGGACCTGCTCGTAAAGATCAGTCATTTATTGAGCACCAAGCGAACAATGTAGATTATGGATCTAAAGGAACTCGAAATCCTGCCTAAGAACTATTCGCGAGCACCGAATCTCGAAGCCGAGCCCGCGCTAGGAAGGGAGTATTTTAGAGGCGCCCAACCTTGATCTTTCAACCTTATTTAGACGTCACGCAGGTTTTTTCGGACGCCATTATTCTTCTCTCCGGCAGAGGCGTTATTCTTGGCGGAAATTCGGCCGCGCATGAGCTATTTTCAGTAAAGAAGCTCGCAGGTCTTCAATTCTCGGATCTTGTGAGCGACCCGCGGGAGAAAATAGCTCGGACCCTAATGCTATGGTCGGGCAACGGCCGGATGATGCCGGCGGTTTTTGAGCTCCGACAAGCGCCTGCAGAAGCTGGCATTCGTTGCGATGGGGCGGTAATCACGCCTGCGACCGCTGAAGACCCGCCTTTGCTCGCTGTCCGGTGCGCTTTAAGAAGCCAGGTGAGCGCTACTGATTTGCTTGTTAGGCTTAATGAACGTATTGAGGTGCTTACCAGGTTGCTCGCGGAGCAAAGGATTCGGGAGCAAGAACGCGTGGCCTATTGGGAGACCAGCGCCGCCGTTTTTGCGCACGAATTTGGCAATCCTCTCAATGCCATCTCCACCTCTCTACAACTGGTTAAGCTGGACCTTGCAGATTCTATCAGGGATCCAGGCATACGAGCGACCCTTCTCGATCTGTCTCAGGAAATCGAGCGTCTAAGCTCTTTACTAAGAGAATTCCGCTCTTTTGCGCGACCGCAATCCCTTGAGTTGAGGTCTGCAGATCTGGCAAAGAGCGTTCGAGAGACGTTAGCACCGGAACTGCGTGCGTATGGAGCGGCAGGAGTTCATGTGGACTTCGAGTTTGGTAATGCGCTACCCGGAGTTATGATCGACCACGACAGGCTAAAGCAGGCGTTGTTAAATGTCTGTAAAAACGCCGTTGAGGCTATGCCGGAAGGCGGACGTTTGTTGCTAAAAGCTTACCGAGACGAAGATGCTGTTGTCTTGGAAGCGATAGATTCGGGGGTTGGAATACCTGAAGGAATGGATGTATTTCAGCTTTTTAAGACTACGAAACTAAAAGGTTCAGGTTTGGGTCTCCCAATAACCCGCCAGATCATTTCAGCACATCACGGCACCATCGATTTGGTCAATAACGCGGGACAGGGAGCTACGTGCAGAATCCGCTTGCCGGCACAGATGTCGGCCTTGAGTCCCGCCTCACAAGAAGCTCAGCTTGCGCCCGTCGGCTCGAAGGTTTGAGCCGGCCAGGTCTGAATTAGCTGGCGGCACTCCTACTATGGAAAGTTGCGACGCAAAAAGGATCGAAGTTGTCGCCGGGTTGATCTTTAGGCGAGGCAAGCTTCTCGTCTGCCAGCGCAATGAGAGCGGACCTTTCCCCATGAAATGGGAATTCCCCGGAGGAAAAGTTGAGATAGGGGAAATCTGCGCGGACGCGCTTCGAAGGGAGTTGAAAGAAGAGCTGGGCATCCAAGTTGGTAAAATCAGCGAGGTTTTGCGCTACCAACATGCTTATCCGGGGACTTTTGCGGTTGATCTGCGGTTTTTCCGGATTGACGATTTTCGCGGTGAAGTTCAAAATCTTGTCTTTCAACGGCTGGCGTGGGTGGCGGTTGACGAGCTTCCGACCTTGGATTTTTTGGAAGGGGATCTCCCGCTAACGCAGTTTCTCTCCAGCTCTGACGCATCTCGCCTGTGGGTTTAAGGGAAACTCCAGCTAAGTCGGGTTCAGCAGCCTGGGGCCAAACTTTGTTTGACATGGATAGGTCTGGAAGTTATCCTGTCAAAAATTTTTTGGCCGGGCCGTATGAAAATACCGCGTTTCATTTTTTTCAGTTTCATGGCTTGTGCGCAATTTGTCGCGCTCTGTCCCGTCTTGGCGGATGTGTACGTGTACCGCGATAAGCAGGGGGTCCTTACCTTCACCAACGTGCCGACTCATGCGGGATACCGCCGCGTGATAAGAGAGGGCAATCTGAGTTCGGGTGGCGCGATCCATTCCGGTCATTCCTATGATGAGATTATTCGGTCGGCTTCAAAGCGCCATAGCATTGACGCCGATCTGGTGCGCGCTGTTATCAAGGTCGAGTCTGACTTCAATTCGAATGCCCGTTCTCGTAAGGGCGCGATGGGGTTAATGCAGCTTATGCCCGATACCGCGCGGTTGCACAACGTGAATGACACCTATGATCCCAGTGACAACATCGACGGCGGGGTGCGGCATCTAAAATTGCTGCTCAACCGTTTCGGCGGGGATCTGCAGTTGACGTTGGCTGCTTACAATGCCGGCATCAAGGCCGTGGAAAGGCATGGAGGGATTCCCCCGTTCGCCGAGACGCGGGAGTATGTCCGTCGGGTGCTCGGATATTACCAATCTTATGGCGTTGGCGGCTTACAAAGTCTCCAGCAGATCCGGCAGTAAACGGGCTGTTGAAAAAGACCATAGCTTGGTTGCGCTCGATGGCCTCGCTCCGCACGGCAGGTTGAGGTTTAGGTTAAGGTTTAGTTCGATCTAAGCCTTAGCCTCAACCTTCCGAAGCTCGCGCGCCTTGCCTCCGAGATTTTTTTGAACACCCTGTGAGTAGAGTTTATTGCTCAGGCTGAAATTTAGTGCGTCGATCACTTGTGGTTTGCACGCTCCCCAATCTTCTTAGTCTCATCCGAATCCTGATTATTCCTGTACTGGTGTGGCTGCTGACCCATCCGGATCCTGGGTCCGCGTTATGGGCGGCGCTGTTGTTTCTGTCGGCTTCGGTTACCGATTATTTCGACGGGTACCTCGCGCGACGCAATCGAAGCGTCTCCAATCTAGGTATGATATTGGACCCGCTCGCGGACAAGCTGATGGTGGCATCCGCGTTGATTATGTTGGCTGCATTGGACCGGCCCGGCGAGCCGAGCGTTCCATCTTGGTTGGTCGTCGCCATCCTTGCGCGCGAGACGGCCGTCACGGTCATCAGGGGGATTGCTTTAACCGAGGGAATCGTAATGCAGGCGGAACAGCTGGGAAAGTACAAGTTTATTCTTCAAGCGTTCGCGGTCTTTGGCTTGTTGGTTCATTATGAATACTGGGGCGTGGATTTCTTCGCCGCCGGTATCTATTTTCTTGTGCTAGCGACAGTTGTCGCTCTCTGGTCGGGCGTAAACTACCACGTGCAATTTTTCCGCTTGCTGCAAACCCGAACGAGCCAAATATAAAAGCAGGTTAAGGTTGAGGCTGAGCGGAGGCGGGTCAGCGAATTGAAATGGCCTTTATTCAACCTGTTAAATTGACAAAGCTTTTCGATTCAGGTAGGGAAGACGAGGATGCGGGTGTAGCTCAGTTGGCTAGAGCGTATGCTTGCCAAGCATAAGGTCGGGAGTTCGACCCTCCTCACCCGCTCCACCTTATTCCCACCAGTCTCACTACAGAGAACTTCAGAAGGCGGTTCACATTCGTGGTTAGGCGCGCTCATCACGAGCGGGTTTTCCCGGTGTCCGTTGGCTGGATCGGTCGAAGGACGAGGGCATGTTCAGCCTTCCTGCCATAGCTTTTCGAACAGCTTCGCCGAGCCGGGCCCAAAGCCGGCATAGTAATTACTGAAGAAAGCGTAGGCGGGGACTCCTTTGGCGACAATTTTTTTCAATTCATCCGCCCAAACGGCCATCTCTCCGGTTTTGTCCTCGATGATTTTGTCCCACTTCTGAGTCTTGCTTTCGATTCCTTTGCGGTCGCCCATGAAGCGGACGTAACAGCACTTTCCTTTCGCCGAATCCAACTCCTCCGTCAGTCTAGCCAATTTCGGCATCCAGGCATTGACAACATGCGCCAGCGACACCGAATGCTCGCCCAAGAGCCGTAAAAAATCGTCGGTAATCCAATTTTTGTTTTTGATCTCGATTGCGATCTGAAAAGTCTTGGGTACCGCTCGCAAAAACGGGCGCAGCAGAGCTTCGAATGCTTCGCGGGAAGCGAAGGCATTTTTATTGAAATAGGGAAACTGGAGCAGGAGAGGACCGAGGCGATCGCCGAGAATCTCGATGTTCTGCAAGAAGGCAGTGAGCTCGGATTGGCAGTCATTCAAGACTTTAATATGGGTAATCAGCCGCGGAACCTTGGCGGTGAAGATAAAACCGGGCGAAGTTCCATCTCGCCAGCCTTTGACGGTCGCGCGATTGGGAATACGGTAAAACGTGGAATCGATCTC
Organism: Binatia bacterium; assembly: GCA_050735975.1. Lineage (GTDB taxonomy): Bacteria > Desulfobacterota > Binatia > UBA9968 > UBA9968 > DATMBL01. The sequence continues at coordinate 45,934 of JBOHVS010000168.1, read as the reverse complement.
GACCGCCCGGAAACTTCGCGCGTAGGCCTCAAGAAATTCGGACGGTTTCAATTTTTCGGGATAGAACGGGCCGACCCAGTCCGGCTTCGACCAACTGACGGTGCCCAAATAGAGTTTGTCCGGGAGAGGCATAGAAACTTTTCACCACATCGCGCGCAAGGCGTCAAGACGACGGTTGCGGTCATTTTTCTTGACAATCCGGAAGCATCCCTTTACTTTCTAAAAACATTCGTGTTTTCATTTTAGCGGAGGGGGCAGGATGGAGACGTACAATAGCAAGCTCGCGAGTAAGATTGTCGGCGTGACGTTGCGGCAGATTCAATACTGGGACGAGCAGGGATTTGTCCGGCCGTCGGTGAAGCTGGCGCATGGACGCGGGACCAAGCGCCTGTACTCATTCCATGATCTCGTCTGCCTCAAGGTCGTCAAAGATTTGACCTATCATGGGTTTAGCCTGCAGAAGATCCGTCGTTGCCTTCGGCCGCTCAGACATTACTCGAGTGCAGCCAAACAACCGGTGAAATCGCTGAGATACCTGACTGATGGCGAAGAGCTTTTTGTCATCACCAGCGACCGCGAGAAGATTTTGAATGCGATGGAGCGCCAGTTTGTCTTATCACTGGGAATCGGGAATTTGGTTCGGGAGCTGAACGGCGAAGTACAGCGAGCCGTTCCGGGTGCGCCTATCAAGCGCTCGAGGAGCCTGCGCCGCCTGGAAGAGAAAAGGTCCGGCTCGGCTTAGGAGGCGAATGGAAGCCGCCAAAGTCACACCGATGATGCAGCAGTACCTGCAGATCAAGGAACGGTACCGCGATGCCATTCTGTTTTTCCGTCTCGGAGATTTTTACGAGATGTTTTTTGAAGACGCCGAGACCGCCTCTAGGATTCTTGATATCGCCCTGACTTCGCGCAGCAAGAACGAGGATTCGGCGGTACCCTTATGCGGGGTGCCTTACCATTCTGCGGAACCCTACATTCGCAAGCTGCTCGATGCCGGTCACAAAGTCGCGGTCTGCGAGCAGGTGGAAGATCCAAAGCTGGCCAGAGGTGTGGTGCAACGCGAGGTGGTGCGGGTCATCACTCCGGGAACCGTGACCGCGGTCGAAGCGTTGGACGCGCGCGGCAATAATTTTCTCGCCGCGGTCTATGGAGGGAAAGATGGCCTGGGCCTGGCGGTCGCGGATATTACCACCGGGGAGTTCCGGGTGACGCAGTTGCCGGAGGAGCAATCTTTATTGGACGAAGTCGGCCGCATTCACCCCAGCGAGACGTTGATCCTCAACAGTGATCGGACGTTCGCCGGACGGCTGCAAAAGCAGTTTTCCCGGATCCACTTCACGGAGGTTGGTGACGCGCTCTTCGACGACAGCGCTGCGGCGAGAATCTCGCGCGCCGAAAGCGGAGTTCCCTCGCATCCGGAAAAGTTCCATGACGGTCTCAAGGCGGGTTCCGCCATCCTCAATTACCTCGAGGCGAACGCTCCGGAGTCTTTGAAAGTCTTGCGGGGTATCGAGTTTTACTCCAGGTCGAACTATCTCGTTCTGGATGACGTGACTCGCGCCAATCTAGAGTTGGTCACCAGCTATCACGGCGATCGGAAGGGATCGTTGCTCGCAGTGTTGGATCGCACGGTGACTCCGATGGGGGCGCGACGACTGCGTCATTGGATGCTTTACCCTTTGCTCGACGAACAGGCGATCCGTGACCGCCAAGGAGGCGTGCAGAATCTCGTGGAGAGTTACCAGCTTCGTGAGAACCTCAGCGCCGCATTAGGAAAAGTCCAAGATCTCGAGCGCTTGGCGGGCCGGGTCGCAGCAGGCAGCGCATCGCCCAAAGATTTGGTGGCTATAAAACTTTCTCTCTCGGGGGTGGCCGAGGTCAAGGCGCATCTGAACGCCGCGAATACCGATATTCCGGCAAGTTCGTGCGCGGAGCTTTCGGAGTTGCCGGACGTCGCTGGGCTTGTCTCAAGAGCGATTGTGGATGATCCGCCGTTTTCGCTCAAGGAAGGAGGATACATCCGTTCCGGTTTCGACCTTGAGCTTGACGAGATCCGCAGTGCACGCGCCCACGCGAAGGATTGGATCGCGCGGTTCGAGGCGGGCGAACGCCGGCGCACTGGAATTCATTCGCTCAAAGTTCGCTACAATCGGGTATTCGGCTATTACATCGAGATCACCAGGGCTAATCTTAAAGCCGTTCCCGAGGACTACATTCGCAAACAGACCCTCGTAAACGGAGAGCGGTATATCACGCCGGAGCTCAAAGAGTACGAGGCGAAAGTGCTCAATTCCGAAAATCTGATTGAGAAACTAGAGTCTAGCTTGCTGGCCCGAGTGCGAGAACAAGTCGCGTCTCATTATCAGGCGCTCAACGATACAAGCATCGCGCTGGCTACGCTCGATGGTCTACTGTCGTTGGCCGAGGTCGCGGAAACGCAGCATTTCGTCCGGCCCCGGGTCCATAACGGTATGGAGTTGACCATCCGGGAAGGGCGGCATCCGGTCGTCGAGGCCGGCGTTGGGCGCGGCGCTTTCGTTCCGAACGACTGCTCCATGGATCCGGAAACGAATCAGATTCTCATGCTGACCGGGCCCAACATGGCCGGTAAATCGACTTACATGAGGCAGGTGGCGCTGATTGTTATTCTGGCCCAGATGGGAAGCTTCGTCCCGGCGACGGAAGCGAACATCGGGTTGGTGGACCGATTGTTCACGCGGATCGGCGCCAGCGATTCGCTCTCCCGCGGGGAATCGACGTTCATGGTGGAGATGAAAGAGACCGCCAGGATCCTGCATCATGCGACGCGCCGCAGTTTAATTTTGCTCGACGAAGTGGGCCGGGGCACAAGCACTTTCGACGGCATTTCCATCGCCTGGGCGGTAGCCGAAAGCCTCCATGATACGCCGGAGCGCCCGCGCACTTTGTTTGCGACCCACTATCACGAGCTCACCGGGTTGGCCATGACGAAGGAGCGAATCAAAAACTATAACTTTGCCGTAAAAGAATGGCGGGGAGACATCATTTTCCTGCGCAACCTGGTAGAAGGAGCCGCCAGTCACAGCTATGGAATTCATGTCGCCCGGCTGGCCGGTTTGCCGTCCTTTGTCATCGAAAGAGCCAAAGAGATTTTGCTGCAGTTGGAGGAGGGGAAGGCCGATGCAAAGGCGAGCGTCAGGAGCGGCCGGGTCGCGGAGAGCGATCAACCCCTTCAGATGGCGCTCTTTGGATCCGCTGAATCCAAAATCTTGGATGAATTAAGAAGCGCCGACGCGTCGCGTCTAACTCCTATCGACGCGCTCAATATGCTGCACCGGTTGGCGGAAGAAGCCAAGAAGACGGGCTGCTGAGGAGCAAAGAGCATGGAGCCTCTGAGATCCTTTTGGGCAGACTGCAAATCGCATTTTTTTCAACGAGGTGCCTATGAGTAGAAAGAGGGCTATTGTATTGCTGGCAAGCTTGATTGCCGCCGGGTTGTGGGGGCCTGGGTTAGCGGGGAGCGAAGGACGACCGGGAAGATACCTATTCGCCCAAGCGCAGCGGAGTGATCCGATCAAGAACCCGGCTGGCGGAAAGGCGCTAGAAGAAGAGCGAGCCGGCGATCGGGGTGCCTCAGAGGCCAATTCGGACAAGCCGCGCCTCACGGGCGTCCGCTTCTTTTCATCTCCGAGCTACACGCGAGTCACGATGGATCTAACGCAAGCAGTTCGATATGAGATTCGGCACTTGAAAGAAGATGCCGCCAAACGGCTGCCGCCGAGAATCTATATCGATATTTTCGGGGCGACACTAGCAGTGGACTCCAAAGAGCCGCTGGTTGTCAGGGATGGACTTTTGCGTAGCGTGCGCGTGGGGCAGTTTAGTCCGGAAGTCGTTCGAGTGGTTTTAGATATGAACAGCCTGCGCGCTCACAACGCCTTTTTCCTGCCGGATCCCTATCGTCTTGTGATCGACATTCAAGGGCAAAAGGGCGGCGCAAACGTCGCATCGACCGCTAAAAGCAAACCGGTCGCGACGCGGGGCAAAGATAACAAGCCGGCGACTCCCGCCCCAGGTATACGCAAAGTGGTCTTGGACCCGGGGCATGGTGGGAAGGACCCGGGCGCGATCGGAGTGGGCGGTATTGCCGAGAAGGACATTGTGCTTGTGGTCGCTAAGAAACTCGCTCGTAAGCTCAAACGGGATATGGACATCGACGTGGTGCTTACGCGCAAAGAAGACACTTTTGTCCCTCTGGAGGATCGTACGGCTGTTGCCAACGCCGAAAACGCGGATCTGTTCATCTCACTTCACATGAACGCCAGCCCAAAGGACGATGCCAGGGGGCTGGAAACCTACTATCTGGACAACACGAACGATGAAGGGTCGATTCGACTTGCGGCGAGGGAAAACGGCACGTCGCGAAAAAATGTTTCCGATTTGCAGTTTATCTTGAGCGATATGACCCAGAATATGAAACTCGAGGACTCCATCACCCTGGCGCATCGACTGCAGGGATCGCTCGTGAGCGGCATGTCCGACAAACTGGGTGGAGTAAGGGACCTTGGGGTCAAGAAGGCCCTTTTCTATGTTTTAGTCGGCGCGCGTATGCCGAGCGTCTTGGTCGAAATGTTTTTTATCACGAACAAGACCGAAGGGAGAGCGATGCGCCAGGAAAGATATCAAAACGCCATCGTTGATGCGCTTTATGACGGCATCAAGGAGTACAATCAAAGTATGATCGCGATGAAGACTCTGTAGGAGGGAAAAATAGAGGTGGATGCAGTAGCCCTATCTCGTTCTCTCATCGATGAACTCGAACGCGGCGCGGATCTCAAGACCGCCGCCCGGCTCTTTGTGCAAAAGGGTCGCGCCGCACTCTTCGAGCGGCATAGGGCCGGCGCCGGTGGCGTGGAGATCGTATCCGCCTACTCCACGATGATGGATCATCTGATCCGCCATATTTTTGCCGCGATCAGTCGCGACTTCGTACGGCAATACCCGATTCTGAATCCCGGATGTGCCGTGGTAGCCCAGGGCGGCTACGGCAGAGGAGAGCTGAATCCGCATTCGGACATCGATCTCTTGTTTTTGCACGCCTGGAAAATCTCGCCTTACGTAGAGGCGGTGACGGAAAAAATGCTCTACACTCTATGGGACGCCGGTCTTCAGGTCGGCCATGCGACGCGAAATATCAGCGAGTGCATGCGGATGGCCGATCAGGATATGAGAGTTAAGACCGCCTTGCTGGATGCCCGATACCTCTGCGGTGACTACACGCTCTACGGCGATTTTGACAAGATGGTCGAGACTCGCCTTGTCCAAAAGAGAGTTCGGCGGTTCATCGAAGAGAAAGTTGCCGAAAGCAAGGCGCGGCACGCAAATTACGGCGGTTCCATCTATCTTCTAGAGCCGGACGTCAAAGAAGGGGAGGGAGGTCTTCGCGACATCCATGCCGCCCGTTGGATCGCGCGGGTTAAAGAGAACATTAAAGATCTCGATTCCCTGGCGCTTCAGAGGATCGTGAACTCGGCTGACGCCGCTAAATTGAAAACCTCCCAAGATTTTCTTCTCCGCCTTCGCAACGAACTTCATTTTTCCGCCGCTAAACACCAGGATCAGCTGACCTTCGAGGAACAGGAAAAGGTCAGTCGCGCGCTCGGCTTTCAAGGCGAGGAAAAATTAAAGGGCGTCGAAATTTTCATGCGTGAATACTACCTGCACGCGGCCCAGATCAGCCGGATCACCTCGCTTATCATCCACCGGCTGACGGATTGTTCGCGGACGCTCTTCGGCGGGCGGTACAGGTTCGCGAAAACGCTGCGCGAGGGGGTTCGAGTTTCGCAAGGCCATCTCACCGTCACAAAGCCGGAGATACTCAGATCAGGTCCCGGCAATCTGGTGCGGCTGTTCGCCGATATGCAAAAGCAGCGCTGCGAGCTAAGCCATGACACGCGGGAATTATTGCGCGACAACCTCGATCTGATCGACGAGCGATTTCGCCGCTCGGCGGAAGGAAATATCCCGTTCTTCGAAATCCTGAAATGGAAGGAACGGGTGTACGAAACCCTGTCCGAGATGCATCGCTGCGGGGTGCTCGGGGCGTTTATCCCGGAGTTCGGCCGGCTGCTCTGTATGGTCCTCCATGACGCTTATCATATCTACACAGTGGATCAGCATTCGCTTCGGTTGATTAAGGAGATCGAACAGCTCAAAGCGGGAGAATACAGGGATACCTTGCCGCTGCTGACTCAGGTGTCCCGCGAGGCGGAAAAGATCGAGCTGCTCTATCTGGGGCTCATGTTCCATGACATCGGTAAAGGATTCGGCGGAGGACACTCGGAGATCGGCGCCCGGATGGTGCGCTCAATTGCGCGACGCATGCAGTTGAACGTCGACGACGCGGGCCTCGTGGAGTTTCTGGTGCGATATCACTTGCTAATGACCGCCACGGCGTTCCGGCGCGATCTGGAAGACGAGAAGACCATCCGTGATTTCGCGCATATCATAGGAACCGTGAACAACCTCAAGATGCTCTATCTTTTGACTTTTGCGGATGTAAAAGCCGTTGGGCCGGATGTTTGGAATCCCTGGAAGGGTTCCCTGCTTGGAGAACTGTACATCAAGACACTGGATGTCCTGGAAGAGGTGGAGAAAGGGGAATTCGGAGGCATGGACGCCAGAGCCGTACTGTGGAGGCTGCAGGGGAGGGTGCGTCGCGAGCTGACCAAAACGTATCCCGCCGACGGAGTGAACCGGTTCCTGGATACAATGCCGGAGCGGTATTTCCTTTCTACGCCGGAAGGTGAAATCCCGGCCCACTTCGAGCTGATGGAGCAATTTAAGGGCGTAGGCGCCGTGAGCACGATACAGCACTTTCCGGAGAAAGATTGCACGTCGGTTGTGATCTGCACTCAGGACCGTCCCGGTCTTTTCGCCTCGATCACGGGGGTCCTGGCCGCCCTGAAGCTCGATATTCTCAACGCCAGGATCTTTACCTCCACCGAGGGTCTCGCTCTTGACGTATTCCGTATTTCTCACCGTGGCCGGGGTCAGACCGTTGTAGACGCGCAAAAGTGGACCAAGTTTCGCTCGACCTTGGACGACGTTCTCGACGGCCGGATCGACGTGGCCCGGTTGGTGGAGGGGTCGCAGCGCTCTCCCCTTATTCACAAGCGAGTGCCAAAGGTGGCGACGGTCGTACAAATCGATAATGAAGCCTCGGACGGCTTCACCATTGTTGAGATTTTTACGGAGGACAGGATCGGCGTATTGTTTGCAATCACCTACGGACTGCACCAATTGGGGCTGTCCATCCATGTCGCCAAGATATCGACCAACGTCGACCAGGTGGCCGACGTGTTTTACGTAACGGACGAAAATGGCGGTAAGGTCCAGAACACTGTCCGGTTGAATCTGATCCGTCAGTCGCTTTACGAACGCCTCGTCCCCCAGGATGAAAGAGTCGCTCAGCCCGCTCATTGACTCCTTTCTCAGTATGATCGTCGTTGAGAAGGGTTTGGCCAAGAATACGGTCGAGGCCTATAGTCGCGACCTCGCGCGGCTCGCTGAGTTCCTGGCCGGAAGGAGCATAGCGTCATGGGAAGAGGTCGAGGCGATCCATCTTCGTTCGTTCATCGCCACGCTCCGGGCAAAGCGCCTAAATCCGCGATCGATCGCGCGGCAAGTGGTGACCCTGCGCCGTTTCCATCGCTTCCTGGAAACGGAAGGCGTTCTTACCGGCCATTGGCTGCCGTCGTTTCATCTGTTGCCCGGCCACAGAAAACTGCCCGGGCTTCTTTCCGGCGACGATGTGCGACTGCTGTTGAATCAACCCGACCCTGCCGGGCCCCTCGGTCAGCGCGACGGAACGATGCTCGAACTGTTGTATGCGACCGGCCTTCGGGTTTCCGAACTCGTCTCGCTCAAAACGCAGCAAATCGACCTCCAGGGCGATTTCCTCATCGTCAAAGGCAAAGGATCGAAGGTTCGGGCCGTGCCCTTCGGTCGTTGGGCTAAAGAAAAACTCCTTTCTTACACCCGCGAGATACGCCCGAAGCTCCTCAAGGCGAGGTCGAGCCCGTTTCTGTTTCTCACCAGATCCGGTCGTCCTTTGACCCGGCAAGGTTTTTGGAAGCTCATTCGCCGCTATGCCCTCGCGGCCGGTATAGAGAAGCAGGTGACGCCCCATATGTTGCGCCATTCCTTTGCAACTCACCTGCTCGAAGGCGGCGCCGATCTTCGTTCGGTTCAAACCATGCTGGGGCACGCGGATATAGCAACCACCCAGATCTATACTCACGTCAACGGTGCCCGGCTCAAAGAAGCGCATCGCCGTTTTCACCCGAGAGAAGGCGGTATAAAATCAAACAAACGGAGTGATGGAGTAGTGGAGTGATGGAGATCTGCGCTTTTTAAGCTTGTGTTTTTAAAGGGCTTGCCGTATTCATAACTTAACAGGCTGTTGAAGTAGGCTCATTTGTTTTGTTGTGCTCGATCGCGACTGCGCTCCTTTGATTCTCGCGCATCTGCAACCTTTTTGACCGGGCCTGCAAGCAAGTTGTTTAAAGTCTGTGAAGCATCGGTAAGTCCATACCGCTTTTGGAAGAAACAATACGACAAATCGCGCTCTGGGCGATCCCGGTTCTAACCGCGATAGTCTTTCACGAGGTTGCCCATGGTTGGGTGGCCTACCGGCTTGGGGATTCGACTGCCGCGCGCATGGGAAGACTAACGCTCAACCCGATAGCTCATATAGATCTTTTCGGCACGGTATTGCTGCCATTGCTTTTGATCGTCGCCAATTCACCTTTTCTTTTCGGCTATGCCAAGCCGGTCCCGGTCAACTTTCAGAATCTTCGCAATCCCAAGCGAGATATGATCTGGGTGGCGCTGGCCGGTCCGGCCACGAACTTGCTGTTGGCCCTTTGCGCGGTTGTTTTTCTCAAGCTGGCGCTGCCGGTTTTTACCGCGGCGGCCGGGGGCGGCGCGCAATCCGCCATGGTCGGTTTTTTTGCGCCGGTCGCGTTCATGGCGAGAAACGCGGTTATCATCAATGTCGTGCTGGCGGTGTTCAATGCGCTTCCATTGCCGCCGCTGGACGGCGGCCGGGTACTTGTTGGTTTATTGCCGGAACCGCATTCCTCCGTGGTCGCGCGCGTGGAGCCTTTCGGGTTTCTCATTCTGATAGTGCTGCTAATGACGCGGACTTTGGAAACGATCATCGGGCCGCCGATAGATTACTTGTTGAATTTTTACTTCCGGTTACTTTAATAGGGCCGATTATGGAGACCATCGTTAGCGGAATGCGACCCACCGGACGCCTTCACCTGGGGCACCTCCATGGGGCGCTTAAGAATTGGTTAAAGCTGCAGCAGAGTTATCGTTGTTTTTTCTTCGTCGCCGACTGGCATGCGCTCACCACGGATTACGCAACCCCGCAGGGCATCCGGCAGAACACTCTGGAAATGGTGATGGACTGGTTGAGCGTCGGACTGGATCCCTCCCGCAGCGTCCTGTTCCGCCAATCGCATGTAAAGGAACATGCCGAGTTGCATCTGTTTTTTTCGATGATCACGCCGGTCGCTTGGCTGGAGCGCAATCCGACCTATAAGGAGCAGATCAAGGAATTAACCGGCAAAGATCTCTCGACTTACGGCTTTTTGGGCTATCCTGTGCTGCAGGCGGCGGACATCACGATGTACAAGGCGAACAAAGTCCCCGTCGGCGTCGATCAGGCGCCGCACGTAGAGTTGACGCGTGAAATCGTCCGCCGCTTTAATCAACTGTACCGGCCGATCTTTCCGGAACCGGAAGTGCTTTTGACCGAGACGCAAAAACTCCCCGGTCTGGACGGGCGAAAGATGAGCAAGAGCTACGGCAACGCGGTCTTTCTTTCCGATCCGCCGGAGGATATCGACAAAAAACTTAGCCGGATGATGACCGATCCGGCGCGCGTAAAAAGGACCGATCCGGGAGAACCCGAGAAATGCCCGGCCTTTCAACTCCATAAAGTATACTGCACGCCCGGGGAGATTGAGTATGTCACCCAAGGATGCCGCACCGCAGGGATCGGTTGCCTCGAGTGTAAGAAAATAATGATCAAACACGTTGTCGAAGATCTCGCCCCGTTCCGGGAAAAGCGAGCCGCTTACGAAAGCAAACCGACGGAAGTAGAAGACGCTCTCGTAGCCGGCAGCCGGGTCGCGCAACAGAAGGCGGCGGAGACCATGGCGGAAGTTCGAGGGACTTTAGAGCTGTGAGCACGCAAGTACAGCTCGAGATCTTCGAAGGCCCTTTGGACCTTCTCCTTCATCTCATAAAGAAAAACGAGGTCAGCATCACCGATATTCCGATCGCGACGATAACCGAACAGTACCTCGCCACGTTGGAGCTCATGCAGAGCTTGAACCTGGACGTTGCCGGGGAGTTTCTGGTCATGGCGGCTACTCTGATACACATTAAATCCCGCATGCTCTTGCCTGATGGAGACGACGAAACTGACGAAGAAGAGGGCGCCGACCCGCGCGACGAGCTGGTGCGCCGGCTGCTCGAGTATCAACGATTCAAGGAAGCGGCGGATCAGCTCGAGCAAAGGGAATTATTGGCGCGGGACGTGTTCATCCGTTCCGCGGCTCCGGCAGACAAGGTCGAGCCCGCGGGGTTTCGCGAGGTGTCGGTTTTCGAACTCTTGACCGCGCTGCGCCGCGTGCTGGAACGGCTACCGAAGGACTCGTTTCACGAGGTGACCCTCGATAAAGTCACCGTGCGGGACAAAATGACCCTGCTGCTCGACGCGTTGCGAGTCAACCGAAAAGTGTTGTTTGAGTCGCTTTTCGCCGAAGTAAAGACGCGCATGGACGTCATCGTGACTTTTCTCGCCATGTTGGAACTTGTCAAGATGCGCGCGGTCCGGATCTTCCAGGAAGAGCTGACGGGTCCTATCCTGATCGAGCCGGTCGGGGAAATGGATCAAGCCGCGACAATCGTCGCGTCGCAGGGGACTGAGGAAGAGCAGCATGGAACGTGAAGATCTGAAGTCGATCCTTGAGAGTTTGCTGTTTGTCGCCGAAGCTCCGCTCGCGATCCAACGGCTAAGCGACGTTCTCGACGGGGTCGATAAGAACGATATTCGCGCCGCGTTGGAGGAACTGCAGGAGAATCTGGAGACTAACGGGCGGGGAATACGCCTGTCGGAAGTCGCCGGGGGATATCAGATGCGGACCGCGAAAGTGAATGCAGATTGGGTGAAGAAATTTCTCGGCGGCCGGCCTGCGCGAATGAGCCGCGCGACCCTGGAGACTCTAGCCATCATTGCTTACCGGCAGCCGATCACGAAAGCCGAAATTGAAGCGATACGCGGCGTCGATGTCGATGGGGTCATCAATACGCTTCTGGAGCGTAATTTGATACGCGCCGTCGCTCGGAAAGATGTGCCGGGGCGGCCTTTTCTATACGGCACGACGCAGGAATTTTTGCAGTTGTTCAACCTCAAGGACCTGTCCCACCTGCCGACCATGAAGGAAATGGAAGAAATGGTTCTCCCTGAGATTCCCGGGGAACAGATTCCGCTTGAGCACGTGGAAGAGTAAGAGGATCTCGCCGTTGAAAATCCCTCCGTTCACCCTTCGACCTGGCTCAGGGCGAACGGAGGGACCATGAAATCGCCAAATGCTATTCCGTTCATGCTGATCTCTCGACAAGCTCAGGACTGAAGGCGCGGTCAAGGGAGCCGCGCCTTCAGTCTATCGTAGGGCGAAGCAGGCAGATTCATACATGGTTCGTTAAGTGCAATGGAACGGCTGCAAAAAATCCTGGCGCGGGCGGGACTGGCTTCACGCAGGGAAGCGGAGCAGTGGATTCTCGAGGGCCGCGTTTCCGTCAATGGTTCAGTCATCAGAAAACTGGGCTCGCAGGCCGATCCGGCGAAAGATAGCATCAAGGTAGACGGCAAACGGATCAAACCGTCCGCTTCGCCTCTTTATTTTGCCTTCCACAAACCGCCAGGAGTTATTACAACCCTTAACGACCCGCGCGGCCGGCCGGACTTGTCTCCATTCGTGGAACGTCTGGGGCAGCGGCAAAGGGTGTTTCCAGTCGGACGGCTCGATTACAATTCGTCCGGTTTATTGCTCTTGACCAACGACGGCGAGGTCGCCCAGCGCCTGACCCACCCGCGCTTCGGGGTCAAGAAGCGCTACCAGGTCAAGCTCAGCGCTTGCCCTTCGGAAGAAGAACTTTCCTGCCTGCGCAAAGGAATTCGGTTGGAAGACCGCATTACCGCTCCGGCGCGCGTGCGTGTTATCGAAAAGCTCAAGAAGAACGCATGGGTCGAAATCGAAGTCCACGAAGGGCGGAACCGAGAAGTGAGGAGGATGTTCGCGGCGCTAGGTTACTTCGTCGAAAAGCTGATTCGCGATCGGGTGGGGCCGATATCCCTGGGCTCGCTTCCGCCCGGAGCTATTCGTTCTTTGTCGCAAGCCGACGTTGCCGCATTGAAAAAGGCAGTCGGCTTGTCTCGCTAGTGCGCGGCGCGCAAGCTGCAAAACTCTTCGTAATCAATGAGCTCATGGATGGTGGGCCTGTCCCCGCATATCGGACAGTTGGCATCGCGCCTGAGCTTGAGGGTATTGATCTCCATAGTTAAGGTATTGAAGCACAAAAGCTTGCCGATGAGACTGTCTCCTTTGCCGAGGATCAGTTTGATCGCCTCAAGGGCCTCGATAACGCCAATCAAGCCCGGGAGAACACCCAGCACGCCGGCCTCCTGGCAGCTTGGCGCCATGTCCGGGGGCGGCGGCTCGGGATAGAGGCAGCGGTAGCAGGGTCCCTTCCCGGGGTAAAAAACTGTGGCTTGCCCCTCGAATTGAAATATGCTCCCGTGCACGTTCGGCTTTTTTGCAAGGATACAGGCATCGTTTACCAGATATCGTGTGGGGAAGTTGTCGGAGCCATCGACGACGATATCGTAATCCTTGAGAAGATCCATGATATTCGACGAAGTGAGTTTCTCCTGATAAGTGATGACCTTGACGTCCGGATTCAAAGACTGAAGGGTTTGCTTAGCGGATTCGACTTTGGGCTTGCCCACCCGATCGTTGGTATGGAGAATTTGCCGCTGCAGATTGGATATATCGACCACGTCGTTGTCGATGATGCCGAGGGTGCCGACTCCGGCCGCGGCGAGATAGTAAGCTGATGGGCAACCGAGTCCGCCGGCGCCCACCATAAAGACTTTGGCCTGCAGAAGCTTAGCTTGGCCCTCTTCACCGACTTCCGGCAACAGGAAGTGGCGGCTGTAGCGCACAAGCTGCTCCGGGGTGTATTGAAAATCTTGGACCCACTTGTATCCGGCGTTTTTCCAGGCAGCGTAACCGCCCGCCATGGATGAGACATTTTGGTACCCCATCTCCCTCATGATCTTCGCGGCCAACAGCGATCGGACGCCGCCGGCGCAGTAGGCGATAATCGGCGTCGACTTGTCGGGGACGGCGGTTTCCACTTTGATTTCGAGAAAACCGCGCGGCAGCGACACGGCTCCCTCAAGATGGCCCTCACGCCACTCATCTTTTTCACGAACGTCTAGAACTACAGACGATTTGCCATTATTTTTCAGCAGATCGGACACCTGCTGCGCGGTTACTTCGGGTATTTCCTTGCGCGCATCGGCCATTATTTCCTGAAAAGTCTTGGCCATGATTCCTCCTCTAAACTCCCATTTCCCTGATTCTTGGACCTTAAAGGTCCAAATTAAGACTGACCCAACGGAAAGTCAAGTTTCGGCGGGCTATTGGAAAAGCCCATATGCTTCGATGCCTGCGATCGCTGTGCGGGCCTATCGCGGAGCCCGCACTTCCATTTGCAGTCCATTACAATCCTTTACGAAGATCGTGGTGAGTTTGCCGGAAGCATCGCGATTCTCCCGCAGAATCTGCGCGCCCTTTTGCTTGAATTCCGCCGCAACCTGGTCGATCTCATCGGTGACAAAACCGTAGTGATGAACGCCGCTCTCGCCGTTCGATTCCATGAGCTGAATCGCCGGCGCGCCGTCGATATTCACGAAGCAGAAGCCGTAGCCCACAGCGCCTTTTCTGATAGGCGTCGCCTTCCCGCCGAAAAATTTCTCGTAAAAATGAATCGACTCATTGATGTCTTTGCAGTTAATCGCCACATGGTCCAATCGATAGCTCATAGTCCCTCCGTCTCCCCAGTGATTTCTTGGCTAACATCACACACTTAGCCGGAAACCCCTAAACCGGTCAAGCGACTGGCGTCAGACACAGGTGGGAAGTAAAGATCAAGGAGACGCTGATCGAGATTGACCGCCGATCTACTGCGAGCAAGGAGGTTCCGAGACGAGGCGCGCTGGAAAAGCGCAGACCTCTTCGCATAGGATATTGCAGCAGGTGGTTGAATGTTGCGGTATGAATCCGAACGTACGCCGATCAGATGACCCATGGATCTTTTTTTGTTCGCCAAGTTAGCGATCACAGCGACCGGGGTGATCGTAGTTTTAATGGCAGCGCGGTTCTACGGCAGCAAAAGTAAACTGGAGTGCCCGCGCTGCGATAGCGGCAGCGTCCGCCGCTCCCATCGCCGGAACGTCTTCGAGCGTATTCTCAGTGTTGTACCGATTCATCCTTTCCGCTGCGTCGATTGCGGGCACCGATTCATGAAGATCCGCTAGTGTGGATTCTTTATGCAACACGAAAAGCCACAACACAGTGTCGATCGGAAAGTCAAACGCAACGAAACGTGACGGTGGGTAGCTGTCATTTCGACCGCCAGACTGTGCAAACACCGTTCATGGTTCCCTTCGACTTCGCTCACCACGAACGGTGCGGTTTGATTAGAAATTGAGTACTTATCCGTTCGAAAGAGTTTTCACACAGTCTGCCGCAGGGAGAAATCCTTGCCTAGACCGAAGGGAGAGATCTGCTTAGATTCCTCACATGCGTTCGGAATGACAGACCCGACGTGCCTCGTATCTTCATTTCGCTTTACCGTCTAACAAACTCGAAGGTGACCCGCGCATCGCCGCTCTCCGGAACAAAAATTTCCTGGCTTCTGACGCCGGCATCTTCATGCCAGGCTTTGAGCGTGTAAGTGCCGGGCGGAAGATCAGGAATGGAAAACATGCCGCGCTCGTCGGTTACGGCGAAATAGGGATGGTCGAAGACGTGAATGTACGCCAGCATCCACGCATGCGTGTCACAAACCACTTTTAGGATCCCTGCCTGCCGGATACGCGGTGTGGCGTCGATCGTCGTGCCCCTGAAAGGCAGGGAAAGAGTAAAAACGGTGCGCTGATCGAGGTAGGAATGCGGTATGTGTAGCTTTGGGTCGTTGTTCCTCACTTTCAGTTTTTCTCCTTTCTGCATCGCCAGGATCCGCGGCGAGTAACGACAGCCGCTATTGTCGAGAATATTCTGCTTTTGCGAGATTTGCTGTACGCTGGGCGCCGCTTCGATAAACACGACGGCGTTTTTGAGGCCGCCCTGAAAATCGATCAGGTAGGTCTCATTGGGCAGGGTCTCTCCGCAATAGTCCTGATCTTTAGTGACTTTCACTACCGGCGTTGTGGGCGGAACATCGTTGTAAACGACTTCTCCGGTAATCGACCCGGCAGGCATCCCTTCGGGGACTGCCGTTGAAAGCATGATAACGAGCACACTTGCGAGAAATGGCTTCCTCATTGCCCCACCTCGAAAGGCATTTATTACGCTGGGTGCGGCTGAGCTGTCAATCTGGATTTGCAGACTGACAGCGGGGTAGCGGGACTGATCCTGAGGATCACTCTAGCGGCAGTGATGTTTCCGCACGGCGCTCAGAAAGTACATGAAAAAAACGGCCTGGATGCTAAGAGCCCTCTTGGAGGGAAACCCCGTCTGATTTAGGATTAAAGATGAGTCGTAGCTGCGAACTTGACGGGTCAGAGTCAAGGCATCTCCGGCGGTGAGGGGTGGGTTTATGTGAGAAGAAATTTTCAATAAACACAGATTATTGAAAGTGCCACAATTCCGCGTGCGGGAGGTGAACCCATGAGTAAGAATGTAACGCAAAAGCTGATCGAAAGTCATCTGGTCGAAGGCCGAATGCAACCGGGTGAGGAGGTCGGTCTTAAAATTGACCAAACGCTTACTCAGGATGCCACCGGGACCATGGTGATGCTTGAGCTCGAAGCCATGGGTCTTCGCCGGGTGAAGACCGAGCTTTCTGCCCAATACGTGGATCACAACCTGCTTCAGACCGATTTCAAAAACGCCGACGATCATCTCTTTCTGCGGAGCGCCTGCAAAAAGTTTGGAATCTGGTATAGCCGCCCTGGAAATGGTGTCAGCCATCCGGTTCACATGGAGCGCTTCGGCATTCCTGCCAAGACTTTGCTTGGCTCGGACAGCCACACCTGCGCGGCCGGCTCGCTCGGCATGCTTGCGATCGGCGCAGGCGGGCTGGAAGTGGCGCTCGCAATGGCCGGTGAGCCGTTCTATGTCAAGATGCCGAAAATCTTGGGCGTGAAGCTGACCGGCGAGCTGCCCGACTGGGTCAGTGCAAAGGATGTCATTCTCGAAATGCTGCGCCGGCGTAGCGTTGATGGAGGAATCGGCAAGATCATCGAGTATTATGGTCCGGGTTTAAATGGCCTGAGCGCCATGGATCGTCACGTGATTGCCAACATGGGAGCCGAACTCGGCGCCACTACCACCGTGTTTCCTTCGGATGAGGCGGTCAAGCGTTTTCTTGAGTCTCAGGGGCGCACTGGAGATTGGGTGGAGTTCGTCGCTGATGAAGGCGCCGACTATGACGAACATGAAGAGATCAATCTGGCCGAGCTTCAGCCGCTCATTGCTTGCCCGAGCAGTCCGGGTAACGTGGTGCCGGTGCGTGAGGTGGCCGGCCGGGAAATCTATCAGGCAATGGTCGGATCCTCCGCTAACCCTGGACTGAGGGATTTTGCCATTCCCGCCCTTATAGTCGATGGAAAGCAAGCTCATGACCGGGTCTCTTTCGACATCAATCCGACCTCCCGCCAGATTTTGGAAAACTTGACGGAGACGGGGCTGCTCGGAAAACTCATCCGGGCGGGAGGGCGGATTCACCAAGCCGGCTGCAATGGTTGCATTGGTATGGGGCAGGCGCCGGCCACTGGCCGGATCAGTCTCCGCACCGTACCGCGCAACTTTCCGGGCCGTTCTGGAACAAAAGAGGATCAGGTTTATTTGTGCAGCCCCGAAACCGCTGTGGCTTCGGCACTTACCGGCGTGATCACGGATCCACGCACACTCGGCATGAAATATCCAAGATTCGTGGAGCCGGAGAGGTTGGTCGTCAACACCGACATTCTGGTCCCGACCCCAAAGGACGGAGAGAAAGTCGAGCTCGAGAAGGGACCCAACATCGCGCCGTTGCCGCGATTTGATCCGCTTCCCGATATCATAGAGGGGCCGGTTCTCCTGAAAGTAGGGGACAACATTTCCACCGATGAGATCATGCCCGCCGGCGAGCAGGTGCTTCCGTATCGGAGCAATATCCCCGCCATCAGCAAATTTGTATTCGCCCAGATCGATGAAACTTATCACGACCGCGCTATGCAGTACGCGCGATCCGGCTCTTTGATCGTTGGCGGCAGAAATTATGGTCAGGGATCGAGCCGCGAGCAT
Organism: Binatia bacterium; assembly: GCA_050735975.1. Lineage (GTDB taxonomy): Bacteria > Desulfobacterota > Binatia > UBA9968 > UBA9968 > DATMBL01. The sequence continues at coordinate 28,295 of JBOHVS010000168.1, read as the reverse complement.
GCTGCGATTGCGCCAAGATATCTCGGGCTCAAAGCGGTTATTGCTAAAAGCTTCGCCCGCATTCATTGGCAGAATCTCGTCAACTTCGGGATTCTGCCGCTCACCTTTGTCGATCCGGCTGACTGGGAGAAGATCAATCAGAACAATGTTCTTGTCTTAACAGACCTCCGTGAAGCTATCCACCGCGTAAAACAGGTGAAGGTGCTTAACAAAACGAAAGGAGAAACCTATATTACGGAGCATGCGATGATGCATCGGCAAGTCGAGATGGTTCTGGCGGGAAGCCTCATCAATCTGATGCGGGAACGTCACCATGAATGATCCATAAAACCTTTGCGGCTTTCAGGTAAGCTGCTGACGTTTTTGCTCCGCGAAGGGGATGTTCTTCTGCATCGTCGTCATGGGCGTTCCTATTCAAAACGACGGAGGAGAGACGGTGCCGGTCATTAAAATTCAAAGGCTTTACGAAGCAATGGACCGTTCCCACGGGGCGTGCTTCCTGGTAGACCGCCTGTGGCCGCGCGGATGGAAAAAAGAGGCTCTGCGCGACGCATCCTGGGTGAAGGACGTGGCGCCGAGCGATGCTTTGCGTCGCTGGTATGGGCACGATCCAAAAAAATGGGCAGAGTTTCGGAGCCGATACTTTGCCGAACTCGACGATAGGCGGGAAGCATGGGAGGCTATCCTTGAAACAGCCCGTCACGACAACGTGGTGCTGCTATACAGCGCAAAGGACACGGAGCATAACAACGCTGTAGCCCTTCGCGACTACCTGATGGCAAAGTTAAAGACAAGATAACTCGGTCAGTCTCCTTGACCTGCGCTGAGTCTGGTTGCACATCCTGGCAGGAATGGTTTGGATTAACAGGATGGCGTTTCTGGCTTGGTGTTGGTTTTCAGCGATCAGGCGGATCGAGTATCGTGCTTAGCCCTGTTGCAATACAATTTTTCCACCCTGAAATTCGGTTGCTGATGAGTGATGGCGGCGCGCGAACTACACCCAGAGCGCGCCGGCGCCGATCCTTGCGGCGGGTGATCCGCTGTACATCACCGAAGAGTGGATCTTTCCCTAGTTCGCCTGCCGAGAAAGCCAAACCGTCTTTCTAAAGCCCGTGCGGCTGCTATTATTTTTACAGCAGGACCAGTTGTAACCTGAGGAGCGCTTTATGATTGAGGATCTATGGTACAAGAACACCGTCATCTATAGCCTGGATCTGGAAACGTTCATGGACGCGAACGGCGACGGGGTGGGCGACTTCGAAGGGCTTATGCGTCGTGTAGAATACCTGCACGCGCTCGGAGTCGGCGCCATCTGGCTTTCTCCGTTTCAGCCGACGCCCAACCGCGACAACGGCTACGACATCTCCGATTTTTACGGCGTTGATCCACGGCACGGCTCCAGCGGCGATTTTGTAGAGTTTATGCACCAGGCGCAGAAACGGGGCATGCAAGTGATCATGGATTTGGTGGTCAATCACACCTCGGACCAGCACCTGTGGTTCCAGGCCGCGCGCAGCGATAAGAATTCTCCCTACCGGGACTGGTACGTCTGGTCGAAAAAGCGGCCGTCGGACTGGAAATCGGGTATGGTTTTTCCGGGCGTCCAGCACTCGACCTGGACTTACGACAAAGAGTCGCGCGAGTATTATTTCCACCGCTTCTACCATTTTCAGCCCGATTTGAACATGGATAATCCGGCGGTTCGGACTGAGATCCGGCGCATTATGGGATACTGGATCGAGTTGGGGGTCGTGGGATTTCGCGTTGACGCCGTGCCGTTTATCATCGAGACGCCGGCGCCCGGAAAGAAAAAGCCGCAATTGAAATTCGATTATCTTCACGAGATGCGGAAATTTCTGCAGTGGCGGTGCGGTCACGGGGTCCTTCTCGGCGAGGCCAATGTTCTCCCGAAAGAGACCCTCGACTATTTTGGCGGTGAGGACGACGGCATCCACATGATGTTCAACTTCTTTGTCAACCAGCATCTCTTTTATGCGCTGGCTACGGCGGAAGTCGCGCCTCTCGTCGAAGCTCTGCGCGTGACGAAAAAGATTCCACTGACCGCTCAGTGGGCGCAATTTCTGCGCAATCATGACGAGCTTGATCTCGGACGGCTTTCCGAGGACCAGCGGGAGAAAATCTTCGCCCGTTTCGGACCGGAGCCGGAGATGCAGCTCTATCACAGGGGTATCCGCCGCCGCCTCGTGCCGATGTTGGGTAATCAACGTCACGTCGAGCTGGCATACAGCATGTTGTTTTCGCTTCCCGGCACGCCTGTGATTCGATATGGAGACGAGATCGGCATGGGCGATGACCTCTCTCTCAACGAACGCGACGCCGTACGCACTCCGATGCAGTGGGCTAACGAGCCGCAGGCCGGATTTTCGACCTGCTCAAAACTCGTTTATCCGGTGATCAGTAAGGGGCCCTACAGTCACGACGAAATCAACGTGGAGGCCCAGCGGCGTGACCCAAGCTCTCTGCTCAACTGGACCGCGTCCATGATCCGGCTGAGGAAGGAATGCCCGGAAATCGGCTGGGGTGATTGGGAGATACTGAAAACCGGTTCGCCGAGCGTTCTGGCGATGCGCTATGATTGGCGCGGCAATTCCGTTGTCGTGGTTCATAATTTCGACGAGAAGCCGCACGAAATTCGAATCAGGCCGGGCGTTCAAGGTGCAGAGAGGTTAGTGAATCTGCTCGTGAAAGATCAAAGCGAAGCGGACGAGAGCGGCACCCACAGGATATCCCTTGAAGCTTATGGATACCGCTGGTATCGCGTCGGCAGCTTGAGCCACATTCTCAAGCGCACAAAAGAGTAATCGCCAAGGTTAAGGCTGAGGCTACGGTTGAGATTGAGGATTCGCAGTCCGCAATGAAAAGCTCGGTATTGGCCATTATCTGCTTGTTATTGATCACCGCCCTGTATTTGGCGTCAGGTCCATGGAAGAACCTGATTGTCAGTGGGAGTGAGCAAGACCAGGGCGTCCGGGAAGCGTCGCCTGCGCGTGAATCGCTCCCGTCATCCAGGATACCGGCATCCTTCGGAGCCTGTCATTACTATGCCTCGCCATTCGGCGGCGGCAACGGTTCATCTCCGTTGCGGCCGTTTAAAGTAGCGCAATTCTGGTCCGTCGCCGGCCCGGGAAAGATTCTCTGTCTGCTTGACGGCATGTACACGGGGGACGACTCGATGATCGATCCGCCGCATGATCTCAGCGGCGCGCCGGGAAGACCCATTGCCGTGCGCTCGCTCACCGAAGGAAAAGTCACCATTAATGGACAAGGCGCGCGCATACCCGTACTGCTGAACCGCAACAGCTACTTCGTGCTTGAAGGCTTTAACGCTCATAGCAGCAAGTCCGGAGTCGTGAGGCTCAATCGGGCTGACCACAACGTCGTGCGGCGGGTGGCTGCTTGGGATGCGGCCGACGGCAACAGCGCCATCGTCTCGGTCTCCAACAGCGAGTACGTGCTGTTCGAAGATCTCGCCGCATGGGGGATCGGCAGAAAGGTTTTCCAAGCATCACAGGGCGGCAACCATGTAACGTGCCGGCGCTGTTGGGGCAGGTGGGAAGGGTCGCATTTTATGGGCCCAAAGCTCACCTACTCTTTGGCCTACAATAACTACGATATGACTATCGAGAACTCGATCGGCACGTGGAGCGGTGAAAAGATGCAAGAGAGTTACTTTCTTCGCTGTAACGACTGGCGCGCCTATGCCAGATGCGGGCGGTACATGACCGACTACGCCGTGGATCAGCCGGAGGCCGTCTTTGGGGTCGACGCGATGACGAAAGGAAGCAAGGCGGCTCGCAGCAGGATCCTCGGCAGCATCGCCTACGTCACGGCCAAAGATAGGTTCGAAGGCCATAGTCTTTTTTGGGTCACCAACCTCGACGCTATCGAGTATCGCAACAACGCCGCGTTCGTAGATCCGGTGCACGAAGGGAAGCGGCCTTTTGCTCTTTATGGGATGAAAGGCGGCGGCGCGGAGGCTCTCGTCGCGAGAAATTTGACCGCGATTGGCGCCAGACCGTCGCTGGTGCATAGCAGCTGGCGGACGAGTCGCGTCTTGGAACGTCGAAGCACTGATAAGGCAGGAAATATCTTCGCCGGGACTCAAGGCGCGCGGATTTGCAAACGATACAAGGATGCTATTCTCACCGACGAGCCGCTTTGGCCTTGGCCCATGAACGACCGCATCATCGCCGCGATGATTGAGTCGGGCAGGGCACCCATCGACGTGACAAAAACGATTGAAGCAATCTTCGGTTCAATCCCTAGCCAATGCCGGAGCTAAGTAATTGGCATATGGCTGATAGCTTATTGCATATAGAGTGAACCATAACGCTATATGCCATACGCCATAAGCCAACTGTTGTTTATAGATTGCGGTTTGAACGGTAAGATGAATTGGTGCAGTTCTCTGAATTTTGCGGCCTTTGCCGTAAGCTCGAATCCACGCGCAGCCGGCTCGAGAAGGTTGCGTGGACGGCGGACTTTCTCCGTCTCCTTTCGGCAGAAGAGGTGCCGTGGGCTGTAGCTTTCCTGACTGCGCGCGCTTTTCCCGCCTCTGATCTGAGAATTCTCGAGATCGGCTGGCCCGCTGTAGCTGCCGCCGAACAGGTCCCACCAAGCAGCACTTCGACTGTTACGATACTCGAAGTCGCCGAGGGGTTTGCCAAAATCGCATCCGTGACCGGAAAAGGTTCGCGCCAAGGAAAGAGCCAAGCGCTTGGGAAACTGTTCGGTAAAGCGACTGAAGTGGAACGTGAGATATTGGCGAGGATCTTGCGCGGCGAAATGAGGATCGGGCTGCACGACGGGCTTATTCAGGAAGCGATCGCAAAGGCCAACAATGCTACTCTCCAGCTCGTTCGCCGCGCCGGATTGTTTCTCTCCGATCTTTCGGAAGTGGCTCGCATTGCGGCGGCTGAGGGCGTTAATGGGTTAGAGGCGGTGGGAGTTCGTTTGTTTATTCCCCTGCTGCCGATGCTCTCGGAGCTGACAACTGACTTTCAGGAAATCTTCTTAGCTCATGGCGGGCGAACCGGTTTGGAATACAAGTACGATGGCGCACGCATTCAGATCCACAAAGAGGGCGAGGTGGCGCGAATATGGAGCCGTCGCCTTTCAGAGGTTACGCGCAGCCTCCCTGATATCGTACGGCTCGGCCGCGGCCTGGCGGGACGGTCCTTCATTCTCGACGGAGAGGTTGTGGCGCTCGGTAGAGACGGGAAGCCTCTGCCTTTTCAGGAGCTGATGCGGCGTTTCCGCCGCATCCATGACGTCGAACGGATTGTGGGCGAGATTCCTTTGAGGGTGTATCTGTTTGATTGCCTTTTCTTCGACGGAGCATCGCTAATCGACGAGGCTTATCAGCTGCGTTGGCAAAAGCTCGCGGAGCTTACCGGCGGCCGGTACCTGGCGCAACGCCTGATTACGGATGATGAGACGGCGGCTCAACAGTTCCTGAGGCAGTCTCTGGATGCCGGGCATGAGGGTCTGATGGCCAAAGATCTCACGAGTCTTTATGCGCCCGGGAGCCGTGGAAAGCGGTGGTTCAAAGTGAAGCCTGCGCTTACGATCGACTGCGTGATCATCGCCGCCGATCGCGGCTCCGGACGGAGGCGGGGCTGGCTATCCAATTACCACTTAGCGGTCGCTGGTAACGGGGCCGACTTTGCTCCCGTCGGAAAAACATTCAAAGGACTTACCGACGAGGAGTTCGACGCAATGACCGCGCGGCTTCAGGAATTAAAGGTCGCTGACGATGGCTACACTGTGACGGTCAGGCCCGAAGTCATCGTGGAAGTCGCTTTCAATGAGATTCAACGAAGTCCGCAATACAGCTCCGGCTTTGCTCTACGCTTCGCGCGCATTGTAAGAATTCGCGACGACAAGAGCCGGGCCCAGGCGACAAGCCTGACTGAACTGCAGTCCCTCTTTGAGCGCCAGTTTATAACCAAGAGCCGCGTCGAGCCGTAAATCTGTATTGCGGCGAGATCACCAGCCCGTTTTCTTATGGTTTCAGCACGACCTTAATGCAGCCGTCTTCCTTGTTGTTGAAAATTTTATATCCTTTGGGAGCGTCATCGAGCCGCATCCGGTGGCTGATGATGAAGCTGGGGTCGATCTGATCTTTTTGGATCCGCTCGAGCAATGGCCGCATGTAATGTTGAACGTGCGTTTGGCCGCTTTTGATCTTCAGTGCCTTGTTCACAACAGAGCCGAAAGGCATCTTATCGATAAAACCACCGTAGACACCGGCGACGGAGACCGTGCCGCCTTTGCGGCAAGCCATGACCGCCTGACGCAGGGCGATCGGCCGGTCCGTCTCCAGCATCATCGCCTGCTTTACGCGGTCATAAGCGCCGCCAACCCCCGGTGCGTGCCCCTCCAGACCGACCGCATCGATGCAAGCGTCGGGCCCCAGGTCCCCCGTCATGTCCATCAGAGTGTCGTAAACATCAGCCTCTTCATAGTTGATCATCGCCGCGCACCCCTGTTCACGCGCGATGCGGAGCCGTTCCGGAAAACGGTCGATTCCTATTACCCGCTCCGCGCCGAGCAGTTGGGCGCTCTTGATGGCAAACTGGCCGACGGGACCGCAACCCCATACGGCAATCGTGTCGCCTTGCTGGATGTCGCAGTTCTCAGCTGCCATGTATCCCGTCGGGAAAATGTCGGAAAGAAACAACACCTTCTCGTCCGGTAGTCCGTCCGGGATCTTTAAGGTGCCGACGTCGGCGAACGGCACTCGCGCGTATTCGGCTTGCCCGCCCGCGAAACCGCCGAGCATGTGCGAATAGCCGTAAATCCCGGCAGGGGAGTGGCCAAACAGCTTTTCGGCAATCCAGGCGTTCGGGTTAGAGTTCTCGCACAGGGAAAACAACTCTTTTTGGCAGAAGAAACAGTGACCGCATGATATCGGAAAGGAAGCCACCACGCGGTCGCCGGCCTTCAAGGTCTTTATGTCGCTCCCGACGTCGACGACTTCGCCCATGAACTCATGTCCAAGGATGTCGCCCCCCTCCATAGTTGGAATGAAACCGTTGTAAATGTGCAGATCCGAACCGCAGATCGCCGTAGAAGTGATCTTTACGATCGCGTCCCGGCGGTTTAAAATTTGCGGCTCGCGCACATCAACGACTTGCACATCCTTCTTGCCATACCAGCAGGCAGCTTTCATTTGGTTCCCCCCGTTTCCGGTTAAGTAGAGATTGAAATCGTACGTGCGATTTGGTCGTATTTTCGCGATGTGCTCGATTTCCGGCCCGCAGGCTGGCCTTCAGTGGTGATGATGTCACCGGCTTCCATCAGCTGTTTAAACCGGCGCAAGTCCTCCTCGACCTGCTGCCTGGGCTCTTCGCCGAAGAACGTGGCGATCGTCGCGCCGAAAACTCCCCCGGGCGGGCGGTAATGCATTTCCAGCCGGATTACTGTGCCGCGTCCGCCCGGGGCGCGCTCAAACCTGACCGATCCGGAGTTCTCCACGTCCGCGCCCTCAAGCGAGCGCCACGCGATCAGCTCGTTAGGCTGGTCCGCCCTGATCTCGGCGTCCCACTCGACCTTTTTCCCGGCCGGCCCTTTCGCTACCCAGTGGGAACGCTTCTCGTCGGTTTCCTGGACGGATTCGAGGTGCTTCATAAACCGCGGCAAATTCTGGAAGTCATGCCAAAAGCGGTAGAGGTCCTCGGGGGCATGGTTAATGGTGATGCTCTTTCTCACGCGGATAGAGCGATCGCTCGCAGCCGCCCGGCTGAACTGCTGGCTGCAGCGCAAGTCCAGGAGGGCGACTCCAGTGACGGCAGCCGTCGCCGCAGCAATCCTGCGCCGGTTTGTGTTCGGTGAGTTGAGAGCCGCTCCCAGGAAGGCCAGATCCATGATGTCACCGCCGACTCTTGCCCATAGCCAGCCGGCGGGCTTTCGGCGGCTGAGAATACCGACTCCATTGGCTATCTCGCGCAATCCCAATGCCCTTAGCAGCGCTCGGTTATCATTGACGCCGGTCAGCTTGGCGACAGCTTGGGGAGCTGCGACCTCCATCAGGCCGACGCCGATACTGAACCATCCTAGAGCGCGCGCGAGCTGCTCTTGCCGAGCGTTGTTCGTGGCTTTTCGATTCCATTCATCTCGATGAGTTACCGGTTGCGCGCCCTGCGTCCACCTTTCGTCCTGTTCGCGGCTCGATTGCAGTGTTTGCGCGTACTGTTCGGCTTCCATTGTTTAACCTCCGATTAGTTTAGCTTTGCTCTCGGGCTCGGCCATTTGCTTAAGATCCGGACAATCCCGCGACCCGCCGGAAGTTAGATCCTCCATGCTCTCAATGAGTAGGATTACCTTGAGCGATCCTTTGGTCATGGCGACGGGTTGGAAAATTACTCCTTGGATGTTGCGCGGCAATCCCAGTCCCTCCGGGATAGTACTGTTAGTGCCGCGATTAGCGTCGTCGCTCAACCTCGAAAACGAGCAAACGATATGCCATAGCTCTTCTTTCTTTGCGCGAGGATATTGCTGCGAAAGAGAAAGGAAATGGCTGAAGCGACTTTCGACGACCGCAAAGAATCGGTTTTCTGAATCGAATTTAAGACAATTGGCACACAAGCTCACCATTTTCGGGACGATCCAGCCGCTACCCCGCATTATTAACGGACGATGGAGAAGGAGCGGCTCTACAAGGCTTCAGGGCGAGCCCTCTCCGGCAGCGCTCAATAAAGTGTAAGAGATCTCAAGCGGCTCGGTGCGATTGGGCGAGAAAGGCAGAGGCGTATTGCGCCGGCTTGAGGATCGGCCGGGCTTTCCTCAGGCGAAACAGTATGAAGAATGCGGGTGGCCGTCTCGTTTGGAACCGGATCAGTCTTAGGTCGTGGTAGGTGGTATTAGCTGAAGGTCATCTTCCGATGTGGAATTCCAGCTTCTTCGAAGACCGGGCCTACGCAGCGAAATCCCATAGCTTGATAAAAACCGACTACGGCAACCTGGGCGTGAAGATAAATCATTTGTGCGCCCCGCCTCTGTGCCGTCGCGACGGCCCGCTTCAATAGCTTCTTGCCGACACCTCTTCCCCGATGGCTTTTTAGCACCGCCATGCGGCCGATCTTGGCGTTGCCCCGGCGAATCACAAGCCTTGCTGTTCCCACCGGTTTTCCCGCAGCGAAAGCGAGGAAATGAATGGCTCGCCGATCGTCGCGATCCATTTCAATCTCCTCAGGCACGCCCTGTTCCGTCACGAAGACCCGCCTGCGAATGCCAAGAGCCTTTGCCAAGTCTTTTCTGGAGGCAACCCGCCTGACTCGGACGGTCGTTCTCACAGCTCACGCTATGCACGAGGAATGAAACAGTTGCAACGGGAATCTTGTTACATGTCTTCTTCTCGGTTTAAATAGTTCAATTGCTTCGGTTTAAACAGCTCGACCGGCGCGAACCGCTGAAACGGCTCGAACAATTTGAACCGCTTGAACGATCATGTAGAAAAAGTGGACACGAACCATCGTTTCGGCTAGTAGGCAGTTAGACGACCTGTCTCTATTGGGAGGCGCTATGATTTATACTCGTGTTTGTAAGCTTCTGGAGGTTACGCATCCGGTGATTTTAGGCGGCATGGGAGGCGCGACGTCGGCGCCTCTGGTTGCTGCCGTGTCGAATGCCGGCGGTTTGGGCACTCTTGGAACATCAACTTTAAACGCCGAGCAACTCAAAACCGGGATTGGAGCTATCCGCGAAAACACCGATAGGCCCTTCGGCATAAATCATCTGCTGTTTCTTATCCAGGAAGAGATGTTCCGTGTTACTCTTGACGCCCGACCGAAAGTCCTCGCTTTTGCGTGGGCCAGGGGGGACCAAGACCTTCGGGAATACTTTAAGCGGGCGCATGACGCCGGCTCCAAAGTCATGTACATGGCCGGCGAAGTGCCGCAGGCCGTCATCGCGGCTGAAGCCGGGGCGGATATCATGGTGGCGCAAGGAACAGAAGCGGGGGGCCACGTCGGTTGGATAGGCGCAATGCCGCTCGTGCCGATGTTCGTGGAGGCGGTCAGGCCTCTGCCGGTTCTAGCGGCCGGCGGGATCGCCGACGGACGCGGGCTCGCGGCGGCTCTGGCCCTGGGAGCGGATGGTGTTCTCGTCGGCACGCGGTTTATGGCCAGTCATGAAGCGCCGATTCACCCGAATTTGAAGCAAGCGATCGTGAATAGTGACGGCCACGATACCATTCTCACGGAAATCCCCGACATCGCGACGGGACGGGTGTGGCCGGGGGCGATGTCCCGAGTTCAACGCAACAGATTTGTCGAGCGCTGGTCGGGACGAGAATGGGCGCTGCGCCAGCGCTACCGCGAGGTCGGTAAGGCGGCGCTGGAAGCGCGCGCCGCTGGCGACATCGAGGAAGCGCCGCTTTTCTTCGGTCAGGATGCGGGCCTGATCGGCTCGATAAAGGGCGCCGGAGAGATTATGCAATCCATGGTTGCAGAGGCCGAAGAAATCATAAAAGATCGTCTTCCATCTGTATTGAAGAATAGCCAATGACTCGGCGTTGAGAGACAGCTTGTCGATGGGACATGATCCGCCTTCATCAGGGCGGTATTCACTCGCACCCAGGGCGAGGCAATGACGCCAAACGGAACCACTAAGGAATTGCATTGGTGAATAGACGTGCGACAACCAAGCCGAGTCATGGAGAACGCGGGCACGCTAACGTGAAGGAAGCGTTCAGGGCAATGGGAGGAGCGCTATGAACCTCCCAGCAGAAGCGAGGCACAGGGGTCAGTTGACTTTAATGACGATTTTGCCGCGGTGGTGCGGCGCGCCTTCGAGCATTTCGTGCCCGATGCGAGCTTCATCGAGCCACAGCACTTCGCCGACTTCGGTTTTTAACTCTCCCGAGTCGATCAGGCCGGCAAGTCTGTTCAAGCGCTCTGTCGTTACCCGGACGAGAAAAAAAACCGCCCGAACGCCGCATCGCTCGGCTGTTTCGTCGGACGGCTTGGCGGCCGACGAGACTAAGATACCGCCACGCTTTAACACTCGATAAGAGCGCTCCAGAGTTTGTCCACCCACCGTATCGATCACGACATCGACATCCTTCACACGCTCTTCAAAACGCCTCGCGTGGTAATCGATCACGCCATCAGCGCCAAGACCGCTTACGTAGTGAGCATCTTTACCGGACGCGGTGACGATCACGAGGGCTCCCGCCTTTTTAGCGAGTTGTACGGCGTAGGCGCCAACATTGCCGGCAGCGCCATGAATGAGCACGGATTGCCCCGGCGAGATCTGGGCGAGATCGAATACCATTTGCCAGGCGGTCACTGCGACGACGGGAACAGAGGCGGCATGAACGTAATTGAGTGTCGCAGGCTTGGGCGCGACCCTCGCCGCTTTGGCGATTGCGTATTCCGCGTACGCTCCCGTGAAGCGCTCGTTGGTAACGCCGAAAACGTCGTCGCCGATTTTGAGTCCCGTCACGTTGGGACCTATGGACTCAACGATGCCGGATAAATCGGATCCTAAAATCACGGCAGCGGCTGCGGAAGAGCGCTCCTGCCGCTGCGGACCAGCGCGTCCCACGGCCCGACGCCGGCAGCCTTGACCTCGATTAGGATCTCGCCTTCGCCCGGCTCCGGCTTTGGCAGATCTTCCCAAATGATGACTTCGGGTGATCCTAACCTGTGAATCCGAACAGCTTTCATCGCACTGATTCGATAAAATCAAATCGACGGTCAGGAGTCCAGACGAGAATCTGGTCGATTATTTGGAAGTGGAATGGCCTGCTTCGACAATCGTACGAGGAGGCTGCAAAAGTTACCAACGTGGGACGAAGCATGGGGGGCAAATCTCGTTTGTGGGACTCCCATTTTGCCTGGAAAGGTCGCTTTCTGAACTGAGGCGGAGTCGCCGCTATTTTTTCTTTTCGGGATTCCGATGCTCGCTGGCGGCACAATCGCCGGCGCGAGCGAAGCCTCGTTGGTGGAGGAAACCAACACTGGCGGCACAGATGTTGCGTAACCGTTACTTGTTGCGGAGATCTTTATGGCTAAGCGCGAAGATAGTAACGAATCTGAACGGGGAAGAAGGGCCACCCGGCCGAGCGAGATTCCAAAGCCCGGATGGAAGGACATTTTTTTCCGTGTGAAGGAAGAGGTCTCCAAGGATAATCTTTCGATGATTGCCGGCGGAGTTACTTTCTATGTCTTTCTCTCGATTTTTCCTGCGCTAGCGGCAATGGTTTCGATCTATGGGTTGGTTACTGATCCGGGCGATCTGCAGGAACATATACAAAGCATCGAAGCCGTTTTGCCCGGCGAAGCCGCTCAACTGGTTAACGATGAGCTTCAGCGGATCGCTCAATCTCAAGGTCATACGTTGGGGTGGAGCTTGATTGCCGGAACTTTGATTGCTCTATGGAGCGCGGCCAAGGGTATGAAGTCAATGTTCGAGTCGATGAACATCGCCTACGACGAAGATGAGAATCGCGGATTCTTCAAGCTCAACGGAATGGCCGTCTTGCTGACACTCGCGGGTATACTGTTCGCGATAGTCTTTCTAGGGCTTATTGTTGGCGTACCTGCTGTCCTCGCCAACTTTCCCTTCGGGAATCTCGCCGCTGCGATCATTAATTACTTGCGTTGGCCCTTTCTGGCGGCGGGCGGGATCTTTGCGCTTGCCGTGCTTTATCGTTACGGCCCCAGCCGTAACAAGCCGCAGTGGCGGTGGATTAGCTCGGGCGCGGTTATCGCGACCATCCTGTGGCTCGTCGGATCATTTTTGTTTTCATTCTACGTGAGTAACTTCGCCAGCTACAACGCTACCTACGGGTCGCTCGGCGTAGTGGTGATATTGATGATGTGGCTGCTCTTATCGGTATATAGCATCCTTTTAGGAGCCGAAATTAACGCCGAGATCGAGCATCAAACGGCCGAGGACACGACCGAGGGGGAACCGCGGGCGATGGGTCGGCGTGGCGCTCATGTTGCCGATACCGCCGGCCATCGAAGATAACTCAGCGTCAGAAAACGCCATGGAATGCGATCCGGCTGGAAAGAAAAAAGGGGACTACGACGGTGCCTTGAAACAGTTCATCCTCCCTCGGAGCGCCTTTGTCCGTTTTAACTTGCCCTCAACCCTACCGCTTTTAGATGAGGCTTAGGCTCAACCCAGCCACCTTGCGCTCAATCTGAGCCTAACCTTAAACTTGCCACTAAACGGTCGATAGCACTATAGTTCATCCCGTCGCATGCAGCGTATTCGGCGGATCTGAAAACAGCGGCGCATGAGGAGGGTCGATGCGGTTCTACATGAACATACTGACCACTTACTTTCCCGATCGCGATCCGCCTTACAAAGTCTATTACCAGCAGATTCTCGAACAGGTCCGGCTGGCGGAAGAGTTGGGCTGGGAGTGCTTCATGTTCAACGAGCATCACTTCTTGGGCTACGGAGGGCTCATCGCGAACCCCGCCGTAATGCTGGCCGGCGCGGCAACGCTTACATCAAAAATTCGGCTGGGGCCGTGCATTGCGATCACTCCATTGCGCCATCCCCTGCAGTCGGCCGAAGATTACGCCATGGTGGACGTGATCTCCGGCGGTCGGCTGGAGTTCGGCATCGGTTTAGGCAATACGGCACTCGATTATCGCGTCTTCGGAATCCCGCGCGAAGGTAGTCGCCGGCGAATGGAAGAGGCGAACGACGTAATTCTCAAAGCGTGGTCAAACGAGCGCTTCAGTCACCAGGGGAAATTCTGGCGGTTCGAAGAGATCTCACTCTACCCTCGCCCGGTGCAGCAGCCTCATCCGCCGATTTGGGTGGCCGGCACGTCGGTGGAAACTTTGGCTTGGGCGGGACGGAACAATTACGACATAATGACCGTCGGCCATCCGCATCCGCCGGAGACAGTGCGGCCAAGCGTGGAAGCCTGGCGCGAGGGACTGAAAGCAGCAGGCCTTGATCCGGAAAGGCGCCGTTGCCAATTCCACGTCCGCACCTGGGTGGACGAAAATCCGCGGCGCGCGGAAGAGGCGGCCACAGCCGCAATCATGCGCTACGACGAGATCTCAAAGATCGGGCGGAGAGAAGACGCAAAGCCCAAAAGTCAAGATTGGGCTGCGATGCTCGCTTCAGGGAGGAACCTATACGGTAATCCGGATCAGTGCATCGAGGTCATCCACAATGCCATGAAACATTACAGCTTCAACATCATGACCAACACGTTCAACTTCGGCGGCCTGCCGCACGATATGATCACGAAGTCGATGCGGCTATTTGCCAAAGAGGTCATGCCCGCCTTCAAGCAAGGGTGAGTCCCCCGACCAAATCTACGAGAGCCCCCGCACCCGCTTCGCGGCCGAATTCATTGGCGAGGATAGGCTTCGGGAGCTATTAACCCGGTCATAAACTGAACATCACTAAAAGGCAGGCGAGAAGCCTACTTTAGAATCTCCTTTAGCTTCGCGACCAGCGAAGGCTCCAGATTGAAAATTTCCTTAACGTTTCGCTCCAGCTCTGCACCACTGTCGGGATTGATGGCCAGCTTGGCTTTCTTAGCCTCGGCGAGCAGCTCCGGGTCTTTCACGGTATCCATGAAGGCCTGGCGCAGAATCTGCACCCGTTCTTTGGGCGTTCCCGGCGGCAGAAGATAGGGACGGGCCGAAGGCCCATGAACCCGGGTAACCGCCTGGATCAATTTTCGCGCCTCCGCCGTTTTTGCGAGTTCAAATGCGACAGGCACCTTGGGGAGGTCCGGATGCGCTTTGACGGTTGCCTGAAGAACCATGACCACCTGTCCTGACTCAACCTCTTTGCGCCAAGTCGCGCTGAAAGATTCCCAGGCGTTACAAACCCCTTGAACCTCTCCACTGTGGAAGGCCAGCCTGATTGGGGCAGTGCCTTTATAGCCGGTGACCAGTTGGATGGGCAGATTCAGAGTGACTGCGAGAACCTTCGGAAGATCATCGGTGCCGCCACCCGGAGAAACTCCGCCAAGTTTGACCGGCGTCTTCGACGCCAGCCACTGTTTCACAGATGTAATCGCGGTCGCTTTGGATAAGCCGATTATAAAATTGTCTTGAGCCGGAACACCTATATACTCAAACTTACGGCCATCGAACTCGATTCCTGACTTCCCAAGGAGCTGTTGCAGAAACAGCCCGCCGAGGACGTGTCCTATGGTCAAACCGTCGGGTTTGGCCAAATTGTAAATATGGTTCGCGGCGATCACGCTCCCGGCGCCGGTCATATTCTCGACAGCGACAACCGGATTACCGGGAATGTGCTTGCCCATGTGCCGGGCAATCAGCCGAGAGTAGGTGTCATAGCCGCCCCCCGCCGAAAGACCGACAATAATGCGCACCGTCTTGCCCTTATAGAATGGTTCTTGGGCGGAGGCAGGATCAATCCGTGCTGTGAGGCAAAGCAAAATGCCAATTGCCAGCCGGGGATACAGCGGTCTCTGAAACATATATCCTCCTTTTGCTACCTACGATTGGGAATCATTGGTGCTCGAACACAACTTGCTCGCCGCGCTTTAGCTCATGCGGGGGATCTTTTAAATTCTCCCTGGAAGGCGAAAATTCTCGCGCGTTTTACTTTGAAATCGATTACAGCCCGTACAGCACTCGGGCATTATCACTGAGAATCTTTTGCTTCACGCCGGCCGGCAGATCGGTCCTCTCCCGAAAGATCTTAATGGCATCGACGTTGCTCGATATGTCGGTATGGCCGTAGTCGGTGCCGATGACCAGACAATCTTCTCCCGCTTGCTGGACGATATAGGGCAAGTCATCGGAGTTTTCGCAGGTAACGAACATCCGGTACTCGCGCGCGAAGTTATCCGGCCATTCGCGCCCCAATGTATTGAAGCGGTTCTTCGCTTCGTGCAGCACCCAAGGCAGCCACTGGGAGCTGGCCTCGATGAAGCCGAAACGTAGTTTGGGGAATACCTGGGGTATCTCGCTGAGCAGCACGTCGCTGAACGCGGCCACAGTGGGGATCCTGAACTTGTGAAACGTGGCGGCTATGCCCACCGGGTGACGGTATAGATCGTTGAGCCATGTGTTGCCGTTGGCAATGTGGATAGCAATCGGTATGTCGAGCCGGCTGGCCTCATCGTAGATTGGATAAAAGTACGGGTCCGCGAGCAAACGATTGCCTTCAACCGGACGCATCAGCACCGCGCACGCGCCGTTTTCTTTCGCGAAGCGGATCTGGTCGAGCGCATCCGACATGCTCAAGGTGGGCGCCATGCATGACCAGCGCAAGCGGCCCTTGCCCTGACGCCAGATATCGGCGAGCCAGCGGTTCCAGCTCTTGCACAGCGCCACTTCGACCGGCGCCCGGTCCGTGGCCGGCTCGATAAACATCGTGTTGTGTAAGACCTGGATATCGACGCCGCTTCCGTCCATGTGCTCAAGACGGAGATCGACGTTACCCAGCTCGCGAGACTCCTGGGCGTCGGCGAACTTTCGGCCGACCAGCCTGGAGCGCCTCTCCAGCTCGGCGGCTGAAAACGCCGGGAAGCGAAATCCTCTCACCTTTCCATCGATGACCCAGAATTGAAGTTTTGTTCCGGCGTCTTCTCGGGTCTCGAGAGGGATGGGACGATATTGTTTCTCGGACGGGTCCATGTAGTCCCAGGTGCGGGCGGACTCGACCACGTGCGCGTCCGCGTCTATGATAAGAGTTTTCGCTTTAGCTTCCATAAGCTCATCTCCCGGGTTTGCGCGCGATCTTTTCTGGCGCACGTGAAATACTATGCAACATCGAAGCGGCATGTCAACGTGAACAATGGTCAGGTTGGCCTTTCTGGCCCCTAATGTAAGTGAATCCAACGCAAGGAATAAAATATGGCGAAGAAGAACAGCGCCGGCATACTGATCTACCGATGGCGCAATGGCAATATCGAAGTCTTCCTCGTGCATCCGGGTGGTCCGTTTTGGGCGAAAAAGGAGGCCGGAGCGTGGTCGATACCCAAAGGGGAATTTGACAAAGATGAAGACCCGCTGGAGGCGGCAAAGCGGGAGTTTCAGGAGGAGACCGGATTTTCAGTCACCGGGGATTTCATTGCATTGATGCCGGTCAAGCAGGCCGGCGGAAAAATTGTTTACGCATGGGCGGTCAACAGCGATTGCAGAGCGGAAGCGATCAAGAGCTCTACCTTCTCGATGGAGTGGCCGCCGCGTTCCGGCAACCGTAAAGAATTTCCCGAGATCGATCGCGCTGGATGGTTCAGCATGGAGCTTGCGACGGAAAAAATCTTAAAGAGTCAATCAGGGCTCCTTGAACAACTGAGCGAAATAATTAGGAAAAACTGACCCGGCAAGGCCCGCACGTCAACCGCATCGATCGTCTAACCCAATCGCCTCGGTCCAACGTGCCAACTTGCAAAAGCGCAAGGAGCTGCGAGCAGCGAACAGGGAGCCCCGGATCTCCGATCTCTGACGTCTGACCTCCCACCTCTGACTTGGCATCCGGAAACCGTCCAGCAACGGATTCGATCCCGCAATGTAGTCAAAATAACGACACAGCAATGCCTACAATGCGACGGCAAAATCATCCTATTACGGATAGCCTGTTTTTAAGAAAACGCTTATCTAAGGCGTAGATTCAGGCCTCCCCCTCTCGTTACACCTTAAAGTTTTTTCACTGGGTAACTCGGCGCCGGATCGTCTCGAAAAAACAGCGCGATTGGAAGCAGAGGTATGGCAGCTACTTACCGGAAAAGAAGACCATGTGACAGCTGGCATTTTTGCAGTAATTGCTCGAACTGGCCAACAAGTGATTACGAAGAGCAGGTAACGGCCCCGGGTACCGGCGAGCTGTGCAATGAGTGCAGAGCGAAACGAGAGGAACGAAATTGCCAATAAACCCTTAACTTGGCTACCTTGCGGCAGTTTCCGACCGATTCAATAAAAAGGCCGGGTAAAAGGGCAAAGGCGCGGTCGAGAGCGACTGACTAAATTGTACTTACCGCTCTCCACCGGCATTGAAGAAGCCCTTGAAAGCGGAACCAATCGCGCCCGCTGCTCCGCTGGCCCCTTCCAAGCTTTTGCGGCTCAAGGCTTCCAGTCCTTCAGCCACTCCCCTGATGCTCACGCCCAGTTGTCCGGCCATGCCGGCGGCGACTCGGGTAGCAAGCGTTTCGTTGAGAGAAAATTTGGGATGGCGGATATCGCCGCTCAGATTAAAATCGACGTCGATCGCATTTTCATGGTCTTTTAGAAAACTGATGACGGCGTTCCGCGGCAACCCCATGAAAGTCGCGAGATAGTTCTGCGACGGCGCAAATTCCAGCTCCCTGATGATCATGTTGCCTGTCCCGTCCAGGTTGTTGTTCCGCACCTCCGATTTGAGATTTAAATCCAAAGTTCCCCCGTTGATTCGGGCATCGCCTCTTTTGACGAGGTAAGGTTCGAGACTCAACAGATCGACGCTGTTCATGACGATATGCGATGAGGAGTCTCGACCCTTTGCCGCCATCCAACCGGAAACCTTTAACTGCCCGTCACGCGTTTTCCCCTTGGCAATCGCCGTAAGCTCAAATCGGGTTCTCTCCTGAAGACTTACCGGGGCGACGTCGCGCGCCACGGCTTCGATCTCCTCCAAGCGGATCTTTAGCGGCGGTTGGCTGACCGTCGCGTCAAAAATCTCCGCAATGCCGTCGTGCAAAACAATTTTCGAGATTACCACGGCGCGCGGCGAACTCTGTTCGCTGTTGGATTCTTTTCGACGTTCGCCTTCCAAAAGACTGGGCAGGATGAGCAGCTTCCCGGGAACTCGCAAGACGGAAAGGTACGGGTTCTCTAGCGTGATCGACGCGATGTGGATTTGGTCCGTCAGAAGGCTCTGAAGACTGGGAACGATCCTCACCCGGTCTGCGCGGAGCGTTCGTGGCGACGGCCATCCTTCGGGTCCCTGTATTTCGAGCCCGATCAGCTCGACAGAGGACCAATTCACCTTTAGTTCGGTGATTTTGCCTCCGGGTCCGAGAGCCGCGACGACCTTTTCCTTGAGCAATTGCGCAGTGATACGGAACCCAAGCGCGCCGGTGGCGAAGAGCAAGAGAATCGCCGTGAAAACAATGATACCCCAGCGCTTCATGCGGTCGGGATTTGCCGGCCTGGCTCGATCGGCTTCCTCTGGTGAGCGCGATTGGGTGTTGGAGTATGGGAGCATAGAAAATAGTTCAACCGTTTAAACTGTTAAAAACGTTCAAACCGGTTTGACCGGTTCGCCGTTGCGCAGCGACGGATTGAACTGCTGGAACGCTTGGCACAATGCGCTCTTTTCAAGAGCGGGCAAGAGATGTACCAAAGAATCCCAAGGTACATCAGGGCAAGACAGGGTAGCGATTGTTACTCAGGAAGGCCTAAATGTGTGATGAATCGGTCAAGAATTGTCATGCGCGACGAGCGAACGGAGCCTTGTCGCTTTCCATGATGTATTTCACCACAAACGGCCAGACTTGGGTGGCGTCGGCTTGGATCTCGGCATAGACGCCGTTTTTCACTGCTTTTCTCCAGGATTCATTTTCGGAGTACGTGCATCCGGAAAGATGTCCGAAGTGAGGCCTGTCGGGGCAGATTCTTATGCCGTAGGTGAACCGACGCTCCGGGTAGATGGCGCCCAAACGCTCGTTGATGATCTCGATCAACGGCGCGACGTTTTGCACGTTGTTTCGCGGCACGCCGCCGCCGATAGTAAAAATTCCGAATCGCTTCGCTTCGGTTACCAACCTGATCAGCTCGCCGCTGTCCTGCTCAAGATCCACCATAATCGGTTTCTTGCCGCGTCGTTTGCGCTTGAGATTGTGAATATAGATATCGTTGCCGAGCTCCGAATCTACGAACGCCGGCACGAACACGGGGACGCCGTGGATGTAGGCGGACTTCAAGATGCCGCGCTCATTCGGATAGTGCTCCGCCAGGTGCTCGCCGATCAGCTTGTTTAGAATAGTGGGACTGATCGGGCGCGCGCCGTCAAGCTGATCGATCACCGCCCCTATAACTTCCTCGACGGTGTCGAGATTGGTTTCAGGCTCGAGCGTATCCGTCACGCGGTTGAGCTTGCGGCGGGCAAGGGCCGTGTCATCATAGGCCGGATTGTATTTGTAATGCTTGAGTCCAATGGACGATACCAGGCCATGAGCCATGAGCGCTCCGGTGGAGGAGATTGCATGAATCATTCCCGTCTCGATCATCTCGCAGATGACGAAATCCATTTTGCCGACGGTCATGGCGCCGCTGATCGTTAGAAAGCGAAAACAGTCTTTGTCGCGGACCATCTTGCGGAGCGCCGCTGCGCCGTTTGCAACTTGTGACGCCACGCCGCCATAGGAATCAAGATCCCCTATCAATTGCCCTGCGGACGTTTGCGTCCCGTCGATCCATTCTTCGAGCGCCCGGTAGATCACCGGCAATACGAAGCGCGGGTCGGCAAATACGGCATCGGGAAAGTAGCCGTCTTTGATTTGTCCCGGGCGCGCCATGTCGAATGGATTGATAAAGATCGCGCGAGCCGGTTTCGTATAGATCGCCTCGGCATATCTTTCCGAGAATCCGCCGACGACTATGGCGTTTTCTTTGGCCTTTGCCCCCTTCGCGTACTGCGACGGGCGGGTGATCCTTACGCACCATTTGTTTTCGACGAATCGTTGCAGAAGGGCGCCGAGGGGGGAATCTTCGAGGCCACCGTAGATGAGGACCAGCCTCTCCTTCGAATTGATCATTTCATGGATCGTCGCGGCAACTTCGCCCAGCATTCGCGCGCCAAACGCGCAGTATCTCATCCCGTCCACAATTTCTCCCACTGTGGAACGCTCGCGCAGATCCAGTGACTTAAGCTCTTCAAACTTGAGAGATCTCCCTGGTTGTTTCATGGTGTTTTTGCTTCGTAACACGGCGAATCCGCCCAGTCAATTACAGGTGCATGCGCCCACAATGCCATAGGACTCAACCACAGAGACGCAGAGGTCGCAGAGACTACTCGGATATTGTTAACCACAAAGAACTCAAAGGTCGCATAGAATCAACTTTGAATTCTTTGTGTTCTCTGCGGTTAAATTGTTTTCCGTCTCTGTGTGCTCTGCGCCTCTGCGGTGAAATGAGATTTCGTGGTCTTTTTTGCGGAGAGTGCCTAATGGCTCAAGACTGCTGCTGAGGAGCTCCGGTCGTGGCTTTCTGGTTATGAGGGCCTCTCAATGCTCTTGGCAGCGGAGTGCGCCGGGATCATCCATCCGCGGAGACCGCACGGTCATAGTCTCGCGCGCCAACCTGACCCTCGGGGAAGAGCTTTGCCTGCTCCATCCACCGATGCGTTTGCTCGAACATCTCCCGCGTATAAGGCTCGAACACCAGGCGCTCTCCCGGTCCAAACCCGCCGACATCAATCAAGTCCCGATACTTCGCCGGCAACTCCTTAAGGAAGTAATGCTTGTAGCGCTCCGGCTCCAGGTCGATGTCTCGTTGCGCGCGCTGCAGCGCGTTAAAGTAGCGTTTAACATCATCCGGGTCCACGTCCGCATGTAACAGGAACCCGATCATGAATGTCGTGTCAAGGATTTTTCGAAAACCCTGCTGTTCAACGACATACAGCGGGGCGCCGAACATGTTCGCAGCATCGACCTTGCGGTCCAACAGCGCGGCCAAGCGATCTTGAGGCTGGCCGATAAAGCGCAGCTTGAGCTCGTCAGGCTTGAGGATTTTCTCCAATGCTTGGATCGCCGAGAAATAACTACCGGAGTGATATCCCACCCCCACTTCCACACCGGCCAGGTCGCGGGACTTTCGAATCGAGGACTCCGGCGGCACGACGATGGCCGAAGGCGTGACGGAATAGGCGTGCCCCCACATGCGGCCATGCCCGGTCGAGGAGGCCATGTTCACCGCCCAATGGCAGGCGCAGCTAATGTCGGCGACGCGGCCCCGCTCCATATTCTCGAAGGCGCCGCGCTTGACTTCGGGCGCGGCCCCCTCCGTGGACTGGACGAGAGCGTAACCGGATGCTGCCGCTGCGTACGAGTCTAAGAACTCGTACTCCAATCCCTCGTCCTTGAAGTATCCTTTTTCGTCAGCGACCCATTCCTGAAGGCGGCCATGCGGTTCTATTCGGAACTGTTTCATAAAGACACCTCCCGCGGCAGGAGTTTTTCATCCCACCTTATCGTGCCCAGCCCAGCCTGCTCCCGTTGCTAACAGTATCGAATAATATCTTGTGGCGTCAATGTTGAACACTCCCATGTGTTGAAAACTCCCATGTGCTCCTGTCATTTTGCTCGCTACGGACTCAATTCCCGCAAGGCAGTCCATTTTCTTTAGAGCGGCGTCACGCTCGCGGGCGGACGGCGATGGTGCGTCGCTTGCTCGTAGGCAAAGGCGAGCTTGATCATGTTGCCGTCGTCATAAGGACGCCCGAGGAAGGTAATCCCGGCCGGCAGGTTCTCGCGCGTGAAACCGGCGGGCACGACGATCGAAGGAACAAATACCAGAAACGTGTTCAGATGCGGGGCGCCTTTTTGATCGACGTAAGGCGGGTTGATTCCGTCCTTGATGAGGGTCGGCTGGTGCTCGACGGCTTTGTGCACGATCGCGTCCAACTTGTTATCCGCCATAACCTTGAGCACGGCCGTCATCATTTCATCGCGGGCTTTGAGATACTCATAGTGCGCGCTCGGTTCCGCCCTTCTTTCCCATCGGTCCCGAGCGCCCCTCCCGACCTTTGGAAACTCTGAAGATCGCTTTGCCTCTTCGCGGGATTTATAGGAGGGGTTAGCGCTTCTGCCAAGGTAGACTTTGAAGGCTTCCTCTTCGTCAGCGAAGCTTCCGGCGCGTTTTGCCAGGGACGGCTTCAGGTCTGGAATGACGATTGGATCAACGATCTCGGCGCCGGCGGCTTTCAGTTCCGCGATCGTTCTGTCGAAAACTTCGGTGATTTTTTTGAAGTCTGCGGAATCGGGTTCGGCATGAAAACCTATAGATTCGCGGAGAACGCCAAGACGCGCTCCTTTCAAGCCGTTCTTATCGAGGAATTTCGTGTACGTGCCGGGAACCTGGCCCACGCCTCTGGCGGTCAACGGATCTTCCGGATCGTAACCGACCATTATGTCTAAAAGCTTCGCCAGATCGGTGACAGTGCGGCACATAGGGCCCAGAGATCCCGCGACGGACGGCCAGCCGGCATAGACGCCGCCCCGGCTGACAAGACCGGCTGTGGGCCGCATGCCGACGATGCAGTTCCAGGTCGATGGCCTGCGGATGGACGCAAAGCCCTCCTGTCCAATGCCCACGGCGGCATAGTTGGCGGATACGCTTGCCCCGGAACCGCCGGATGAGCCGCCGACGGTTCGATCCAAGTCATACGGGTTTCGGGTCGATCCAAACAGGGAACCATGGGTATCGCCGGCGCCTAATTCACCGAGCGTAGTCTTTGCCAAGACAATCGCGCCGGCTTTTTTCAGTTTCTCGACGACAAACGCATCTCGATCCGGATAGTATTCCTTGAACAATACAGAACCCAAGGTCGTCGGCATGCTTTTGACGTCGCCCTGATCCTTCATTACGACCGGAATCCCGTGCAGCGGCCCGACGAATCCGGAAGCCTTGAATGCGGCGTCGAGACCGTCCGCCTCTTCGAGCGCGTTCTGATTGATCGTAATAATGGCGTTGATTGCCGGCCCTTGCTTGTCATAGGCCTCGATGCGATCCAGATACATCTGCACCAGTTGGCGCGCCGTGAGCCGGCCGGATCGGTAAGCCCTGTGTATGCCGTCGATGGTAGCCTCGATAACATTGAAGCGCGGGTCAGGTGAACTCATCGAAGTTTCTCCTTTTGGTGAAGAGGTATGGATCGGAGCGACGTTATGGCAGTGAGGAAAGCAATGTCAAGGCTACCGCGGCAAGCTCGGTCATGAGGCGGCACGCGCGAGCCTGGCAGGGAGTAGGATGGGTTCCGCAACTCATCACGTCGGAGTCAACAATCCGGGTCATTCCGAGCTAAATCTGTCATTTCGGCTTAGATTCCTCGTCGCTCCGCTCACTCGGAATGACAATGAGGCGTCCCTGTTCGACCCGTTCTTGTCATTTCGACCGTAGGGAGAAATCTTGTTTTGCATTGTTCTTTGTCTTCGGACTAGATTTCTCACATTCGTTCGGAATGACAGAAGCGCTCAAAGGAGCGGTTACCGCGCGCCGCGCAAGTCGGCGCCTTGACGAATGAGCTCGTTTTGAACGTCCGCCGCCGGTATGGATCGGGGGGATTTTCCATAGCGAACCGCGAGCGCGGCGCAAACCCCCGCCGCCTGCCCGGTCGCCATGGATACCGGCATGACGCGATACGAAGAATGGGCTTCGTGGGTGCCGGAAATACAACGGCCGGCAACGATAACTCCGTCGACTTTCTGAGGCAAAAGACATCGCAAGGGAATGTCGTAAGCTTCTCCGGGCGGTATGCGTTTGAGGGTTGTGCCGGTGCCTTCCGGATTGTGAATGTCCACCGGGTAGGTGCTACGGGCGATTACATCAGGAAACTTTCGCGCCTGCAAAATATCATCAGCGCTCAATTGGTAATCGCCGAGAAATCTTCGGGTCTCCCTGACTCCGATATTCACGCCGCTCTGCACGACGTAAGCCTTCTCGAACCCGGGCACGTATCGGCGCAGGAACGCCGCGATCTGACGCAACTGGCGGCGGCTCTCCCATTCGGCGTACGAGAGGTCCCAAACATCGATACCGAGGACTTTCGTTACGCGCGTGCTGTTGACGCTGACTTCGCGTTCATGGGGGGTCGCAAAGAAAAGCATATCCTCTCTGGATAATTGAAGCTCTCCATCCGCGGCGGCCCTGCGGATAAGATCCCAAAGGCCGTGGACGCCGCGCCATTCGTCGGGATGTTCCTTGACATAGGCTTTGAAAGCCGCCCGCTGAAATTCCGCGACGCGAAACATCAACGTCATCGGCTGGACGAGCCGGTCGTCATCTCTACCGATTTCATAAGGGGCGCCGGCTTGTGCGGCGATGTCCCCATCCCCGGTGCAGTCTATAATCACCCGGGCGCGAATCACGACGGGACCGGATTTGGTCTCGAATACGACGCCCGTGACGCCATCATCATTGAGAATATCAGTTGCCAACGCGTGGAAAAGAAAATGCACGCCGGCTTCATCCAACAGTTCCAGAGCAACCAGTTTGAATATCTCAGGATCGAAGGGAACAACGTAGCCGGTCTCAAGTGAAGGGATGATGGCTCCGTTGGCTTGCACCAACCGGTTCAAAAGAGTCGCCAGCGCCCCTGCCACCACTGGTTCGCCCGGTCCATGGTCCGTCGGAAGGAGAGTGACCCTGCCCGGTTTCTCCTCCCGCGGTTTTTGCGTATGGAAAGACATGAGCGGCATAACGAGAGAAGCGGTCGCATTGCCGCCCAAAAATCCGTATCGCTCTGCCAATATGACCTGGGCGCCGGCATTTGCAGCGCCCAGAGCGGCCCCAAGGCCGGCCGGTCCTCCGCCGATCACGAGGACGCCGGTGTCGGCGGCAACCTGCGCGGTGCGCGGTCGCAAGCTGACGGAAATGGGAGTGTTCGGGCGGGTAAGAGGAGGCATGATGCTTTCTCCAGCCAAATTACTTCGGCGGTTCGATTTGGTTTGGCTTCAAAGAACGCAACAGATCGCAAAGTAGCCGATTGGTTGTTTTGGCGCGCTCCTGCAGCGGAGGAACTCGCTCTTCGAGTTGCTTCTTGATCCGGTTCCTATAATCCCACGAGCGGTCAAGGAAAGCGCACAGCTTGCCGACATTGAGAGCCGCGATTGGCGGCATCGGCATCTCCAGGTCCGACAAAAAACCCGAAACTTTTGCCGCGTAGGGTAGCGGCACGAACGGAACGTTCTGTATGCCGGCGAAAATCAGGAAATGAAGCCGCATTCCCACGGCGAAAGACAGGTGCTTCACCAACCCGAGCACCTCGCCGGAGGTATATTGTCCTTTGAGCACGCTTGCCCGCTGCGCGTTGGCCATCTTCGAGATGACCGCGTGCGAATGCTGCGGATCCTTATGCTCACCCAACTCCATCGGGACGAAAACCACCTGCGCATCGATACGCTCCACCATGAAATCGGCCGCGTTGGCAAGCACCGCGTGGTACTGCTCGATGTTTAGGTCAGGCGCCGCCGGTCCGGGCTCGCGCACCGAAAAACCGACCAGCGGCGTGTCGGCGCTGATGCCTTCTTTTTTCAGCATTTCCTTGGTAAACGGCTGAGGCTTCAACAGAAGACCGGGATCGCTGGTAATCTCAATCTCCTGAGTGACTCCGAGATCATGCAGCATTCTTTTTGCTTCGCGCTCCCGCACGGTTATTTTTTCGACCCGGTTGAGCACCTGGGTGATGAGTTGTTTTGATTCAGGAGCTTTCAACGGCCCGACGCTCACGGCATAAACCATCACCGGAATGTGCAACTCATTGGCCCAGATCACGTCGCGCAGGAAGATTTCTATGGATTCATCGTACAGGATCCCGCCGCCGCCGAGAACGAACAGATCCAGCTTGCGCAGCTCGTTGAGAACGTCGTCTTTATGCATCTCGCGGATTGGAACCGCCCGGACCTTGTGTCTTTGTTCCGTGTCCTTTGGATTGTATGAGAAGATTACAACGTCGACATCGAGCGAGGCACGGAGCTCCCTTAGCATGCTTTCAAGAATGGCCTCATCGCCGAGATTCATGCCGCCGTAGGATCCCGAAATCGCGATACGATATTTCATCGACACCTCAGCTTTTGCAGTCATTACATACCTTAGGGAAAGTCTGGCAGTGGTTCAATTTGGCGCAAGGTCCCTCACGGAGCCAGACTGTGAAAAGCAGCCGAAGACCCTCACCTACTCGGAATGACAAAAGGGCGTCATTGCGACCTTATCTGTCATTTCGAGCGTGGGCGAGGAATCTTGTTTTTTCGTTTTGCAGTTCTCGGATTAGATTCCTCACATTCGTTCGGAATGACAGAAATGAGGAAAATTCGAAAATCGTTGAAACGCGCATAATGTCCCATTTCGAGCGCGTAGCTAGAAATCCTTGTCACGGTCGGATTTGACGATGTGCAATAACAATGCCCCGCGATTGTTATCAGAATTTGATAACAGCAAGGTTCACGAAAGGCGTTGTGTCGCAACTTTAGGACAACTACAGGTAAATTGCTGCGGCAGGTGTCGCAAGTTCCGAACAGATTCGGGCACGCCTAAGATTCTTGCGGCGGGAGTTCCGCCGGGATCAGGCTATGACTTTTCGCTGTCAACGGCCAAGTACTGTTTCTCCAGTTGCTGCCAGCCGTCGAGGTCGACGACGTTGTCACGCTCTTTGAACGTTGTCAGGGCATCGTCCATTGCTTCGGTCGTGCCTTCCCGTTTGAGGAGGCTCAGGGCTTGTCGCATTGCATAAATCGCGGCTCTTTGAGTTTCCGACGGATAGATCGCGATTCGGTAACCCATCTTTTGTAGCCGGTCGGCCGGCAACATGGGTGTCTTGCCGCCTTTGAAGATGTTGACGAGGAGTGGAACGCCGGGAACGGCGCGCGGGATCTCTTCCAGTTCGGCCTCCGTTTGCGGGGCTTCAATGAAGACGGCATCGACTCCGAGTTTGGCGAATGCTCGGCCTCTATTGATCGCGTCATCGAAGCCGTGCACCCCGCGAGCATCGGTCCGCGCAATGATACAGAAGTTCGGGTCTGTGCGGCTGGCGAGCGCCGCTTGAAGCTTCTTCTCTACTTCAGGAAGCGGAATGACTTCCTTACCGTCGAGGTGCCCGCAACGTTTGGGAGTGATCTGGTCTTCGATATGGATTGCAGCGACCCCGGCTCGCTCGTACTCGCGCACCGTTCGCACTAGATTGATGGCGTTGCCATAGCCGGTGTCTGCGTCCGCGATCACGGGAATACTCACTACGGAGACGACTTGAGCGGCGCGCTCGATCACTTCCGACATAGTGACGAGGCCGATATCAGGAATGCCCATGCTGCGCGCCAGCGCGCCGCCGCTGAGGTAGGCTGCTTCGAAGCCCGCTTCCTGCACCAGGCGCGCCGAAAGACCGTCGAAACAACCGGGGGCCACCAGGAGTTCGTCGCGTTTGAGAAATTGTTTAAATAGTTGTCGTGACGTCATAGGAACCTCTAAAAAGGCGAATTACGAGAACTTTATCACCACAGAGTAATTCATGTACCAGTCGGTACAACACCGCGGATGAAAATGATAGTGTTGCGCTGCTAACTACTTTGATCAACGCGACCGCCAGGCAGTAACAAAACGTTGTCTCAATTCATTTTC